>JAHFOV010000015.1 GCA_023261505.1 Planctomycetota bacterium
TGGAGTAAGCGAATCTACCAGTATGGTAGTTATTTCCTCTGCTATTGAGGAAGATAATCAAGATATTAAAAAGGCTGGGGAACTGGGTATACCTATTATCCAGAGGGCAAGCCTGCTAGCCGTCCTATTTAACGAGTGCCACGGAATCGCAATCGCGGGGACTAATGGCAAGACCACGGTTACAGGCATGATAACCTGTATTATGGATAGGGCCGGACTGGACCCTACTGCGGTGGTTGGGGGGTATATGAAAAATTATGTCTCGGAAGCCCGGCCTGGCAATTTCAGGGCTGGCCAGAGTGATATTATGTGCATTGAGGCAGACGAGAGTGATGGTACGCTGGCCTATTATAGACCCAGTTTAGGTGTAGTGACTTCTATATCCAAAGACCATAAGCCCTTAGAGGCCCTTATGGGGCTTTTTCTTATATTTTTACAGAATTCTCGTCGGCTTGTTATCAACATTGACTGCCCTATCCTTAATAAAGTTAAACTCCCACTCAAGGAGACCCTTACCTACGGCCTTGGGGAAAAGGCCAATATAAGGGCAACAGAAATAATTTATAAATCCTGGGGTTCAGGCTTTCGTGTTGGGGGGGTAGATTTTGAGTTAAAGGTTCCAGGTCGCCACAATGTAATGAACGCCCTTGCGGCAATCGCAGCTTGTAGTCTGGAGTCTATTACCCTGGAAAAGGCCGCTGAGGCCCTAAGAGAATTCCAGGGGATTAAGCGGAGACTTGACTTGGCTGGCGAGGCACATGGTATAAAAGTAATAGACGATTTTGGGCATAATCCTGACAAGATTCGGGCTGCACTTGAAACAGTTAAGCAGGGTTGCGAAAGGGTGTTTGTCGTGTATCAGCCTCACGGTTTCGGTCCCACAAAGTTTATGAAGGAGGAGCTTATAGAAGTCTTTTCAAAGACAATTTCTAAGGAAGACGTCCTCTTCATGCCTGAAATACTTTATATGGGTGGGACAGCAAAGAAGGACATCTCCTCACAGATGCTTGTGAAGGAGTTGGTGAAGGGGGGAGTAAATGCCTATTATTTCCGGGAAAGGAAGCATATCCTTGGCCCGCTTATAGCAGAGGCGAGGCCAGGCGATACTATCCTGGTCATGGGGGCAAGGGATGAAACCTTGACTGATTTCTGCCAGGAGATCCTCGCCAGGCTCCGCAGGAACGGACAGGCCATTGCCAGCACTCCTTGTGTTGATAAAGCGATCTCTAACTAGAAGTTGCTTTGCTGTTCCTCAAGGGCTTCGGCTCACAATAAAAGCTATACAACTTTATCCTCCGTGGCAAACAAACCTCTTTAAACCGCTTACTAAACTATTGAATCTTTAGTAAATTTGTTGTAATTGTAAAAAACAAAGAGCAAGGCATTCAGAAAAATATAAAAACCCACCCAAATGGAAGATTCAGAAGGTCTAGAACTGTATAAGGAGAGAGGGGATAAACTCGTTAATGTCTTGATTTCTACCATAAACCGGTCGGGTAAGCTGGATAGGAAAATCCTGGCGGATATGGAAGAGAGTTATGGAAAAGTTTCCGATGACAGGGAACGCTACAGGTGTCTTGTAAAGGGATACCGTGCCCTGCGGTTGGCCCTTATAGAATCAGGCAGCTCTCCGGAGGCCCAAATGGTGAAGGGTAAGGAGTCTAATGCTAAGATGGGTTATTACTGGCACTTCGGCCCCCGCCCCCTTGCACTATGGAGCTGGCTAACCGGCCCTAACGGTTTGAAGCATTTTGGACTCCTCTGGTTCTCCCTGGTATTCTTTATCTTTCCGTTACTATATGGACTAGGAGATTTTGTTACCTCCTCTGGTCCTATCAGTCGCCCCTGGGACTACGTTTATTTCTCTATATGCACCGCCACTACCCTGGTTTACGGGGACATTGTTCCTAACGGCCTGGGCAAGCTGATTGCCGTAGTAGAAGGACTATTTTCCTACTTCGGGCTGGGCTTTCTTTTCTGGACGCTGATGGAGAGGTTTAATGAGGAGATATAACTAAACATGATGACCTATTATTTTGTTTGGAGATTTCAGTTTTACAAAGCTGTCGCTATCCGATTAACTTTTTAAGTTCTTCTATCGTTAAGTCCGCATCTTTTAGAATATTTTTCAAAACTTTGGGGTGAAGAATTTTTCCAGTATGGTAAGGAATAGTTACTCTTTTCCCTTCCTTGTTTTTGTATATTTTATGAGACCCACTTTGACGTGATAGAAGAAAACCACCCCCCTTTAACGCCCTAATAGTCTCTTTTGCAGTTATCCGAGGAGTTTCTCGGTCATACGGACACTTCCATAGTGGTAATACTTACAGATTCAGGCTGGGGAATATCTTCACCTTCCTCTATTCTGTCCTCCACATGGAGCCGGATAGCGTCCTTGATGTTTTCCACGGCTTCTTCATAGGTGTCTCCCTGCGTGTAACAACCTTGAAGCTCTGGACAAAAGGCAAAATAGCCCTCCTTGTCCTTTTCAATTATCACAGAGAACCTGTAAGTCTTCATAGTGTCGCCTCCAATATCTCGGGGCAGCTTCAAGCAGGGATAACCTCTTCTTTTACGAGGTGCAGGCGAATGAGACGAGGCTTTTCTGTCTCTTCGAAATAGCACTGCACTGCGTCTTTCACCATCCCTTTGAGTTCCTCAAAGGTTTCTGCCTCGGTGAAGATGGGGTAACCTAAAGCCCTGGCTTCGTACCCTCCCTCCGGGGATTCCCTCACCAGAAAGATAATTTCTTCCTCCACCGGTTTAACCTCCTTCCTTGCTTTGTAGCCGCAACCTTCAGGTTGCGTTAGTGCGCTATCACGCAGGCTAAAGCTTGCGGCTACCCTTAAATTGGTGATTAGACTACTTTTTCATCAATCCCGACAGAATTTTCAATATATAAATAGGCAACAGAATTAGACTGACAATAATGCTAAACCAGCTAGGATTCTTTTTCATGGTGTTGTCTCCTTTATTCAAGCCCAGCTATCACGCAGGCTAAAGCTTGCGGCTACTACAGCCCCGCCTCTTTAAGATTCTCAGCCACGTGATGATAGAACTTCTTGGCATTAAAGGAACGGAGTAGCTTCAAACCCAGGTTCCAGCCCATTAAATCAAGGTGGTCGGCCCTGAAGTTGCCCATATACATGACCCCCTTTGCCCCCCATTGGGCCGAGTTTACAGAGACTAGCCCATCGTTTTCTCCTTCTTTCTTCATAATTACATCATAAGCGGGCCAGAAGAGCGGGGAGATGCGAAGCTTATCATTGGAACCGCTGTAGGTAAAGTATTTCACCTGAGGGACGTTCTCTACCTCCTCGTTAAATCGCAGGCAACCCTCTGTGGTCAGGTCATATATTAGTTTGGTATCAAATCCTAGCGCCCTAAGTACTTGTGCAATCAGCCCCCACCTTTTGTTTCCCCAATCTGCAATAGAAGTTCCCAGATGCGGGGTTCCCACTGTAGAGAGAGAGGCGACTTTATCTGCCATATCCAGCCTGGTTATCATATACCGTGAATCTAGCCCCCCCATGCTGTGGGCAATAATGTTCACCTTACTGGCTTTGGTCTTTTCCAGATACTCCTCTATCTGATTCTTCAATACCATTGCCCTGCGCTCCACCCTGGCCATTACGCTCTTGGTATGTACCACCTGAAAGTCCATGTTATTCAGGTAATGGGCTATTCCCAGGAAGTAGGAGACTATTTTGCGGTCGAAACCACAGACTCCAGGGGCCAGGACAATAGGGTAATGGGTCCCTTTCCGTTTCATGGACAACGATTTTACGATGTTTTTGTCCACATGTAAAGGGGTAGGAGGCACGTTGCAACGTGCCCCTACCCAATGTGCAATGGAAAGGCTCTTCAGCACCTGATATAATTTTGCCCTGAAATGGCGAAGACTAAGATCAAGGTCAAACTGGGTACCCTGCCGAAAGAACCCTGCGAGATAGGAGCATTGTATCTTTTTGAGGACGCTCCTCTTAGCCCTATTGCTGAGGCCCTTGATAAGGCCCTGGATGGGGCAATCTCGAGCCTCATCAAAAAGGGTGAGTTCAAGCCAGGCGTAAACAGGTCTTATCTTTTGCACACTTATGGTAAAGTCCCTGTCAAGAGACTGCTATTGGAGGGCCTTGGCAAGGAGAAGGAGTTTTCCCCTGACAAGCTTCGCCAGGCTACAGGCATGGCTGCCCATGAGGCAAGGTATTTAGGGTTGAAAGACTTAACCCTAAGCCTGCATCCAACAGTCCTTAATGATGTTTCCAAAACTTCTCAATCTATTGTGGAAGGTGCCCTTCTTGGCCTATATCGTTTTGAGAGATTTAAACATCCTGAGGAGCCGGAGGAGAAAAAGGAGTTGGAGTCTGTAATCCTCCTTGTAGAGGATGCTAAACAGCTTGAAGCAGCAAAAGAAGGGGCAAGGAGAGGTGAGATTATTTCAGAGGCCACCTGCTTCACCAGAGACCTGGTAAACCTCCCGCCTAATGAGGCCACCCCAGCGATGCTGGCCAGGACAGCAAAAGAAATGGCTATGGAGCTAGGGCTGAAGTTCAAGGCGTGGAGAGGGTTGGACGCCCTGGAGAAGTTAGGGATGGGTGGGATTGTCAGTGTGGGAAGGGGGAGCAGTAATCCTTCTCAATTTGTAACCCTGGAATACGGTAGAAAAGGCAGGGGTGATACAATCGCTTTAGTGGGTAAGGGTGTTACCTTTGACTCCGGTGGAATCTCTCTAAAGCCCTGGAAAGATATGGACAAAATGAAGGGTGACATGGCTGGTGCCGCCGCAGTTCTGGGCACAATCAGGGCGTTAGCCAAGCTAAAAATCCCACTCCATGTTATAGGGTTACTGCCCCTGGCTGAGAACATGCCCAGTGGTACAGCTAGCCGCCCTGGGGACATTATAACATGCCTTGGTGGAAAGACGGTGGAGATTATTACTACAGATGCCGAAGGGAGGCTTATTGTGGCAGATGCTCTTGCCTATGCCCTGCGCTATAAGCCGAAAGCGATAATCGACCTGGCCACGCTTACCGGTGCTTGCGTTGTGGCCCTCGGTAATTTTGCCAGCGGGCTGCTAGGAAATAACGAAGAGTTAAAAAAGAGGTTGAAGGAGGCAGGGGAGGCCTCACGGGAAAGGGTCTGGGAGCTCCCCCTATGGGACGAGTATGATGAGCTGATGAAGAGTGATATAGCAGATATGAAGAATGCCGGTCCAGGGGTGGCGGGGGCTATCGTAGCGACCTGCTTCCTTAAGAAATTCGTGGAAGGTTATCCCTGGGTTCACCTGGACATAGCGGGCACTGCATGGGCTGATAAAAACGGCCCTTACTGGAGGGAAGGGGGAACGGGTGTAGGGGTGAGGCTTCTGGTTGAACTCCTCTCCAATTGGACTGAATTCGCGAGTGATAAGTAATAGCTGCAAGCAACTTCAGATTGGTCGCATGTTTTTCCTCCCCTCTATCAAGAGGGGGGTGGGGGTGTGTTAAAGCGCAGGTTTCAGCTTGCGACTAAGCTTTTGCAGACGTCCCAACTCGTAAAAAGGAGCCTTTGTTGGAAGAGACACCGGGTTTAAGGACTGCGGCAGAACTGGCCGCCCTATCTGCAAGGACTGCCCCCAAGTCTAAGGGGGAAGATTTTATAAAGATAAAAATAATAGAGGGGGAGGAGATGCTTCGCCTGGCCAAGGCCATGGTGGAGTATGGGCAAAAGAGCGGACGGAGCAACTTTGACAGGGACGGAGATAATGTAAAGAATTCCTCTGCAGTACTCCTTATAGGGCTCAAGGATGCCACCAACTGCGGCCTCAATTGCGGGGCATGTGGGTTTAATACCTGTAAAGAAAGGGTTCCGATGGAGCTGGATGAATTCAAAGGCCCCCAATGCGCCTGGAGACTCCAGGACCTGGGCATTGCAGTAGGCTCAGCCGTAAAGACCCTGTCCATGCTTAACGTGGATAATAGAATCATGTACCGCATAGGAGCAGCGGCCAGGAAGATGGGGATGTGTGATTGGGATGTTCTGGTAGGCATTCCCCTCTCCGCCACAGGAAAAAACATATTTTTTGACCGAAAATGGCCCAAATAAACGGCGCAAACATCCTCATCACCTCAGGTCCTACCAGAGCACCTCTTGATGCCATCCGTTTCATAAGCAATACCTCCACCGGCCGGTTGGGGAGGGAGATTGCTTCTGAGTTCCTGAGGAGAGGCGCACGGGTTACCTTCATTTACGGGGCTGGCAGTGAAATGCCTGAGAAGGGTGCAAAGGTTATTGAGGTAACTACTATAGAAGACCTTCTCAGAGAACTGGAAGGCTTAAAGGGCCAAAACTTCCCGGTGATTGTACATGCAATGGCCGTATTGGATCACGCTCCTGAGGGGGTTGTAGAAGGGAAGGTGTCCTCTAGCGTAGAATGGACAATAAAATTAGTGCCTACTCCAAAGGTAATAAACCAGATAAGGGCCTGGTGGCCGGAGGCTTTGCTGGCGGGCTTTAAGCTAGAGGTGGGTAAAAGGAGGGAGGAACTTCTTGAAGTAGCACGAAAGGCTATGGGCCAATGGGGGGCACAAATCGTGGTGGCTAATGATTTAAGGGATATTACGGATGATAAACACCTGGCTTATATCCTCGGCTCCGGTGGAAAACTTGAGGCAGAGGCCGGGACTAAAAAAGAGATTGCAGAGAGACTGGCAGACTTACTAGATAAGTACCTGCGAATGAAAATAGCTTATCCATAGTTAGAAAGATGGTAACTTATCCTTTAGAGTATTAATTATTGCTGATTTTCTTGCTTCAATAAAAGTTTGCAGATCGTCTTTCAGTAAGTAATCTAAGGCCTCTTCAGGTATTATGTGAGATTTTAGTATTCTCTTTAATTGTTCCTCTCCATGTTCATCCACTTTTTGTCGAAAATACTCAGAAGGTTTTTTATCTGCCTTCTTTGCATTTGTAGAAATTAAGGTCCTGTTGAGAATGCTATTATTCTTATAAACAGACTTTGGAAAGATATGGTCATCTTCAATTTTTTCTCTGCCAAATTGTGGTGCTTGTCCTGTTTGGAAATCTAGCGCACCATTGAGAACAATCAAACTTATTATCCCCCTGTATATTGCAGAGGATTGCTTGTCTGTATCTAAATCTACCGTATCGGGGGCCGTTTTACGTATAAACTCAGGAACTTTACTATTGTCGCTAATCCAGTCTTCTAAAACCTTAAAATCGGACGCTGATACAGAATCCGACGCTTGATCGTATCGATTAAAGAGAACACTAGTCCAATACCAGCGATCGATTTTGTCGTAATTCCCTTTCGTTTCTAATTTCTTAACTTTTAAGAGATCAATAATAGATGCGAGTGGAACAAGCATAGTGGTATAAGGCATCCATTTCAAAAAATTTAATACGCCGTATCCATTCTTTATATCTGTAATTCGCTTATAGGCCGCGTCTAATGCCTCACATGCCCTATCCCAATCTTCCTGAAAATTTTTGGGTTCCAATTCGAGGACATTCTTACGCTTCGGTGCCTTTGCTCTGAGCAACGCAATTACTTTCAAAATAAATTCTGGTGGCACAAATTCATAACAACCATATTTCCCTTTTACCGTTTCTAATAGATCTCTCAATTTTATGTTGGCTTTGTATAATCTTGCAGTTAGAAGTTCAAACGTAGATAAAGGTTCGCCTGTCCTATTTATCCTTTCAAAAGTTTCTACTATTCTTTCTAGGTCAGTTTCTCTCCCTAAGGAAACGATATAAATCTCACGATTCATAAAAGCATTAGCTAACCCAATTATCTCATTAAAACTGGGACGATCCTTAAATTCTTGAGCTAATTTTCCAATATCTCTTAACATTTTAAATGGGATAATATTGTTATTCTTCTCGACTTCACTAAGTCTTTTCTTGTCCTTAGCACTTACTGCAATCACGCAGTCATCCCATTCTTTTTCCTCTTCTTTCTTCAACTTTTTCAAGGCTATTTCCACATCGAGGAAGAACAGATATCGGTTCTTTCTATTTTTTAAAGGTAAGTCAGGCTCATATAAAGCGTAAAATAGAGCGGTTACTCTTTGTTGACCGTCCAATAATATTTTTACTATGGATTGCATTTGAGGAGCTGTGTTTACCTTTTCAACGCCCTCTATTAATCTCAAAGCAAAAGGAGAGTCATCTTTAAGGTTGTCTAGCACCAGCATCGAACCGATAAAGTAATCTCCTAAAACAGAGACAAGTAATTCCCTGACATCTTCAGGTTCCCAGATGAAACTTCTTTGAAAATCTGGCAAAACAATTGTCCCAGTATTGACATCGTTTAGAAGTCCTAGAACGTTCATATTACTTCCTCCGTACAGTAGTTATTTCGGGTTCAGTCAGGTTCCAGAACAAAATCATATCTAAAACTCAGGCCTTATTAACCTCATCCTTGAGTTGCAGAAAAAATGGTTTGATGGGTGGTAACTCTTCTTTCACGGCCAGCCAGACTTTTTCCAAATCAACCCCAAAGTACTCATGAATGAGTTTATCTCTCATACCGGTCATTCTCTTCCAAGGAATCTGAGGATATTTAGTTCTTATCCTTTCAGGTATTTTCTTCGCAGCTTCACCCAAGACTTCAAGGCTTCTAATCACAGCATTAACAGTTTTTCTATCATTAACAAATTTGTCGTAACTTATGCCGGCTGTAAATTCTTCAACTTCTTCAATTGAGCTAAGGATATCCCGTAAATAATCTGAGAAGGCTCGTTTTCTCATATAAACACAACCTCTTTAAGGATATACTGACCGATTCTGGGTTTGAGAGCCTTTTTGGATACAAGGTCCACTTTTACGTTAAGCAGACCTTCAAGGTATTCTTCTAGTTCAAGAAATTTAAAAAGTCCAATCGGCTCCTCAAATTCTACAAGGATATCTGCATCGCTTTTTTTCCTTTGCTCTCCCCTTACATAAGAGCCAAAAATTCCTATTTCTTTTACCCGGAACCTTTCCCTTAGTTCACTCTTATGTTTCGTCAGTATTTCTTTTATTTCATCAAGCTTCATAGTATAAGTTACGAATTTTACTGCGTTCGGATACCAATGGCAAGAGGGAAGACGCAGGGTATTGAGTGAGGGTTTGCTATTGACAGTCCTTTCCATCAAGGGCTAGAATGCTCAGTTGCTATCTAAAAGGAAGGACATTGGCGCTAGACCTTAAGATAAAAATAGGTGGAGAGGCAGGCCAGGGGATGCAGACTATAAATCATACCTTAGCCCATGTCTTTACAAGGGGGGGCCTTCACGTCTTCGCCATTCAGGACTATCAGTCCCGCATCCGTGGCGGGCACAATTTTTCTGAATTAAGGATAAAGGACTCTCCAGTATTTGCTATTACTTACGGTATAAACCTGCTCATTGCGCTCAATAAGGAGACAATAGACCTTCATAAAGGGGAACTCCACGAGGGAGGAGTAATTATCTATGATGGAGAGAAAATCAAGACAGAGGCACACTCGAGTCTCCTGAGTGTCCCTCTGGATAGGTTCGCTATGGAGAGTGGGAACAGATTGTATGGCAATTCTGTTGCGGCAGGGGCGGCACTGGGACTTTTGGGATATGACTTTGAGCCGCTGGCAGGGGTTCTAAGAGACGTCTTTGGTAAAAAAGGCACTGTAGCAGAGGATAATGTTAAGGCGGCCAGGGCTGGGTATGACTTCACCAAAAAGAATGGTTCCGCTCAATTTCAGTGGAAGCTCAGACCAAGCAGTGATAAGCGGAGGTTGTTAATTTCAGGCAATGAGGCCCTACCCCTTGGGGCGTTGGCCGCAGGGTGCAAATTTATGAGCGCCTATCCGATGACACCCTCTACAGGGGTTATGACCTACCTGGCAGGAAAGGCAATGGAGTGGGGCATGATTGTAGAACAGGCGGAAGATGAGATAGCGGCCATTACCATGGCCATTGGTGCCTCCTTCGCAGGAGTAAGGGCAATGACCGCAACCTCGGGTGGGGGTTTCTGTCTTATGGTGGAGGGGTTAGGCCTGGCGGGGATGACGGAGACGCCAATTGTGGTCGTAGAGGGCCAGAGACCCGGACCCGCTATTGGATTACCCACGAGGACGGAACAATCCGATTTAGAGTTCGTACTCCATGCCTCACATGGTGAATTCCCCAGGGCGGTTTTGGCCCCTGGCACCGCAGAGGAGGCCTTTTACGCTGTGGCAAAGGCCTTCAATCTGGCCGAGAAATACCAGACGCCTGTTATTGTCATGAGTGACCAGCACCTGGCCGATTCCTATTGGACAATAGATAATCTGGACATATCACGTGTCACCATTGACAGAGGCCAGCTCCTCCAGCCAGAGGACACAGAGAAGTTAATAGGCTACAAAAGGCACGCTATTACAGATTCTGGCATCTCCCCAAGGGCGCTTGCAGGGTATCCTGGTATAACAGTGGTAACGGATAGTGATGAGCACGATGAAGAAGGTCACCTTACGGAAGATACGGAACTCCGAACCAGGATGGTGCTAAAGAGGATGAGGAAGCAGATAGGCCTGACCCAGGAGATTGGCCCGCCCAGATTTTATGGTGCATCCAATCCAGAAATCTTGCTGGTTGGCTGGGGCTCTACTTATGGTGCGATAAGGGAGGCGGTAGACTTACTCCAGTTCACCTCAGGCGGAGGGAAAAAGGTGGGCATGATGCATTTAAGCGAAATATGGCCATTTCTCTCAGAGGTGGTCTCCAGCGCCCTGGAATCTAGCAGGGCGTGTTATGTTGTAGAGAATAACGCCACCGGTCAATTAGCGAGACTTATACGAAGGGAGACAGGTAAGACCGTTACGGGAAGAATACTCAAGTTTGATGGGCTTCCTTTCAGCCCGGAGTATATTATAGAGGGAATGAAATAGGAATCGTGGAAAATCCAAATTACAAAATCCAAATATCAAATGAAGTTCAATTGTTAAAGCCCAGATGTCAAAACAGTTTTTACATCTATTTGGCATTTGGATTTTTGCTTTGTTTTGACATTGATTTGGCATTTGAGCTTTGACATTGTTTTTTAAAAGGATTTGGTAATGGTTACATTGAAGGACTACGAAGGTGGAAAAACAGCCTGGTGTCCAGGCTGCGGGAATTTCATGCTTTTGAGGGCCGTACAGGAGGCCGTGGTGGGCTTGAGGAAGGAGCCGCATGAAGTGCTCCTTGTTTCTGGCATTGGCCAAGCGGGCAAGCTCCCTCATTACATGAGGTGTAATACGTTCAATAGCCTCCATGGCCGTAGCTTGCCACCAGCTACAGGTGCGAAGCTGGCTAACCATGAACTAACGGTGGTGGCTGTTGCAGGGGATGGGGATTGTTACGGTGAGGGCGGGAATCACTTCCTCCATGCCATACGCAGAAATGTAGACATAACCCTGATAGTGCATGACAATCAGGTGTATGGTTTAACGAAGGGACAGGCCTCCCCTACAAGCGATACAGGGTTTACTACCAAGGTGCAGCCTGAAGGGGTAATCCTTGCCCCATTTAATCCTATGGCGCTAGCAGTGGCCATGGATGCCAGTTTTGTTGCCAGAGGTTTTACTGGGGAGAAGGAGCATCTGGTGGGCTTAATTAAAAGGGCAGTTCTTCACAAGGGGTTCGCCCTGGTAGACGTTCTCCAGCCCTGTCCTAGCTTTAACAAGCTGAATACTTTTACCTGGTACAAGGAGAGGGTTTATAAATTGGAGGAGGTGGCAGGGCCACACCCGGTAACAAGCGGCGAGCATTATGACCCCACAGATAGGGTTGCCGCCTTCCAGAAGGCCCTTGAATGGGGAAGTAAGATTCCTATTGGAGTAATCTATACCAATCCCAAAAGGCTTACTATGGAAGAGCAGATACATGCAATAAAGGAGAAGCCCCTGGTGAAATCTGTCCCAAGTGCACCGTCAGCCTCAGACGCGGCCAGGTTTAATAAACTGCTGGAAGAATTTGTGTAACTTCGGCAGGGCTGGCATTGCTGGCGTAATCAAATTAATCCATGTCATATACCTGAAAAATCCCTATCACAAAATTAAGAGAGATGGTAAAATTTATTCTAAGGAAAGAAAGATGTCACGCCAGTTCACAGTCCTAATAAGAAAAGACGGCGAGGGCTATTTAGCTCACTGTCTCGAAACAGAGGTGTATGCCAAGGGAGCCACTCAAGAAGAGGCCATGGAGAATCTACGTAACGCCTTAGAATCTTATCTTAAAAAAATCCCACTAGAAGAACACCCTAAAGAAGGAGTAGACCTTTATTTTGCCAGGATAGAGGTAGCCTGCTAGGTTCGTTTAACTTTCTTTTAAGCTGTGGTAAGTTATTTTTATATAATTAAACTACGGCAATGTTTTTTTGCAGACTAAAAGTGTTATCCATCTGAGACGGATAAGGACTGAAGACAGAATTTTGTACAAAAGTTGAAAAAACTTCTTGACGGAGTAGGATTAAAAATTATAATTATAAAAATTTATATTTTTCTATCTTCAGTGAGTACTAAGCCTTATGATTAGCCTGACGAAGAATAAGGATTTGAAGAGGACCCTGAGTGATGTAGCCGAACTCCTCAAGGATGTAGAAAAGTTCCTGAGCCGTGCGGGCCATAAGGATATTGAACTAAAGGTTCGCGAAATGGCCGTTCAGATACAGGAACCGTTCTATCTTCTTGTAGCGGGGGAATATAACGCAGGCAAGTCTAGTTTTATTAATGCCCTCCTGGGAGTGAAAATCCTAAAAGAAGGCCCAACTCCTACCACTCGCAAAATAACTATCCTAACTCACGGAGATGGCTATAACGTGGAAGAAATCCAGGAAAACCTTTGTAGGGTCACCTATCCTATCGAAATCCTTAAAGATATAACCCTTATAGATACCCCCGGTACCAACTCTGTTTTCGTAGAGCATGAGAAGATTATCGCAAGTTTTATCCACAGGGCAGAGCTGGTAATATTCATTACCTCCGCCGATAAGCCCCTCACGGAGAGCGAATGTCAGTTCCTTGAACTCCTGAAAGGTAAGTGGGGTCGCAAGGTACTGTTCATCCTCAACAAGATAGACCTGAAGACGGAGGAAGAACAAAAAGAGATAATATCCTTTATTGAAAAGAACTGCTATAAACTCCTGGGCTTTGAGCCTAAAATTCTTACCGTGTCCAGTACAGATGCCTTCAAGGCTAAAGATACAAAATCCCAAGAACTCCTTAAGAAGAGTAACGTGGAGGAGGTAGAGGATTTCATTAACGAAAAGCTGGATCTGGAAGTAAAAATGGAGCTAAAGTATCTTAGCCCCTTAAAGTTCCTTTCCAATGTCTTTGGTGAACTGCGTCAGGAGTTGCAAGGCCAGATTACACGCTACAACTCCGAGATAGCGGGGATAGAGCGACTAGAAGCCAGACTCAAGAGTAAAAAGGAAGACATGCAGGATTACTGTCAGAAGTACAAAGGCGAGATACAGTCGGCCTTCAGTCGCTTAAAAGAGAGGCTGGATACCTTCCTTGGTTTTCACATGACCACAAGGGCCTTGGTAACCTCCATGTTCTCCAGAGAAAAGATAGCCGACCGATTCCGCAAAGAAATGACCAGCCTTGCTAACCCTCTAGAGGATTTGGACCGGGTAATAGATGATGCTGCAGAATATGTCTCAAGGAATAACCGTTCCCTCTGGGAAATGGCTTTGGACTATAAAAATGAGGAAAAGGGGGAAAAGAAGCCTGGAGAGGGACGGGCTGGGCTTTCCTTTGAGGACAAGAAGAATGAATTGCGATACCTCCTTCGGGAACACTCCAAGGAGTACAGGGAGTTTGATATAAACAAAGAGTCCGAGAGGCTGAGGGTGGTGGCCCAAAGTGGCCTGGCTGGCTTCCTAGCCCTGGAGGGAGTAGCTCTTGCAGCCCTGGGAGGGTTTGGTTACCTCCTTACCTTCCTAGCCCCTGCCGCCGCCATAATGGTACTTGCTTTTGCCTTGATAGGAGTTGGTTTCATAATAGTTCCCAATAAGCGCAAAGCCTTCCGCAACGAACTGTTTAAGCGGGTCGATGTCCTATGTGAGCGCTTCACTGGTTTCATGGCTAACGAGCTAGAAAAATCCGTGGACAGAGTTATAGAGGATATTGAGAATAACGTCAGCTCCTTCAGAGACGTCCGTTGGTCAGAACGTGAAGGGGCCATGAAACATCTGGCTGAACTCAATGAATTGGCAGATAGGATAAGGGCCCTTGTCGGGAAAAGCACTATTCCCTAAAAGACTGTATTAGTATTACCCTTCCCATCGCCCCATTTGCTAAAAACCTTCCGCGTTACTCCGGGGAATAAATTTTACTGTCGTGCCATTAAGGGGGAAAAGCCGTAGTTGTCCCGGCCGCTAAACCCTTTTGCCAATAAGACAGATTAGCTTGACAGCATAAAGGTAGAGGGGTATTATCCTGTTGTGAAAAAAAGGGTGGTATGGTGAGACCAGCCTATATTGCCCTAGTGGAAGAGCACATTCTAAAGGAGAAAAAACATGGCGTGGTGGGCTCCATGGACATGGCTCCGTGGAAATAGAGAAGAGCCTTTGGAAGAAGAGGCTTTAGAGGAGGAGATAGGCTTTGCCCCTGAATTCCCAGCGAAGAAAGGCACTTCCTGGTTGCGGCCATGGACCTGGTTCGGGAGGGGTGAAGAGGAACTTGAAGAAATAGCAGGGGTTAGCGCACCTCCAACGGAGAAAGGGGCATTAGAAGAAGAATTTGGAGCTTATCCCCCCAAAACAGAAGGGCCTGAGCTGGGAGAAAAACTGCATACAGAAGAAGAGTTTCCCGAATTAGGAAGGGAAAGACCTTCAAAGAAGGTTCTAGTAGAAGAAGAGGAATTGGGGGTATTCCCTCCTCGGGAGGAAGAGGAGTATCCTGGGGGGTTATATATCTCTGACACTAAAGTTGAGGGTGGTTTCAAGAAGTTTTGTTTCGTCCTTTTCTCCATATTCCTTCTGCCCTTTATCCTGGTTTTTGGGGTATGTCTGGCTGTATGTGCTTTTTTATTAATATACCCTATAATAATTGCCTTCTTCCCCATATTCCTTGTCGGTCTGCTTATGCTCTTCATTATAATTCCTGTGGCTGTTCCAGTACTGATAATTTACATAATGGTCACAGAGAGGAGTACCCTTTTGATAAACTCGAAGGGCCGACTTTTCTCATTACAGAGCCTTCCTAGCGAAGAGGGGAAAATCCCCGGGGAGTAAAAGGGTGTGCCCCCCTAAAAGTATCTGCAGGCTTATGTGATGCTGGGATAATGTGAGGATTAAACCCTCATAAAGTAGGCGGTGAGGAGGATTACGGTCAGGCCGGCCCCGAGGATTATAATGTTTAGCGTTGCAGATTGGCCATGGTACCTGACAAATTGCTCCCAAAACACCTTCTTCTCCTCCTCACTCTCTGCCTTTTTCATCTCCATCCTGAGGGCGTGGGCCCTGGGGGCGACAAAAAGACCATTATAGAAGGAAAGTATCAGTATAAAGCCCAGGATATATAGCTTGGGCTTGTTCCAGTAGCCCTCCTTGTAATAAATGGCCAGGGCAGTAAGGATGACCAGTAGGCAGTAGGTGTATTCCAATAAGAAATACTTAGGGAATATCTCACCCACAACATCCCCGGCCTTTTCTCTTGGCAGTACCTTAAAGATACTTGGTGCCGCCACAAAGGTCATAAAGGCCATACCCCCCACCCAGAGGGATAAACACAGGAGGTGGATACACTGAAGGATGTGAATCATTTTATAGTAGAAAGTAGGCCTTCAATGCGACCTGCGACCTGGAAGTCTTTCTCCGTGAGTCCCCCTTCAGAGTGTGTGGTAAATGCCAGGGTGACCCTGTTATAGGCAATAATGATGGTAGGATGGTGCTGGACCTCTTCGGCCAGTTTGGCCACCTTGGTGACAAATTCTATTGCCTGAGGAAAGCCCGGGAACTTGAACTTCTTTACAATGGACTGCCCGTCATGGTTCCAATCCTTCAATCCTTTAAGCCCTTGGGTAATTTCCGCCTCTGATAAGGTTGCCATATTCTCCTCAGAGCTGTAGGGGCGTATGGCCATACGCCCCTACTTTTACAGTTGGATTTACATGTAGGTCACAAATTCTGGTTCTATAAGACACCTGAGGATATCGCAGCGGGAAATCACCCCAACTAGCTTACCTTCCTGGACTACTGGAACACGTATAAAGCGTTTATCCATTAGAACGTCTAGGGCTTTTTCCACAGGGTCGTCTACATCTACGGTAACCACATCCTTAGTCATGATGTCTCCCGCTGTAAGCCTTGTCAGTTCCTTTTTTTCCCTTGTAGCTTTTAGAAGGTCAAGCTCAGTGACAACTCCTTCCACATTTCCACTCTCATCTGTGACAGGCATGCCGCTGTAGAGGCCGCAGAGGAGCTGCATGGCTACGTCTCTTGCTGGGGCGCTTTTACGGGCTGAAACGACGGGTCTAGTCATTATATCGCGTGCCTTTAATCCTTTCATAGAGTTTCTCCTTGTTGAATATGAACGGAATTCGTCTCCTTTAAAACAAAATTATTTTACTTTATATTGTTATTTTTTCAAATCTTTTCTTTATCAATTTTAAACAAGTGTTGATGGCTAGTAAAACACTGCTGGGCCATAAAGAAGGACTTCTATACTTATACCAGATTAGCGGCAACGTGCTTCACGGTCACAGGGGCTTAGAAAAAATGCACCAGGCATATAGGATCGTTTACAGACGAATGGGCGTGTCTTCAGCTTGGGTACCTTTTTTAATTGACAGGTATTTTTCACCTCTATATAATTTTTTGGTGGCAGAAATTTACTTTAGATGAAGCAGTCCTGGAAGGTCAAGAAAAATTCTTTATCCTTCTTTCCACGTTGGAAGATAGTATTTTTTCTTCTCCTTCCTATTCTGGTTGTTCTTGGCCTTTCTATCAGTCTTCCCCTGCTATTGTTAAAGAAAAGGCAGCCCGACTTGGAAACCCTGTGCAGAACCGAAGTTCCTGAGAACCACTGGCGGTTCATAGTGCTACATCATAGCGCCACTCGTGAGGGCTCCGCAGCCAGGTTTGACACCTTTCACCGCAATGTAAGGGGATGGGAAAACGGCCTCGGCTACCATTTCGTCATAGGCAATGGAAATGGCTCTGGAGATGGAGAGATAGAGGTGGGTAAACGCTGGAGGAAACAACTCTCCGGCGCCCATGCAGGTGACCCCATATATAACCGTCAGGGTATAGGTATCTGTCTTGTGGGGAATTTTGAAGAAGGAGATAAACCCACCAAGCGGCAGATTAAGTCTTTGATAAGAGTTGTTAATTATTTGTCTCAAAAATACGACATTCCGCTATCCTCTATTGTCATGCATAAGGAGGTTCATGATACAGCTTGCCCTGGGAAGAATTTCCCGTACAAGAAGTTGATGGACAGCTTAAGCCGCTTAAGGCGGACGGTCTCTAAAGAGGGTAAGAGCCAAAACCACGCGGAACGGGCGCAGGGACAAATTTCAAAATCCAAATGTCAAATGAAACCCAAAGTCCAAATGTCAAATAAAGTCCCCACTTTGGCATTTGGGCTTTGTAATTTGGATTTTACCTAATGAGATTTAGAAAGCTCCACCCTTGGCGGGTAAGCTATCACGAGGCTGTAAGGCTCCAGGATAGGTTAAGGGAGTGTCTTGTCCTCAAAGGATTTAAAGGGTTGCCCCGTACTATAGCAGGGGCAGACGTGGCTTATAGCAAGCAAACTAACCAGGTATACGCCGGAATCGTAGTCTTTGATTTTCGCAGCATGGAACCCCTTGACAAGTCCTTTGCTGTAGCAAAGGCTAGTTTTCCTTACGTTCCTGGCCTTCTTAGTTTTAGAGAGGCGCCGATTTTGTTGAGGGCCTTTAGCCGGCTAAAGAGTGAACCCGACGTCCTGCTTTTTGATGGGCAGGGTATTGCCCATCCCAGGGGTTTCGGCCTTGCCAGCCACATGGGACTCCTACTTGATAAGCCCTCAGTGGGCTGTGCCAAGGACGTTCTTGTGGGGGAGTACGGGCCCGTAGGCAGTGAGGCTGGGTCATATTCTTACCTCTTTTACAAAGGTAAACGTGTAGGAGCGGCAGTGAGAACCAGGAAGCTAGTTAAGCCAGTTTTTGTCTCTCAAGGGCATAAAATTAGTTTATCTTCCTCCATAAAGATAGTATTCAGCAGTTGCAGGGGTTATAGGCTTCCGGAACCTTTACGTTGGGCCCATAACCTGGTCAGTCAGTTGAGATCCTCCTTCGAGGAAAAGTCCAAAATAAAAGCGGGTCATTACGAGGGGCGAAGCCCCGAAGCAATCCCTGCAACACACAATGAGATTACTTCGCTTCGCTCGCAATGACATTTTGGTTTTTCTGTTTCTAAGCATTGTTATGGGTGCTCCCAGTATTGCGCGGCCTTCAAAAAAAGTAGTGCACCTTATTCCCGTAGGGGTAGTAGAAGAAGATCTTCTAAAGGAACTGGCTCAAGCTCTGAGAGATAAACTTGGTGTGACTGTGGAGGTGGGTGAAGCGGTAAAGATTCCAAAGACGGCCTTTGACTCAAGGCGCAATCAGTATAATTCCACCCAGATACTTCAGAATCTACTGACAGCCGGGCCCTCTGTGAAAGCCCTGTCCCTGGCGGTAACAGAGGTGGACCTTTTTGTCTCTAATCTAAATTTTGCCTTTGGGGAGGCCCGTCCGCCCGATAATATAGCCATTATATCCTTATGTCGTCTCAGACAGGAATTCTATGGGATGCCAGCAGACCGTAGCATACTGATGGAGAGGATGGTTAAGGAGGCAGTTCATGAAATCGGTCATGTCTGGGGCTTGGGGCACTGTTCAAACCCACGTTGTGTTATGTTCTTCTCTAACAGTTTAGCAGATACTGACCGAAAATCGGACGCCTTCTGCAAAGATTGTAAGGGTTTTCTGAGGGATGATGTTAAGGAGTGATATAAAAAAGCTGCTGCCTTATGCAGTTGCAGGCCTTTTACTCACATCATTAGCCGTATTATTAGCCGTGGATTTCTTTTCCTATGGGCATACTGCTAAAGAAGATAGTGAGGGTTACAAATTAAAAGTGGCAGGGAGCGAAGTCACCTTGGAATTGGCCTGTACGCCCTGGGAGCGTCAACGAGGATTGAAACACAGAAATTGGCTTCCTGAGGATCACGGCATGCTTTTCATATTTCCAGAGGATAATTATCTCTCTTTCTGGATGAAGGATACCTATATACCTATTTCCATCGCCTTCGTATCCGAGGGGGGTACCATTACGCAGATTGAGTCTATGGAGCCCCTCACTCTTAGCAGCCATGTCTCTAAAGAAAGGGTTCGATATGCCCTGGAGATGTCGGCAGGGTGGTTTGAACGGCATGATGTAAAAGTGGGAGATAGGATAGAGCTACCCCATGTGGTGGCCAGTAATTAGGATGCTTCTTGTTGATTTAGACAGAGTATGCTATATTTTCAATCTAGATTATTATCAATTTTGACCGAGGAAACGACATGGGAATAAAGGCAGTAATCTTTGACCTGGATGACACCCTTTTTGATTGCACAGGTTTACTTGTAGAGGCCTCCCGACGGCGGGCTGCCAAGGCGATGGTGGAGGAGGGGCTACCTGTAAGTGAAGCAGAGGCTTATGAATTACAGAAGAATATAGCAGAGAAACTTGGGCCCTCTTCCCTGGTGTTTGATGAAATTGCACGGATGTTCGGTAAGGGGCAGGAACTGGTGAAGGCTGCCCTTCGGGCTTATAATAGCAGCGAGGTCTCCAACATCCAGCCCTTCCCGGACGTGGTCTCCACTCTCAGACAGTTGAAAATGGAAAAATACAAGCTCTTTCTCGTTACCACAGGACTCCATGCCAGGCAAGAGAAAAAGATAGAACTCCTAGGTATTGCCCCCTTCTTTGACCAAATAATCATTAACGACCAGGAGGTCGGCCTACTTTTAGAGGACTGTTACAGGGGGTTACTAAGAAAGTATAATATTACGCCTGGAAAGGTAGCCGTGGTAGGAGACCGCGTTCATTCCGAACTTAGGGTAGCCAAAAATATGGGCATGTATGCCATTCAGATGCTACATGGTCGCTACAAGTCAGAAGCCCCTCTACAGGAAAGCGAAAAACCGGATTACAAAATAAATAAAATGTACCATATCTCCACCATACTGGAATTAATAAATAAAGGTAAATTCACGGACAGGCTCAAGATAGTAGCAGTAGGTGGAGGGACGGGTCTTCCTATGGTGCTCCAGGGACTAAAGACCTATAGCAAAAACCTTACAGCCCTGGTTACTGTTACCGATTCGGGAAGGAGTTCTGGACGGCTGAGAGAAGAATATGGTGTACTTCCTCCCGGAGACGCCAGGAACTGTATGGTGGCCCTCTCAGAGACAGAAGAGCAACAAGAAGACCTGTACAAACTCTTCCAGTACCGCTTTGATAGGGGTTCCCTAGAAGGAATGAATCTGGGGAATCTTCTCATGACGGCACTAACTGATATGACTGGTAGCTTTGAACTTGCCATAAAAAAGGCTAGCAAAATTCTGGCAATAAGTGGTAAGGTGCTTCCCTCTACCCTGGAGGATACGCATATATGTGCAGAACTGGCTGATGGCACAATGGTGGAGGGAGAATTTAAGGTACGCCAACCAGAAAAACCTCCCATCCAGAGGGTACTACTCAAAGCTAATAACGTAGAACCCCTACCCGAGGCCCTAGAGGAAGTCTCTAATGCGGATATTATCGTAATAGGCCCCGGGAGTCTGTACACCAGCGTTATACCCAATATACTGGTAAAGGGGCTAAGGGAGGCTATCAAAAACTCCAGTGCTACAAAGATATATGTCTGCAACATAGTTACTCAGCCGGGCCAGACCGATGGCTATAACTCCTCAGACCATATAAAGGCACTTATCGCACACCTGGGAGAGGGTATCCTGGATTATGTACTTGTTAATAGTTGCATGCCTAAAAAAGAGGTTTTAGAGAAATACGAGCGTGAGGGGGCAAGTATGGTGTGTATTGACCCAGAGACCCGTAACCTGTTCGTGAAGGTAATTGAAGCCGACCTTATTGAAGATTTAGAGAAGGGTAGAGTCCTCTGGGAGAAACAGGACCTTTTAAGGCACGACCCTGATAAGTTAGCCAATGCAATATGCAGGGTCTATACCCGACTTCCTCTCTTCTCTAGCAAGTAAAAGAGAGGCACAAGCTAAATCAAGCCTGCCACTTGGCCAAGACTGCCAGCCCTGCCCCTACCCATATGGCCTCCCTTATCCTCCTTATAATACAAAAGGACATAGCCGTTTGGGCAGTAAGGGAAAGGGCAAGGAATGTAAGGATTACGCCTCCTTCTTGTCCCCCAAGGCTGCCTGGAATAAAGGAGGCTACGCTCCTTGCTACTGTAAAAAGGGCTTCTATGATAAATACGCCGGTGAAATCGATAGATACTCCGATAAATTTCAGTATAAGATACACCTCTATTACCCCTGCTAGCCATCCCACGAAGTAAAATAGAAAGCACAGGTAGAACCCCTTTTTGTTGGTACGATAGAACTCAGCGATTGTATCATCTAACTCTTTGAGTTTGTCGGCCTTTTCTTCCAGAAACCGGATATGTATCCCTAATTTTCTGAGGATATTCAAGGAGGCGGTACAAAGCCCCTTTTTCTGGCTAGCTAACATCATTCCGGCAACTGGTATACCCACTAATAATGTAATACCTGCAACGGCCCACAGCGAGCCTGTGTCATTGAGTCTGGAAAAGGCCATGGCAACCCCGATAAGAACAAAAACTACTTGAGCAAGGGTCATTATTGTCCTGGAGATTATTACAGAGGCCATACCGTCTATCATAGAAATGTTATAGGTCTTTAACAAATAAGCCTTAATAGGTTCTCCACCCAGATAGGCAGAGGGGGTAAGACAGTTTATTGATTCCCCAGCCATCCTGGCGGCGAAGAGACTCGAGAACTTCAGCTTAGGGGTCAGGTTCTTTATGGCATATTTCCATCCAAAGGTGTCCAGGACAAAGACTATGGCATAAGGTATCATGATTATGAGAAATTTCCACCTCAGCTTGCAAAGGTCGTTGTAAACTGCTGAGGCATTTAAGCTATAAAGTAGGTAAGCAAAGCCTGCTATTCCTACCAGAAGGAAGATGAGCTTTAAACTTTTGAGACCTTTTAGAGGTAAAGTATTAACTTCAGTTTGAAGGCTCTTCATTTCATGAATTTCTCTGTATAAGTTTTAGACAATTCCTGATACAGGCTTTCGGCCTCGGGGCCATTACCTTCACAGGCTTTGATAAAGGGCCATTCGCTCTTAGAAAATCTAACGTACAGGGGAAAAGTCTTGTGCAAACCAGCTAATTCGTTACTGCTGAGCTGGGGCATATCCAGCGTAGGTCCCAGGCGATAATCGTTAGCAATATCTTCCTCCTTCAGATACCTCTCCAGTTCGCAAACCTCCCTTAATGTACAACCCCTGTAAGGGCTAAAGAAACTTACCATTACCCCTTTGGCCTTTATTTGCCTGTTCAGTTCTATTGTATCAAAAATCTTTTCCCTAGTCTCAGTAGGAAAGCCAATGATATTGTTAGCGCTTACTCTTATTCCGCTCCCTTCAAGCAGTTCAAAGGCCTTGATAATCCTTTCGTTTGTTATGTCCCTGCCCAAGACTTTCTTCCGTAAGTCATAGTTCCCACTCTCTATCCCAACACTGATACCCTCACAACCCACGGAGGCCAGCAGCTCTACATACTCTTTTGTAATAGATTCAGGCCTTGCCTCTACCCAGAAAGGGAGCCCTACCTTAGGGTAAAGCCTGACAAATTCCTCTATCCTCTTACGAGTGGTGGTAAGGAAACTTTCCGCCACCAGGTAAACAAACTGCAGGTTATACTCCTCTTTTTTCTCCTGCATCTCCTCTATCAACCTGGAAATGTCCTGCTCCCTGTAATAACCCCCCAGACCTTTGTAAAGTTGATTGAACCCTGAGTTGACACAAAAGGAACAGCTGTATGGACATCCTCTATTCATCTCAAAGGTGCCTGTCACGGAGATCTTGCCCCCCATGGGCTTCCAGAACCGCCTCTCATCGTATACGCCCCAATCCTGGAAGGGCAATTCCTTCATATCAATTGCATGCCTGAGAGGGTTTTTGTACAGTGTTCCGTTTTGCTTTATCCATATATTCTGTACGGAGGTTATGTCTTCACCTGCTCTCATCTTCTTACAAAGCTCCGCCATGGCCAGCTCTCCTTCCCCCACGCATATCATGTCTACACAATCCTCCCTAATTACTATATGTGGGGCAAAGGTAGCATATACACCGCCTACTATGGTGGGAGTCTTTGTGTGCCTTACGGCACTGAGTAGTTCTATGCCAAGGGGGTAAGTTACCTCTATGCATGATAATGCAATGAGGTCGGGCCTGTACGATTCTACCTCCTTCTTAAAGTCCTCCACTACATCGCCTTCTTCGGGGAATATGCCCAGGTCCTTGAAATCCGTCTTTCTTACCTGGAGGGTGTAAGCCCGCACCTCGTCTCCAGTCTTTTCCCTTGTCTTGTAGAAGGTAGTATCAAAGAGTCTTACTTCAATCCCTTCCCGCTTCAGGCAAGCGGCAAGGATGCCTATGCCTGCCGTAATAAGGGTGTCAAGCATGGTATTGCAGTTAATTAGTAATACCTTAAAGTTTTTTTTCATCGGCCTTTCTGGCAAATTAAACTTTTAAACTCTTAAACCTTTGAACCCTTAAAACTATCCACAATCCCCCTCACCCAATCAAACCCTTCTTGAACCTCTCTAGTTACTTCTTTTGCTGGATACTCAAATATAATCTTAACCTCCTTATTGGCGCTGAGCACTATTTCCAGCACCTTCTCCACATCCACCCACCCCTCATGGGGTTTTTGGGAGGGGTGTAAGGGGAGATGGCCATGCTTTTTGTAGTGGTCGTAGTTTCTTGCATTCCAGAGGTGCATAGACCTGGTATAGGTGGCCAAGGACTCTATATCTTCAAGATAATTTCTGTTCCACTGCTTCGCCCCCAGAAAGGCATGTCCCATATCAATACATATACCTAACTCCGGGTGCGGCCCCACCACTTCCACAAACTGGCTGGGCCTATTGAATGCATCGGAGTAAGCGGCAAATTCTACGTTGATGGGTATACAGTAAAGTCGTGACATCTCTGCAAAGCGGTTACAGGCCTGCTCAGCCAGCTTCATAGCCCTTTCTTCGTCCCTGGTATCCGTAGGCTTGTAGGTAAGGTGGCAGACGATATAGTCAGCGCCCCATTCCCTGGCCTGCCTGAGGGTATCCTCTAGGAGGCGGAAAGAAAGCTGCCTATTAGCGGGGTCTTCATTCAAGAGGAAACTGGTTACTCCAGGGAAAGGGAAGTACTCAGGCCTGGGAACGGGGGCATGGAAGCTGAAGCCCTCAGTACCCTCCTTGCAAAGGTTATTAAGTTCACTCTTTAGCTGGCCCAGCCCTTCAATAGCGAAGTCAAAGGCCTCTACAAAACCGAGGCCCTTATGAAGAATGCTTGCCTCTTTTGCCCTTTCTACAATGCTACCTTGCAATATGTATCCTCGGTGTCCTTTGTGTCTTGTAGTGGCAGAGCCTTCTCTACTTTAAAAAGGTATATAATATCCAAGAACATCCCAAAACTCAAGTATTCTTTAGACCTTTTGTTGCCTACTTTTTTGAATTATGTTAGTATTTTGCCATGGAAAGGAAAGGTATAGTTCAGGTATACACCGGCGAGGGTAAAGGAAAGACGACGGCTGCCCTAGGGCAGGCCCTGAGGGCAGTGGGACACGGCTGGAAAGTCCTCATAATACAGTTCTTAAAATCTCGCCTTAGTGGAGAAATAAAGGCAGCCAAAAATATCCCCAATCTAACCATCCTCCAGTTCGGTTCTGGCCATTTTGTCAATAATAAGCCCACACAGGAAGACTTCGATATTGCACAAAGGGCCTGGCAAATCGCAAGGGAGTCCGTCCTTTCTGGAACATACGATATGGTAATTTTGGACGAAATCAATGGTGCCATCCATTATAAAATGGTGGATGTAGAGGAAGTCTTGAAGCTCATTGAGGAAAGATCCCCTCACGTTGAACTCATCCTTACGGGCCGTTACGCGCATCCAAGGCTCATAGAGATGGCTGACCTGGTCAGCGAGATAAAGGCGGTAAAACATCCTTATGCTAGAGGTATCAGTGCAAGGGAAGGCGTTGAGTACTGAGGGGCCAATTGAAAGGGCTGCCCACTTTATTAAAGAGGCCTTTAATATAGTTGCCCTTACAGGGGCAGGGATTAGCACCTCGGCTGGCATACCGGACTTTCGTAGCCCTGAGAGCGGATTTTTCAATGACCCCGAAACGATGTTTCTATTCACCTCGTGGGGTTTTGCCCAGAACCCGAGAGGTTTTTATGAAATGGGCAAGCGGCTCCTTCCGCTCTTTCTGAATGCTAAGCCCACTAAGGCTCACCTGTTCCTGGCCAGGCTGGAGAAAATGGGGAGACTAAGATGTATCATTACACAGAACATAGACGGCCTCCATCAGAAGGCTGGGTCAGAAAGAGTTTTTGAAGTGCACGGTAACCTCAGGAAAGGTAGATGTACAGGGTGTAAAAAAGAATGCACGCTTGAAGAGATTAGTAGAAAGATAGCGGACAACGAAATTCCCCCCTTATGTGATGGGTGCAAGTCCATTATCAGACCCAATATCATTCTCTTTGGAGAACCCCTGCCTGAAGGGGTCTTTCTGGAAGCAGTAGAGGAACTTAAGCGCTGCGACCTCCTTCTCGTAATTGGTTCATCTCTGGTAGTTTATCCTGTGGCAGACATACCCCTTACGGCCCTTGAGCATAATGCCAAACTTATACTTTTAAATCGTTTGCCGACCCAATACGATGACCGAGCAGATGTCGTATTGCAGATGTATATTGAGGAGGCCATTGTAAAGCTGCAGGATGTGGGAGGATTTTAGTGACTAACTGTAACGTGTTCCATATGGGTGAAGCGGAACAGTAGGGAGTATGGAATAGGCAGTAAGCACTAG
Source organism: Planctomycetota bacterium (assembly GCA_023261505.1). Lineage (GTDB taxonomy): Bacteria > Planctomycetota > Brocadiia > Brocadiales > Bathyanammoxibiaceae > JAHFOV01. The sequence continues at coordinate 26,096 of JAHFOV010000015.1, forward strand.
GTAGCCGCTCCGCCTGAGGCGGATAGCCTGCGTGAAATTTACGCAACCTAAAGGTTGCGGCTACTGCCTACTCGCTACTGCTTACTGGCTGAGGCCTTCCTTGACAAGCCTAAGGCTTGCAATATAATGGGCAAAATCATAGATAGACTTCTAAAAAAATGTCATTTTGAGGCACCAAAGGTGCCGAAGAATCTCTAATCCCCCTAAATCCCCCTTTAGAAAAGGGGGACTAAGGGGGATTTCTTCGCTTGCACTCAGAATGATAAAGGGGAAAAATGCATAGTTTCAACGATTATAAGAAAATAGTTGATACTTTTGCCCGTATGAAGGTCGGGGTAATAGCCGACCTCGTTGCAGATATATATATTTACGGACGCCCTTTTAAGCTGTCCAGGGAGGCTCCCGTGGTGATAGTCAGGTATGAGGGAGAGAAGATGGTTCCTGGAGGAGGGGCCAATACTGTAAATAATATGGTAAGACTTGGAGCTAAGGTTTTTCCTATTGGTATGGTGGGGGAGGACGACGCAGGCCGACAGTTAAAAGTATATTTTGCGAGGCAGGGGGTGGAAACTTCCGGCATCTTTATCTGCAGAGAGAGGGGAACTATTAGCAAGACCAGGCTCCTTGCAGGAGACCTCCATGCCTCCAAACGACAGATGGTGAGGATAGACAGGGAGCCTAGCGCTGTTATTTATCCAGCACAGGAGGATAAAATTCTGGGGTACATGGAGGAGGTAAACAGGGTAGTAGATGCCTGGGTGGTTTCTGACTACGGATACGATATGTTAACTCCCCGGGTGTTAGATAAGGTAAAGGCCTTTGCCAGAGAAAAGACGGTGGTGGTAGACTCCCGATACAGGGTATGCGATTTTACAGGCGTTACTATCCTTGCCCCTAACGAGCAGGAGGCAGAGGCGGCTTCTGGCATATCAATAAATGGGGAAGCAGACCTCCTGAAGATAGGCAAGGCCCTTATGGACAGGACAAACCCTCAGGCACTGCTAATTACCAGGGGAAACCAGGGGATGATACTATTTGAAAAGTCCGGTGGGGTGGAACATATACCTATCAGCGGCGCTAATGAAGTAACAGATGTTACGGGGGCTGGTGATACAGTCACTGCCCTTCTGGGTCTGGCCCTTCCAGCCGGCGCAAATTTCTCCCAGGCAGCAAGGCTCTCCAATTACGCCGCAGGTGTGGTGGTCATGAAGAACGGGACTGCCACCCTGACGAGGGAAGAACTCCTGGAAGCCATACAAAAGGAAATGCCAAAAACCAAAGGCCAAAATCCAAAATAAATCCCCAGGGGAGGCAAGACTTACGCAATTTACCCTCACCGTTCCATTTTAGGAGTTAGGAAGGATAATAAGTGGTAGCTTGCAAGTTTGTGCAGGATGTACTGGAGGCTTGGTTAGAGACAGTATGAAAAAGGAAGAAATAATACAAATCCTTAAAGAAGTAAGTGACGAGGCCAGGCAGAGGTATAAGGCACAGATAATAGGTCTCTTTGGTTCTTTTGTGAGAGGGGAGGAGAGAGCCAAGAGCGATATAGATGTTTTGGTGGAGTTTGAAGAAGGGGCAAACCTTCTCCATTTTGTTGGCCTTTCTCTATTTCTTGAAGAAAAACTCGGTCTTCCTGTGGATGTTGTTCCCTATGACTCCATCAGAGAGGAGTTAAAGGAGGACGTCTTGAAGGAAGCAGTTTACTTATGAGAAATTATAGACTCTATTTAAAGGACATTTTTGAAGCGATGGAGGCGACAGAGAAATTTGTAGAAGGTATGGGATTTGAGGACTTTAAAAAAGACGATAAAACATCAAGCGCGGTGATAAGGAAGTTTGAAATCATCGGAGAAGCCGCCAAGAATGTACCAGATTCAATAAAAGAAAACTATACACTCATTCCATGGAGAGAAATGGCGGGAATGAGAGATAGGTTAATTCATTTCTACTTCGGTATAAAATACGACCTAGTATGGAAGACCATAAAAGAGGTTATTCCACAGGTAAAGCCTTTGATTCGCAAGGTCCTGGATGATTTAGAAATCGAGAAATGAGATAAAAGCAAGAAAGAACTGCTAAGTTTGGGGAAGATGTTGTTGAGTCTGTAAAAGGTCTTGAAAGAGATGAACTTAATCGTCCCATAATTAGCCAGTTAGTAAGGTGTGGCGTGCCAGCCATGCCTGAGGCAGATCCGCCTTAGGCAGACTTGCCTGGCACGTTCTTCAACCGTGCGACACAAGGTCGCACGCTACATACTTGTGTCACCCTGAGCGGAGCGAAGGGTCTAGATTCTTCGCTTACGCCCAGAATGACATTTAAGACAATACATGGCTGAGATTATCACCGACCACAACCAATTGGCCAATCTCATGGAGGGACTCAAGGCCCAGGGCAAGAGGATAGTCTTCTGTAACGGGTGCTTTGATATACTGCATGTAGGGCATGTTAGATACCTACGTGGGGCAAGGGCGCTGGGCGATGTCCTTGTGGTAGCGATTAATAGTGATGATTCCGTAAAAAAGATTAAAGGGCCCCCTCACCCCTTGATGCCAGAGGCTGAAAGGATGGAGATAGTGGCGGCTCTTAGGGATGTGGACTACGTTACCTGCTTTTCTGAACCCAGCGTGGATAACTTGTTATTAAAACTCAAGCCCCACGTCCACGCCAAGGGTACAGACTATACGCTGGAAACCATACCAGAGAGGCAGACGGTACTATCCTACGGGGGGGAGCTGGCGATAGTAGGCGACCCAAAGAATCATTCGAGTACCAGCGTAAAGAAACAGGTTTTTAGGAGATAGTTTTTTGTTTGACCAGTACAAACCAGCCATTGTTAAAGAATCTAATGATTATGCCCACTCATAGAGCTTCTTGTAGACCGACTTTCTCCCGTGTGTATATAAACTTCTTCCACCATCAATAATTGGACTCTGATAGTAGACCACTCCCGATAAAGTCAACCAGTCAGAATCCCTTGGAACGTAAACTTCATTGGAGTGCGGATGCTGAAGGAGTCTGACATGCCATACACCACCTCCACTCATGCCAGCAAGAGAAGATGGAACACAACTAGGAGGGTCTGGCCGAAAGTCGAAGACAAAATAATCGTATCCATCTCTTACGGAATAATCCGGACCAGGTGCAAGGACGACTCTTCCGGCCAGCTTTTGCAAAGATTCGATTTGGCTCAGTTCTTCTGGAATACCAAAGACTGCCCAGCCTCCTGTCTTTGGAATAGTAGCCTCCTTGCAAATCGAATCACCATAACTATCGAGATTGCAAAACGATTTTATCGCTTTAATTGTGTCTACCTTTGGTCCATTAATGTATATCAAACCCAAATCTGGACCACTCGCTTCGGTTTCTCCTTTTGGTGCACTTTTAAACTCTAAGCAAAAGCGTTCCAAAATAAACTTGTGCGTGTAATTACCCAATGCAAGGCCAAGATTGTGTTTGATTTTGTCAATGACATGGCGTGCGGTTAGAATTGCTGGGCAATCGCGCAGGCACACAAAAGTACCGCTTGCTGCGCATAAAAAATCGTCTCGCGAATCCAGTACAACTAGTCCAACTGAGTAACGCAAAATAGCGTTTTCAATATATACTAACACCTCGTGTGGAATGGGAACGTTCGTATCTATAGTTTTTAGTTTGTAGGACACGTTTAAACACACCCGAGGAAATTACGTCGCTGCTACCTCCACCATCAGTTCCCTGCAGGCCTCCACTACCTTCTCTGGTTTTATCCACTCCATACAGCGATGGTCTTTGGGGCATTCTTTGAGGTGGCATGGGGCACAGTCTACCCTTTCCCGGATAACCCTACCGATTTCCTGGCTGGTATGCGTATAGCGGGGATCCGTAGGTCCCATAAGGACTACTACTGGCTTCTTGAAGGCTACAGCAATATGCCTTGGGCCTGAGTCCACAGTGATAAGTGTAGAGACCTTTTTTATCAGGGCCTTAAGTAGGTCCAGGGTTATACGCTCATGGGTAAGGTTTAGAACCTTTCCCCTAGCGGCTTTTTCTATCTTGGAGGCTGTGTCCTTTTCCTGCGGAGCGGATGCCAGCAGTACATGGCAGTCAAACTCCTCGTGGAGCAGTTCCGCAGTCCTGGCGAAACCCGCCGTGGTCCAGCTCTTGGAGGAGCCGAAGGAAGCTCCTGGGTTTATCAAAAATACGGGCTTATTTTTTGATATTTTGTATTTAGAGAAGAGCTTATTAATCTTCTCCATGCTTTCTTTGGAGGCGAAGAGTTCTAGCTCCCCGGAGCTTATCTCACAGCCAGCGCTGGCACAGAGCCTGAGATAATAATCGGCCATATAGGCGGGGCGAAATCTTCCCTTTTCTTTAAATCTCTTAACCCCCTGTGTGAGGAGCCAGGAGCGGGCGTCTCTTATGTAGCCCACCCTTTGTTTTATCCCGGCAAGCCAGGCTACCAGGGCGGAACTGAAGGAGTTAGGTAGTATAAAGCCCATGTCGAATTGTTCCTTTCGGAGTCTTCTGATGAGGGCAAGATATCTCCCGGGTTGCTTGTGCTTTTCCTTTGGGTCAAATTCAATCCACTCATCGAACCATGGTGCTCCTTCCAGTACCCCTTTTATAAAGGGCCTTAGGAGGAGAGAGATTTTGGCCTTTGGAAAGTTCTCCCTGACGCACCTGAAGGCGGGGGTGGCCATGACTGCATCGCCCACCCAATTAGGGGCAGTTATGAGAATAGATTTTGGCTTCATTATCCCTCCCAATCCGATGTAACGGCTGTAAAAGAATTATAACGAAAAGCGTAATGTTTAAAATGGGCCTTTTTCAAAAGGATAGAAAGTTCCCTATCAATGGTAGATACTTTTCCACTGAAGTCCTTCCAGGCCTCCGCAGGCATGTCTTCTATGGTCTTTGCCAGAGTGCTGTAGAGGCCAACTATTGAGTTGGATGAATACCTGTTTATGAACCAGGGAAAGGTACGCTGGAGCTTGGAGATAAAGAGGTTATGTTCCTGGCCGAAATTCAGACAGGAGGCCTCGGTGAAGTTCTCAAGGCTCTGCATCTTTTCGAAATCAATGTAACCTCCTTTCAGGCTCAACTCGTAGGCCTCTGTTCTAGGAAATGGGTAGAAGATAGACCAGCGGAAGCGCCCTGGTCTGATCCTGGCCAGAAGTTCAACGGTCTCCATTACCTCCTTTTTCCCCTCGTAAGGCAGCCCAATCATGATGAAGGCAGAAGTATGGAGACCATACTTGTGTGCTAGTCCGAATGCCTTCTCAATCTCCGCGTTGGTCATCGGGCGGTGGAGGACCTCCCTTCTTATCCGTTCGCTGCCGCTCTCTATTCCAAACTTCACTATAGCACATCCTGCCTCCTTTAGCATCCTGGCCCGCTCCTCATCAAAGGCCCTTATATGGGCGTTTACCACAAAGGGGAACTGCGTAACACTGCGGTAATGTTGACAGAACTCCTTTAGATAATCCTTATCCAGGGTAAAGACGTCGTCATCAAAGATGAACATTCTTATTCGCTGGTAATTGCTCTGCAGGTACTCTATCTCCTCGAAGACCTCCTCCAGGGAATGCTGGCGTATGTAGCCCAATTCCGACGGGGGCTTGCCGGTCTCCTGTCTGTAGCGGTCAACTATCCTGTGGTTAAAGCAGTAGGTGCAGCGGAAGGGGCAACCCCTGGAGGTCATGAGCCTCACCCAACCGTCCTCGGTGTCAATGAGTTTCTGCATATTAAAGAGCAAATAGTCCTTTCGGGGCAAGATGGAAAGGTTTACAAAGGGGCGTACATTGTTAGGGACTACTCTGCCGACTTTCTTCGTCCAGATATTAGCGATAGTAGTAGTATCTTGACCCTTTTCCAGTCTTTCTGCCAATTCCAGAACCGCCTCCTCTCCCTCACCCACACAGGCAAAATCAAAGCAATCCTCTTTGAGCACTTCCTCTGGAACAAGGGTGGCATGAACGCCCCCCAGTACTATGGGTATATTTGAAAAGCTTTTGATAAGCCTGGCAATTTTCACTGCGGAGCGGTACTGAGGTGTTACTGCGGATATGCCTACCAGCCCTGGTTTAAAGTCTTCAATAAAGGTCCTAATTTCTTCATCTGCAGGAAGCCTGTCCAGCTTCTCGTTGAGGTTAAGGAGCTTTGTGGTATGGCCATGAGCCTTTAGCATAGCTGATACGAAGGCCAGACCGAAGTTGAATCCAACTTGAGAGTTAATATTAGGGTATATAAAAAGTACCTTCATAGCTTGTTATTACCAGCTCCGAAGAGGTCATTGCGAGGAGCGGAGCGACGAAGTCCGCCAAATAAATTGGCGGATCCGCCTCTGGTGGACAATCTCGTTGCCTCAAAATGGGATTGCTTCGCTGCCCCTTCGCTATGCTCAGGGCTACGGCTTGCAATGACTATTCGCTGCGCGTCCTCTTTGGAACAAAGAATTTGAGCTGCCTTCCATATATCCCTGACAATAAGGTCTGGTTCAACTGGCATCTCTATCTCTTCATCAAAGTTTTTTACAAATACAGTTTTGCAACCGGCACTCTTGCCAGCCAAGACATCCGCTGGGGTATCGCCAATCATAAAAGATTCTCTCAGGGCTATACCATGTTCCCTTGCGGCCCTCAGGAGCATTCCAGTTTTGGGTTTCCTGCACTGGCATTCTATACTGTATTCAGGTGCTGTACCTTCAAGAAGATGGGGGCAGTAATAAATGGCGTCGATGCTAGCGCCTTCTTGAAAGAGCATCTCAAGAAGCCTCTGGTGGATTTCTTTAAGTCTATCTTCTGTGAAATATCCCCTTGCTACGCCGGACTGGTTAGTGGCAATAATTACCTTAAACCCTTCTTCCTTAAAGAGCCTTATCGCCCTGGCAGAATGTGGTAATAACACTATTTCCTCAGGAGAGGAGAGATAAGGAACACCCTGGATTATTGTGCCATCTCTGTCTAGAAAGATCGCTTTTGCCAACTAGATAATTATCCTCCTTTCTCCTTCGTCGTAGTAGAATGGTTTTCTCCAAAAAGCTCTTTTTCAATAAGGTAGCATAATACGTGACTTACTGCCATATGGCATTCCTGTATCCTTGGCGTGTTGTCCGAGGGGACCCGCAGGCAGAGATCTACCAGTTCTTTCATCTTACCGCCCGATTGTCCCGTCAGGCCGATAGTTGCAGCCCCTTTCTTTCTAGCAAGCTGTAGTGCCTTTAGTACGGCTGGGGAGTTTCCACTTGTAGAAAGACCAAGTACCACGTCTCCCTCCTTCACGAAGGCCTCCACCTGCCTTTCAAAGCAGCTATCAAATCCATAGTCGTTAGCCAGGGCTGTTAGGACGGAGCTATCTGCACTGAAGGCCAGGGCCGGCAGGGCAGACCTATCCTTTTTAAACCTCCCTATTAATTCTCCTGCTATGTGCTGGGCCTCCGCAGCGCTACCTCCATGACCCATTAGATACACTGTATGGCCTTTGCGTAGGCATTGCACAAGGACACTAGCTATCTTTTTTATAGTTTCTTTACCTTTAAAAAGGAGGGCCTGACTTACCTCTATGCCCTCACGTAGTTCTCTTTCTATTTCTTCCATCTACTTTCCAATTTCTGAAACCTCTGAAAAAATACAAAAATTTGGAGTGCCCGTCTAAGGCGGATTTTCAACATTGACTGTGTCAATGGCTCGGTTAATTGAGATTGCTTCGCTCCGCTCGCAATGACAGACTCTTCAACGGTCCGCTCTTTGGTTCTGCTCTACTATTCTGCTAATAATTTTTGAGGTGGAGATGCCTTCAACCAAAGGGGCAAGGATTACCTTTCCCCCATAAGATTCCACAAACTCCCTTCCTACCACCCCTTTTTCCTTCCAGTCTTCTCCTTTGACCAGTATATCCGGTTTCACATGCTTAATAAGGTTATCTGGTGTGGCATCATCGAAGAGGACTACGTAATCCACGTCCTCCAGGGCGGCCAGAAGCCTTGCTCTGTCCCTTTCAGGGATGATGGGTCTACCGTTCCCTTTGTTTTCCCTTACAGAGCGGTCGGTATTAAGCCCTACCATCAATACCTCTCCTTGACGCCTGGCGAATCTTAGATACTCTACGTGACCTGTATGGAGTATGTCAAAGCACCCATTGGTGAAGACTATCCGCTCCTTTTTTGCCCTGTGCCCTGCCAGGAACCCTTCTAACTCTTCCAGGGTTTTAATCTTTTCAGTTAAGGTGTTTTCTTCAGAGCTAAGGGCAGTTATGAGTTCTTCCCTGGTAATGGGACAGGCACCAATCTTTCCCACTTCTAGCCCGGCTGCAACGTTAGCTAGCTGTACGGCTTCATCCCAACGATTACCGTTTGCTATGACTAAAGCCAGCGTGCTCAGAACCATATCTCCCGCCCCCGTGACATCAAAGACCTCTTTAGGATTTGTAGGAAAGAGTTCATTCCAACCGTCTCTTCGGTGAAGGAATATCCCTTCCTTATCCAGGGTTATTATGGCGTACTCCAGTCCCAGCTCCGTCACCAATTTCTGCCCGACTTGCTTGAAACTGTTCAGTCCAAAGAGTTTAACCCCCGTCATGACCTCGGCCTCCTGGCGGTTGGGCGTTACTGCTGTGGCCCCATAATAACGCTGGAGAGGGGCGTTCATGCTCGGATCCACAATAACGGGTTTCCAGTTTGTTTTGCCCATCATGCAGATTGTACTGGTAAGGCGTTCTGTAAGTACCCCTTTGTTCATGTCGCTCAGGGCTACCAGGTTGGCATGAGGCAAACTGGTCTCTAGATAGTCAAGTATCTTGGCTTCTATTTCATGGGATAAAGGGTGATTCTTCTCGTAATCCACCCTGAGAAGTTGCTGCACGCCACGTCCAGCTGTATGTAAATGGCCCATTAGTCTGGCCTTTACCGTGGTGGGCCTGGTATCGTCTCTGATTACTCCTGAAACTTCTGCACCCTTTTGGGAAAGTAGCTCCAGTAGTTTTTCTCCCTCGCGGTCCTTTCCTATTACACCAACACAAAGTACCCTGGCCCCTAAGGTGGCTAAAAAGCTAACCACCGCTCCAGCCCCGCCGGGCCTCATTTCCTCCTGGGTAACATTTATTATAGGAATAGGGGCCTCGGGAGAGATGCGTTCTACCGAACCCCAGATGTATTTATCCAGCATAAGGTCGCCTACCACAAGCACAGTGGGGTTTTGGAGGTCCCTGATAATATGTATGAGCCTACTTTTCAACGTGCTCTTCCTTCAGTTCGCCTAACGCGGATAACATAGATGTATAATACCATTCTAACTGGTATTTTATGGAAAGCTCTTTAATCCTGCGAAAGAATTTATGATATAAGTCCTGAGAAGTGCTCTGCCAGTCCTTCTGGCAGAAGAATATCCTGCAGCCGAGGGTTCTTTCTTCTCTTGCCGTACATAGGTTATTCACGAGGTAAGGACAGACCTTTTTCGTGATAGGTTCTTTTGGGGGCCCTGCCTTTTCTAAAAGATAATTTACTTCCATGCTGCTGGCGTAAAGGACGTGACCAAAGCTATCAAAATGACAGCACTCCCCGCAGGCCTTGCACTCGGGAGCGAGCTTGGAGAGGCATTTATCCAACTCCCTGTATATCTGACTGAGTTCAGCTTGCCAGCTCATGTGTCTCCAGGCTAGACAGTATTCCCATCCTTAAGAGTGGAAGCATTATCTCGTGGTGGCCAATAATGGTATATCCCTTTTTTGTGGGACGCTCTACAACGTTTACCGTGGGGCGGTAGTGGTGGAGCATGTCCATATTTACTGTTACAAAATCCTTCACCTTGTGGCCCAAATTTCTGGCCACAGAGAGGGCCTTAAGAAAGACCTCAGGCATGACAACTGCTGAGCCTACATTGAGCCATACCCCACCCTCCAGTTGTGCCACAACTCCAGCCAGGCGGCGGAAGTCCTGCAAGGTGGCCTCGCCCAGGTCTTTCCCAGATATATTTGGATGCATGTGTACTGTATCTGCCCCCATGACTACATGCACCGTGGCAGGGATATCCAGCCTATCAGCTGCCCCTAGGAGGCTGTATTGGGAGAAAGGTCCCTTTTCTTTGTTAATCTTCTTCCCAAGGGCCGCGCCCAGTCCTATGCCTTCTTTAACAGCCATGGTTGAAGAGGCCTGAAAGGCCTGGGCCGTCTCTCTGGCCATGCCAAAACTACCGTCTTCCAGGCCTGTTTTTACGTCCTCGGAGGTGGCCCCAATAAGAGATACTTCATAGTCATGAATGGCAGTGGCACTATTCATGGCAAGGGCTGTTACAATCTCCCTTTCCATGAGGTCTATAATAATAGGAGAAAGCCCGCACTTCACCACGTGAGCCCCCAGGGCCATTACTATCTGCCTTTTTTGCCTGTGCGCCGAGACTACGGCTTCTATAATCTTGAGTAACCCTTCAGAGGCGAGGAGCTTGGGTAGAGAGTCCAGGAATTCAGAAAAGTTCTTAGCTGGTGCAATGGGCCTTGCAAATTGTTTTACTGAGACAAGGCTTTTCCTCTCTTTAATGGGATAAGTTCTCACCCCAGTAAGGTCTATAGGACTTACACCTTTGTTTATTGTGACGGGCTTTTTCCCTTGAGTTGTTCCTTTTACCAGGATAATATCCTCCTCAAGGCGCAGGTTAAGGCTTCCCGGCCCTTTGTTATCCTCATTTCTATTCTTAAGGAGAGTAGGCTAACGGGCCAGTTTTTATGTTGTAGCTTTACCCTATCTTTACAAGTTGTGATAATAAAGTCTGTTCCTTGTCTTTTGGCTTCTGTAATTAATTCCATCTCTTCTAAAGGTGTATATCGATGATGGTCCGGAAAACTCTTAAGTCCCACTACATTGAAGCCAAGGAGGTGCAAGGTCTTTTCAAAGGAGGCCGGGTTTCCCAGGCCACAGAAGGCGAAAATTTTTTTCCCTTTGAGATATGAGGTCTCAACGCGATTACCACTCATATCCTCCAGATGAAGTGGTTGGTGCACTGTTTCTATAATGGGGGCAGTATTGTTCAGATCCGTTAGGTATGATTTTATGGCCTGAAGTTTCTCAAGGGTGCATAAGTTAGTTCGAGATAAGACGAAGAGACCTGCACGCCTGAGACTGCTCAGGGGTTCCCTAAGGAGACCTGCAGGTAGGAGATTTCCATTTCCAAATGGTTCCAGGCTATCTATGACTACAATATCTAGGTCTCTAGCTAGTTTCCAGTGTTGGAATCCGTCATCAAGGAGCAGGCATTGGGGATGGAATTCTTCCATAGCTAGCCTGGCGCTGGCCAGCCTATCCTTTCCAAGTAGGACAGGTACTTCCGGAAGTCTCTCGTTGAATTCTATAGACTCATCATTAGTGCCATTAAAGCTAGCATAACCTCTGCTTATGATTGCTACTTTTTTTCCACGTTCGCCCAGGAATTTAGCCAGGAACTCGATAAGAGGGGTCTTTCCTGTGCCTCCTGTAGTTATATTGCCTATGCTAATGACAGGAAGCGGCAGCTTTATTATGGGAAAGAGGCCATGGCGATAAAGTAAGCTCCGTATCCACAATAGGCTCGCATAAAGATGTGAGGCTGGTTTTAAGGCGTTTGAAGTTACAGAGGCGATGGCTCCCTTTCTCCGTCCGCTGGCAATAGAGAGGTAAAACTCCCTAACTTTTACCGTGCTCAGGTGGTATCCACCTAGGTTGGACAGGCCTATTAAGGTGCCCAATACTGCCTCCCGTTTACTTAAGAGGTACTGACCAGTAAGCGTGGTCAAGGAATTGCTTCCAGGAGCGGTATTTTCCAGAATTTAGCTTGAGAGTGATTATCGGACTGTGTTTTGGCACAAAGGGTTTTCGTATGAGTTTAAGGCGCGCTTCCTCCGGGGTACGGCCTCCCTTATGCTTATTGCACTCGGTGCATGCGCAGACCACGTTGGTCCAGGTGGTTCTGCCTCCACGGGAACGGGGGATCATGTGGTCAAGGCTAAGCTCAGAAGTGGGGAACCTGCTCCCGCAATATTGACATCGGTTTTCATCCCTGGCAAATATATTTCTGCGATTGAATTTTATCCCCCAGTGTGGAACCCTATCGTAAAAGAGCAGGCGGATAATCCTTGGTACTGGTATCTCAAGAGAAACCGCCCTAATCCAATCACAATCTTCTTCAGGCAGGCCAAGTTTTGCCCTGAGTTGGGATACATCTCTCCAGGTATTAATATTATAAGAGGCGAATTTGTCTTCATCTACAGTTACCACCTCGGCAGAGTTCTTGTAAAGGAGGGTGAGGGCCCTCCTTACACTGACCACATTCATGGCCATAAAAAATTTGTTCAGTACTAGGACACTGGCGTCCAGACTACTTGCCACTTCCATAAATTTTACTCCTTAAATCGCCTCCGCTACCATGTCTCCTACCTGCTGGGTAGAATAGCCCATCCTGCCGGCTTCCAAGCTTTTTAGCCGTGAGGTGACCTTTTTTACAGCGTCCTCTATCGCCCTGGCCGCCTGGGTTTCTCCCAGGTGTTCTAGCATCATGGCACAAGCGCAAATGGCTGCCAGGGGGCTTACCACACCTTTATCTGCATGTTTGGGGGCTGAACCTCCAATTGGCTCAAACATCGAAACCCCTTCAGGGTTTATATTTCCCCCAGCGGCTATCCCTAACCCCCCTTGCAGCATAGCCCCAAGGTCTGTAATTATGTCCCCAAACATATTGTCTGTTACTATAACATCAAAGCGTTCAGGATTCTTGACCATCCACATACAAGTGGCATCCACGTGGGCATACTCGGTGGTAACATCCTTATACTCGTCGGCTATTTCATAAAAGGCCCTGTTCCACAAGTCGTGAGCGTAGTTGAGTACGTTGGTCTTTCCACAAAAAAGGAGCTTCTTCTTTTTGTCCCTATTCCGTGTAAACTCAAAGGCATAGCGTATGCATCGCTCCACCCCTGAGCGGGTGTTCACAGACTCCTGTACTGCCACCTCCTGAGGCGTCCCTTTTCTGAGGAAACCTCCGGAGCCTACGTACAGCCCTTCAGTATTTTCTCTGACCACAACAAAGTCTATATCTTCAGGCCCTTTGCCTTTTAAGGGACAGTCCACACCAGGATAAAGTTTCACTGGGCGTAAGTTTATGTACTGGTCCAGCTCAAACCGTATCTTAAGAAGTAACCCTCGTTCCAATATCCCTGGGGCCACATCTGGATGCCCTACGGAACCCATGTATATGGCATCGCAATGCCGTAACTCCTCTAGTACGGAATCTGGCAAGACATCCTTTGTCTTTAAATAGCGGCTACCGCCCAGGTCATAATTTATTAGCTCAGACTTGAATCCGTTTTTCCTTGAGACGGCATCCAGTACCTTCAAACCCTCTCGAACCACCTCGGGCCCTATTCCATCTCCAGGGATTACTGCAATCTTATGCGTGCGTTCCATTACCGCAATCTTATGTGCTCGTTCCAAAGTTGACTCCCAACCAGTTGCTATATTTAACTTATTAGTATAAGCGGGATTAAACTTCTTTTCAAGAGGTAAAGTCATGGGGAAATTCCAAAGTTCAAATTAAAAATTCCAAATTAAGAAAACTCGGCAGATTGTGGATACTTATTTGACATTTGAGCTTTTAGATTTGTAATTTATAATCTGATGAGGCCATGAAAAGATTCCTCTTAGTTCTTGTTGTCCTTTTTTGTTCCTGTGCCACTGGCCCCAAGTTAGCGCCGGTAGACGATACCCTTCCTATCACCGCCTTTACAGGTGAGGAACTGGCGAAAGGTGAGCCGATAGGTTGGAAGGTTCATCCTGGGATATGTAGGAAGATCGCCAGGGAGGCCCAACCAAGGGTACTGGAGCTTGAGGGGAAGCGTGTGTTACAGGTTAAGACCGATGATAACGGTATTGTCCTCCTGAGGCGGGTTAATAAGAAGGCCGATCAGTATCCCCTTTTAAGATGGAACTGGAAGGTTTCTAACATCCTTCCAGAGAGTAGAGAGAAGGAGGTGGGAAGAGATGATTATCCTGCAGCCGTGTGTATAGTATACGACAGAAGATTTCTTGGCATACCTCGTCATATAAGGGGATTAATCTACGTGTGGGGCTCCAATGTTAAAATCGGTGAGCGTTTCGCAAATCCTTGCGATGACAGATTCAGGATAATTGTGGTGCAAAGTGGACCTGAAGGGCTAGGCCAATGGCAGCAGCATAAAGTGAATCATTATCAGGACCACGTCAGAGAGTTTGGAGAAGAGCCGAAGGATGTTCTTGGCGTAGCTATACAAACCAACACCGACCGCAACCATGGTAAAGTAGAGGCTAATTACACGGACATAGCTCTAAGCCGTTATTAACCCCTTTTAAATTGACACCCCCCTTTAACTTGC
>JAHFOV010000016.1 GCA_023261505.1 Planctomycetota bacterium
TGTCTTTCAAACCCACTGTGTCCAACGAGCGTCTTTACGGCGATATTCATTTCGTGGAGAATAGTGGAGCAAAGTTTTGGACCTATATGCGCCCCCAGGAGTATAGCCCCCTTCCCCTCCCCAACAGCCTTCTCAATCATTTCCTCATTTTCAGTGGTAATGTACTGTTTAAGGCTGAAAGTAGCTTCATGATATGCTTCTTCCCAAACCCTGTCCCTCCCTCTTTGCACCCAGTAGCACCCTAGATATAACGGAACTGGTAGTGTGCTGCCGGTATGCCTTGCAAATTTTGTAATTTCCCTCCAGCGATTAAATTTCAGGCATAGGAAAACAAAACCTGTAAATAGGCCTAACGTCTCGATTAGAGAAACTTTATAAGGTGCTATCCTTACTAGCAGGCCTACCGTCTTTATACATAAAAGCTCTAGGTTGCAAATGACCCAGGCAAGGACGTTCTTAGAGACAGAGCGTATTGCCATATTACGTCAATTGTCAGTTAATGTATCTGGAGGAGTTATTAAACATTCAAAAACCTTTGATTTTTTATGAGCACTTCATCAATCTTCATCCCGCGGTGGAAGGTAGTCATTACATCATTTGAGATAATGTAGCTGCAATCTATTGGATCTAGCCTCTTCACGTCATTAACCCAGGAAGAGATTCTTGCTTGCTTACCTTTTAAAATGATACGACAATTGAAAGGTTCTGTGCCTTTTGTATAGTCCTTCTCCTTCTTTAGATATTTGAGCATATCGGATACAAATATCTGGCTTGTGGGATAGTACACTCCAAAAGGCTTTACTGCTCTTATAGTTACAGAGAAAATTACTCTTTTATAAGTCCCCAGGACATCTAAAATTGAATCCAATTGGTTAAGCTCATCAATGGTCCGCTGCAACCAGACAGGCATACTGAATTTACAGCAATTATTAAGGGCCTCCAGCTTATTTTGGTAAATTGTTTTAGACTCTTCGTATTCAATGTCATTGAGGGACAGATACACATAGTCCAGGCCGTTATCTTTCAACCCTTTTACAAAATTTATATCCCGAAGCCTCTGCCCGTTAGTAGAAATACTTACTATTCGATTATTGTTTGTTTTTGCAACCCTAATGAGTTGCAATAGGTCTTCTCGTATTGTAGGTTCTCCACCAATTATGTTTATGCTTCCTTCGAAGTTTTTGATTATCTCAGCAAGCGTTTCAAATGTTCTGTCCTCAGGAAGTGGAAAGGAAGAGTTGGACAGGGTATAGCAGTACCTGCATTTTGTGTTACACCTATAGGTTATGGGTAATACTAAGTGGTCTTTATAGGGATTCTTACATCCCTCACTTTCATAATCCTCTTCGTACCCCTGCTTAAAAAACTTGCTATCGCCCTCCACTTGTTCCTCGTGTACCCCATGCTCATTACACTCCACATTAATGTACATGCCGTCGTCCCTTTCTTCGTAATAAGCTGGGGAATCTTTAGCGTATTCAGGACAAAGGCTTACGGTTTCCAAATAAAGGTTCTCCATGTCTAACCTCCTTTTCCAGATGTCCAGTTGCAAGATTTGACCGTTAAATGCCAGAAAGCGAAACGTACAAGGACTATTCTAGTCTTTGGAGACTAAAAGATGATTATCGTAATATATAGACGCTAGCCGGCTAACGCTTTAAATGTTACGGTTGGAACCCCGTATGCCCTAATGCGCAATCTCCACGGTAAATTCGCCCTCCCATATGCAGGTTTCGCAGTTCAGTTCCTTCCCTGAATAGGTGCCTTTTATCTCTTTTCCCACCACTTCGCCTTTTGTATCTTTGCCAACCACTTCACCCAGGATTTCTGTTACCACCCGGCAGTTATCTGGATATAAACCATGCACCGTAGCCGTGACCGTGGTTCCTCTTATTACCCCTTTGAGATGATTCGTTGTTCTTCTGTCTGCAAAGGTCGCTGAGAGGTTTTCTCCTTGTTGGGTTATATTAAATACAAAAGTGCCCTCCTTCTGTCCATCCTCTTGAGGATTCTGACAGCCGTACTCTACCCCCTTAAAATGGAGGGTCCACTGCCCCGATACATCCAAGGGCTTCATAGGCTCCTTTTGCTCTGGAAGCAAGGGTACGGCACCCCGATCCTCTGCACATATTAAGAATCTGTTAGAAAGATAGTGTGATTCTGCAATTATTGTTGCGAGGAGGAAAAAAATACCAAAGAGAATCTTTTTCATTTTTAGGGCCTCAATACAAGTTTTCCGAAGAAATTTCTTTCCTGCATGCGCTTCTGGGCCGAGGCAGCCTCTTTAAGAGGATATACAGTGTCCACCACTGGCCTGAGTCTCTTTTGTTCTACCAGACTTAACACCTCCAGAAGCTCCTTCTGCCCACCCATGTAGCAGCCATGAATAGAGATTTGCTTCATGAATAAATAGGGTATGTTTAAGGAAACAATAGGGCCACTCGTGGCCCCACAAATAACCATCCTACCTCCGTGAGCAAGGCAGGCCAGGCTCTTTTCCCATGTCTCCAGTCCTACATGCTCAAAAACTACCTCCACCCCTTCACCCATGGTGAACCGCTTTACCTCCTGGGTAAAGTCTTTTTCTTTATAATTGATGACCTCATGGGCCCCAAGGCCCTTTGCCTTCTCCGCCTTTTCAGGACTGCCCACTGTGGCCACGACAGTGGCCCCTGCCAGGCGGGCTATCTGCACAGCGGCGCTGCCTATGCCGCTACCTGCCGCATGAATCAAAACCCTTTCGCCAGGCCTCAGTTTTGCCCTCCCAATAAGCATGTGCCAGGCCGTAAGGAACACGAGAGGCACCGCCGCCCATTCTTCAAAGGAAGTCCCCTCTGGAAGCGGTATTATATTCTGCTCAGGCACGCATACATACTCGGCATATCCCCCCTGCACCTGATAACCAAGAATCTTGAATTCCTTACACTGGCTATCATTGCCTTCCAGGCAGTGCTTACATCTTCGGCAGGATAATCCAGGGGCTACCAGTACCTTTTTTCCTGTCTTCAGATTCTTTACCCCCGTCCCTAGCTCTACTATCTCCCCCGTGACCTCACTACCCAGTATGTGGGGCATAGGTATGTTAGGCCCCCTTAGCCCCTCTCTTACCCATATATCCAGGTGATTCACCCCACAGGCCCGCACCTTAACCTTCACCTCATGGGCCTGCGGCCCTGGCTCCTCCACCTCTTCGTATCTGAGTTTTTCAAGTCCGCCGTGTTCGTGAAATACGATTGCTTTCATTTAATTTTACGTGTTTCGGCAATACTTTTGCTGATACTTTTTAGCCAGAAAAATAAACCTATGATGGTTCCAGAGATAAAGAAAATGCCAACAATTAATGTAATAAGTGCTATTAAAAACTGTTGTCTTTCAAGATATCCAAAGTACCAAAGTGCACTGGCAAAACCTATACATAAGAGTCCTAACAAGAGAAATCCTCCAATAAAAGAAATATAAGTGAAGCGTGTTTGCTTCCTTTCTTTACGTAACCATTGTTCCCAATACAGAGCTTCTTCCTTTTCCTTAAGCTTACCATTGATTTCTTTTTCTAGTGCAGAAATATAGTTACCTACCCTGGTCATTCTACCCACTTCACTGGCCCAAATTGTTGTAATTAATGCGATAACTATAGGAGAAAACAGGGTCAATTCTAGGTAAGCTAGTAGCACGTTAAAGTTTAGCAACGTAAACGCACTAGCTAATAGAAAACCTAATGCCAAAGCCCCCAAACGCAATGCAGGATGTTGATTTTGTATTGCCTGTAGGCTCTCCGCCCGCAAAGTCTTGTATTCTTCTAAGGCAACTAGAGTCCAGTCGTCCATTGCTGAAGATTTTACGCCCTGATTGCCCTGAAGGCAATTAAAAACGTTGGAGCAAGCTCCAACGCTACATCTTATTCTCAAAATTTTAAGTTTGAAATTTTCAATTTCCAATTTTCAATAGTATTTTGTCATGAACTGTACCTTAGCAGCCTCAGCCCGTTGAAGATGACCAGCAGGGAGGCGCCCATGTCGGCACCCACTGCCATCCAGAGGGTGGCCAGGCCAAGGGCGGCCAATCCCAGGAAAACGGCCTTCACTCCTATGGCAAAGGCGAGGTTTTGTTTTATTACCCTCAAGGTCTGCCTGCTGAGTGCCAGGGCAAAAGGTATCTTAGTGAGGTCATCGGCCATGAGGGCAATATCAGCAGTCTCCAGGGCAGTGTCTGTCCCTGCCGTTCCCATGGCAATACCTATTGTGGCGGCGGCCAGGGCGGGGGCGTCGTTTACGCCGTCCCCTACCATAGCTGTTTTCCCATAATTTTGGGTCAAGTGCCTTACCGCCTCCACCTTGTCCTCAGGTGAAAGCTCTGCCATGTATTCCTCTACGCCCAATTTTCCAGCAATAGCCTGGGCCGTTCCCTTATTGTCACCTGTGAGCATAACTATCTTTTTTATACCCTTTTCCCTTAGTGCAACCATGGTAGGCTTGCTTACTGGTCTTACCTCATCAGCCACAGTTATAGTTCCTAATAGCTTATCTTCGCTGCCTATCAGCATAACCGTCTTTCCCTGGGATTGGAGCATGGAGAGGAGTTTCTCTGCCTTCGCTGTTGGTACTCCTAGTTCTCTAAAGAACTTCAGGTTGCCGATGTAACAGTATTTATCCTGGATTCTGGCCATAGCCCCTTTTCCAGGAACAGTTTTGTAGTCTACAGCCTCTAACAGTTTAAGTTTTTCTTCTCTAGCCCTTCTGAGGATGGCCCCAGCTAGATGATGTTCTGATCGAGCCTCCACGGAGGCAGCTACCCGCAGGAGTTCGTCATGCGATAGGGAGTCAATAGGTATGATGTCAATCACCTCTGGCACACCTTTGGTGAGGGTTCCAGTTTTGTCGAAAGCTATTGCCTTCAGGCTGCCTGCCTCCTCCAGGTGGACACCACCTTTTATGAGAACACCATGCTGGGCGGCACAAGTTATACCCGACAAAAGGCTTACGGGGGTAGCTATAACCAGGGCACATGGGCAAGATATTACCAGAAAAACCAATCCCATGTAGAGCCACGGAACAAAATCTGCTCCCAGAAGGGCCCAAGGTACAGTAGCCACGAGAAAGGCTATACCTATTACTATGGGTGTGTATATCCTGGCAAACTTATCCACAAAGCTATGGTATGGGGCCTTCTGGGCCTGGCACTCCTCTACAAGATGAATCATACGGGATAGGGTAGTGTCCTTTGCCAGATGGTTCACCCTCACTTCCAGTACCCCTTCCCTGTTAATGGTTCCGGCGAATACCTCACGGCCAGGGTATTTTTCTATAGGGGTGGACTCCCCTGTGATTGGGGCCTGATTTACTGTTGAATAACCTTCTATTACAATTCCATCTAAAGGTATCTTCTCTGAAGGTCTTACAATGAGTATATCCCCTAACTGTACCTCGTTAACAGGCAGAGATACCTCCTCCTTCCCCCTCCTCACCAGGCCCTCTGTGGGGGTCAGGGTCATAAGCGACCTTATTGTGTCTCTTGCCCTGTCAAGGCTATAAGTTTCCAGGAGTTGGGCCAGGGAAAATAGCGCAATGACTGTGGCCGCCTCTCCCCATTCCCCGATTGCCGCTGCCCCTACCACTGCCATGGACATCAGGGTGTTCATGTCAAGGGAAAGTTCCTTGGCCGCTAGAAACCCTTTGTGGAAAATTCTTACTCCTCCAGTGGACATGGCCACCAGGTATATTGGTATGGTTATCTCTCTTGGAAAGCCCCTAAGCGCTAAAGCCAATCCCAAAAGTGCGAATAGTCCGGAGAGGATGGTAAGGATAAGCTGTTTTTGTCTCCCCCAGTCCACCTTTCTGGGTGTCCAGGTCTCAAGCAAGGTGGCCTCAAGCCCCGTCTCCTGTATAAGTCCCAGGATTTCTTTTATATCTATAAGGCTGCTGTCATATTTTACCCTTACTTCCTGGGAGAGAAGGAGAGTATCCAGTTGTAATACGCCTTTAAGGCCCGAGAGTTTCTTTTTGATGAGATGGGCCTCCTCCTGGCAGTCCATAGCCGGCACTTTCAGGGTGACCAATTTTTCTTTTTGATTTTGCATCACGGGGGGCATAAGATTGGTTTCAGCTAATTGTTAATCTATAATAACAGTAGGAGGGTTTATGGTCAAGGGACTCGCAACGTCAGTGATCAGTTTTTAGTAGTGAGTTATCAGAGTGTAACTTACAATTGCTGACTGTGGCGGATTTCAGCAAAGGAGGAAAAGCCATGGAATTGAAAGGAAAGAAGGTACTAATCCTCGTAGAAGATGATTATGAGGACCTCGAAGGATGGTACCCTAAGCTGCGTCTTCTTGAGGAAGGAGCAGGGGTGGTAGTGGCAGGCCCTGAAAAGAAGGTTTATAAAAGTAAACATTGGTACCCAATGGAGGCAGATTGTAAGGTTGATGATGTTAATTGGGAGGACTTCGATGCTGTGATTATTCCTGGGGGCTATGCTCCTGATAGGCTGAGGCGTTACCCTGCCGTAGTGGATATAGTGCGGGCAATGGGGCAGGCAGGAAAGGTAGTGGCTTCTATCTGCCACGGAGCTTGGGTGCCAATTTCAGCAGGGATTGTTAAGGGTAAGAGGATGACCTGTTTCTTTGCCATAAAGGACGATCTTAAGAATGCCGGCGCCTTGTATGAGGATAAAGTAGTTGTAGTGGATGGTAACATGATAAGCTCCCGTCAGCCTTCCGACTTGCCTGATTTTTTGAAGGCAATAATAAAGACCCTTAGCTAGGGCTAGGTGATAGGGGGCAGGAGAGAAAAATATTTTCTTAACCCCTATTCCCTAAAATATAGCTTGCTTTAAAGTTCTGTTTAATTCTTTAACCATAACATGAGGTCTCTAAAAAATCCTGGGCAAAGCTGTTCCGCCTGAGGCGGACGAGGGGCGAAGCCCCGAAGCAATCTCCTAAGTGGTGTGCGCTAGAAAACATGAGATTGCTTCGCTTCGCTCGCAATGACACTTGAAGCGTCGCTCCTCATACTTTTTCAGAGGTCTCAATATGTGTTTTTCACTTGAAAGCCGATACATGCGGTTGTAAGCTTGGACTGCAAAGAGGATGATATATACAGTAACGCTTAATCCAGCCCTTGATCGGGCAGTATATGTAGATAACCTAAAGTTTGATGACCTGAGTCGTGTAAAGGAGGAGGCCATCTATGCGGGTGGAAAGGGCATAGACGTCTCCAGGGCCATAAAGGAGCTGGGTGGTCAAAGCGTCGCCCTTGGCATTATAGGGGGGTTTACCGGACTTGAACTTCAAGGGCGTCTTATCAATGAGGGAATTACTTGTGACTTTGTTACAATTGCTGAGGAAACTCGCACCAATATCATAATTAAAGACTGTTCAACTAAAAAGCAGATGCTCCTTAGCGCACAAGGGCCAGAGTTAAGGCCCCACGACGTTGCCTCTATTTACAATAAGATTTCACGTCTATGTCCTGCTCCCAGCTTTGCGGTTATGGGGGGCAGTCTTCCCAGGGGTGTAACTCCCAATATATATGCCCAGTTTATAAAAGTGGTAACCAATCAGGGGGGCAAGGCCGTTCTTGATGCCGATAATGAACCCCTACGACTGGGTCTTGAGGCTAAGCCCTACATAATTAAGCCCAATATCTATGAACTAGGAAGGCTTGCTGGAAGGGAAATAAAGGGCCTGAAGGATGTCTTCCACATAGCAAGGGAACTTAACAAGTCAGGAATAGAAATAGTGGTTGTGTCCCTTGGAGCAAAGGGGTTGGTCGTGGTCAGTAAAGAGCTAGCAATCCATTGCACACCTCCGAAAGTAAGGGTGGTAAGCACTGTTGGTGCTGGAGATTCATCTGTGGCAGGGTTGGTATTGAGCCTGGAGCAGGGGAAGCCCCTGAGGGAGGCTGTCATATTTGCAACGGCAGCGGGGACTGCTGCCACCCTTTCCCCTGGTACAGAACTTTGCCACAAAGAGGATGTGGAAAGACTTCTACTTAAGATCAAAGCGAGAGAACTCCGATAGCTATGCTTGAACACTTCTTCCAGCCCCGCTCCATAGCGGTGATAGGGGCAGCAAGGGAAGAATACAAGTTAGGTCACAGCATCTTAAAAAATATCCTGGATTATAACTTTCCTGGAAAGGTCTATCCCATCAATCCCAGGGCAGATAGTATCCTGGGACTGCATGCCTACCCCAGTGTGAAAATGGTAGAGGACAGTGTAGAATTGGCGGTGCTGGTCTTACCTGCTGAACTATGCTTGCAGGCCATTGAAGAATGCGGCCAGAAAGGAATAGACTCTGCTGTTATAATAAGCGGCGGTTTCAAAGAGATTGGTGGGGAGGGGGTTGAAAGAGAAAAAGAACTCTCCCGCCTGGCCAAAAAGTACAACATTAGGGTCGTAGGCCCTAACTGTCTTGGGATAATTAACACCCATTATAGGCTCAATGCCACCTTTGCCGCTAATCCTCCCCCGAAAGGTCACGTCGCCTTCTTCTCCCAGTCGGGCGCAATATGTAGCGCCATCCTGGACTGGGCACAGACCCAGCATTTGGGTTTCTCTAAATTTGTGAGTATGGGCAACAATATGGATATAAACGAGGTAGACCTCCTGAAGGCCTTCGAGGACGACCCAGAGTGCCGAGTAATCCTTGGTTACATAGAGGGTATAAAGGATGGCAGAGCCTTTATGGAGGAGGCAAGTCGGGTAACCCGTAAAAAGCCTGTAGTTATTATCAAGTCAGGAAGCACAGGGGCCGGCGCCAGGGCCGTGAGTTCTCACACAGGCAGCCTGGCCGGCTCGGACAACGCCTTCAGGGCTGCCTTTAAACAATCCGGCATTTTGAGGGTGGAGACCCTGGAAGACTTATTTAGTGTTGCCCAGGCATTGAGTGCCCAGGAGACCCCACCAGGGCCTCAGGTGGCTATCTTTTCTAACGCGGGTGGACCGGCCATCCTTACTGCTGATGCAGTAGAACGTTCAGACCTCCGTATGGCCTCCTTTTATCGGGAGACCGTGGAGGCACTCAGGAACTGCCTCCCCCGTATTGCTAGTTTCTACAATCCTGTCGATATTACAGGAGGCGTTAAGGAAGATGTTTATCGTGTGGCCATGGAAAAGGTACTTCAGGATGAGAATGTACATGCAGTTGTTGCCATAAATGCTCCCCAGGCAGTTGTAAAGGCAGAAGAGGTGGCAAGGGTGGTTGGAGAACTTTCTAAAAAGTTTAGAAGTAAGACAGTCATAGCCTCCTTCATGGGAGGACCCACAATGAAAGAGGCAGTAGAGTTGCTAGCGCAGTATCAAGTGCCTAATTACCCTTTCCCCGAAACGGCAGTGGCGGTTTTGGAAGCTATGTTTCACCATAGACAATGGAGGGAGAGGCCGATGGAGAAGCCTAATAACTTCCGTGGGGACAAAAGGGCAGTAGAAGAGGTCTTCAGAAAGGCACGACTGGAAGGGCGCCTGAATCTGGCAGAGGCTGAGGCAAGGCAGGTCATTGCTGCCTATGGGTTTTCTATACCGAGAAGTATTCTTGTCACTGATAAGGCCTTGGCTGTCAAAGCGGCCCTGGAGGTAGGTTTTCCTCTAGTCCTGAAAGTGGCCTCTCCGGACATTCTCCACAAATCAGACGTTGGTGGCGTGAAAGTGGGTATCAGTAGCCTTGAAGAAGCAGGAAGGGCCTTTGAAGAGATGATGGAGAGGGTAAGGAAGAGGATGCCTGTGGCCCACATCCATGGAGCCTTTGTTCAGGAGATGATAAAGGGAGGCAGGGAGGTCATCCTGGGTGCTGTTAAGGACCCCCAGTTTGGGCCTTTGCTTATGTTTGGTTTAGGGGGGATATACGTAGAGGTGTTGAGAGACGTCTCCTTCAGGATAGCACCCATCACCTCTACAGAGGCACGTAAGATGATAGAGGAAACTAAAGCCTATTCCGTCCTGAAGGGTACCAGGGGCGAGCGCCCAGCAGATTTGGAGGCAGTGGTAGAAGGGCTCCAGAAGCTGTCTCAACTGGTAATTGATTTCCCAGATATTCTGGAGCTGGACATAAATCCCCTGGCAGTCTTACCTGAAGGTGCAGTGGCTATTGATGCCAGGATAACCTTGTCCGCTTAGAGCGGACAAAGACGGATTAAAAGGAGGTCCGATGATACCTGTTATTATTGGTTCCGTCACCGAATATTCGGGCAAAAGTCTTGTATGGCTAGGCGTAGGGCTGAGGTTAAGAGAAGACGGCTTCAAGGTGGGATTCTTTAAACCCATTGGTGCCTTGCCTACCAGGGTTGAAGGTGTCCTTGCAGATGAAGATGCGGTCTTTCTAAAAAAGACTGTTGATATTGAAGAACCTCTGGACTCCATATGCCCTGTGGTGATTACCGAGGAGACTCTTAACTCTTTACTAAGAGAGGAGGAGGGGTGGGTGAGGCAAAGGATTATGGAGAACTTCCTTGGTCTTTCCAAAGATAAAGATGTCCTTCTAGTTCATGCCCTAGGGGGGTTGGATAGTGGTACCATGGTAGGCCTCTCTATGTTAGATTTTGCCACGGAAACCAGAGGAAAGGTTATCATGGTGGACAAATTTGAGGACACCGTAACTACTCTTGATGCCATTCTCCAAGCCAGGGAAGTCTTGAAAGATAAGTTGGTAGGTGTTATTTTTAATCTTATTCTCCCTCCCAAAGTGAAACACATAAAAGAGGCGATAGTGCCTTATCTTAAATCTAAGGGAGTAGATACCCTGGGGATAATTCCCAAAGACCCGTTGATAGGGGCAATACCCGTTCGTGAGTTGGTGAAGACGCTGGAAGGGGAACTCCTTTGCGGAGAGGAGCGACTGGAGGAACTGGTAGAGCACGTAATGGTAGGGGCCATGAGTGTAGAAAGCGCACTAAGGTACTTTCGAAGGGTGATAAATAAGGCAGTAATTACGGGGGGTGACAGGAGCGATATACAGCTAGCCGCCCTGGAGACACCGACCAGGTGTTTAATCCTTACAGGGGGTTTCTATCCCAGCGAGGCCATACTCAGCCGGGCCAGGGAGAATCATATCCCTGTGGTAGTGGTAAAATTTGATACGGCCATGGCAGTAGAGGCCTGTGAGGGTCTTTTCAGCCACCTCAAGAGGTGGAGTGAGGCCAAGCTCCCAAGGATTCGTGAGGTTATAAACAAGGAGATAAATTTCCCTCTCTTTTATGAGAAGCTGGGGTTAAAATCAAAGTAATGTGACTACAAAATATCTTACTTTTTTCAGCAAGGAAGGTATATCATAAATATTTAAATTATTGGTTATTTAAACGGTAGCGGCAGGTCTCCTGACCTGCCTTTTTCGGTTTTATACAAAAGGCAGTTATCAAAGATAAATCATGTATGAAGAACTAAAGAAGTGGGCTGGGACCCTGGGTATGGAGGTTACAGAGGAGGAATTCTCCTGGGGAGAGGAATCCGGCGTAGAACAGATAACCTGGAAATACCAATCTTCCCGTCTGGGCAGTAACCCTCAATACCTCTCCTGTGAGAAGCATGCGGACATGCCTTTTTATGACTTTTACAGTTGGTTATTTATACCAGAGCGTGTGCATGATTACGTTGTTGAGAACCTTTTGGAATTCGTGACCCTAGCAGAGAGGTCAAAGGTCTGTTTCCGTCCCAGAAAGCTAAAGGAAGGCAGAGCAGTCGTAAGACTATCAATTAGGGTCTTCGAACCGGGC
The DNA here is from genome assembly GCA_023261505.1 of Planctomycetota bacterium. Lineage (GTDB taxonomy): Bacteria > Planctomycetota > Brocadiia > Brocadiales > Bathyanammoxibiaceae > JAHFOV01. The sequence continues at coordinate 11,700 of JAHFOV010000016.1, forward strand.
CTGAATGAACAGGTCTTTGAGTATATTAAGGCCCGTTTTGACACATTCAAAAGGCTTTTGCTAGAGAGACTTGCCAAGGTATAGTTGCAAGTTATCGGTAGCCAGCGGGCATCTGTCACTAATTAATTACTTCTTAAAACCGAAGACTGACAATTGAAGATTAAGTGAAAATAACCCTCACCCCCAACCCGCAAAAAGGTAGCAGGTCATGCTAGAGGTCCACCAAAAAGATAGGCGGATTCGCTTATTTCGGATTCGCCAATTTTTGTGGCGAACAGATTCGCCCTCGGCGAACTTTAACCTGCGAAAAGCTTAAATAAACATGAAAATAGCCCTGTCCCTCAACCAACAAGAAATGTAGCCGCAGGCTTTAGCCTGCGAAGTTAAATAGAACCATGAAAATAACCCTCACCTTCTATCCTTCCGAATTAAAAAGGCTTAAGTCCGCCTCAGGCGGATTAAGGGTAGTAGTCATAGATGTCCTCAGGGCCAGTTCTACCATTACCCATGCCTTTTCACAGGGATGCAAGGCTGTATACCCATTTGCCTCCATAAGAGATTGTCTAATTAAGGCAAGAGAGTTGGGTCGTGACAGGGTAATCCTTGGAGGCGAGAGGAATGGGCTAAAAATTAAAGGCTTTCGACTGGGAAACTCCCCACAAGAATACTCAAGAGATGTAGTAGAAGACAAGTTTATACTCATCACCACCACTAATTGCACCAAAAATGTGCAAACCGTTATCCGCTTAATGACAGCAAAAGAGATACTGGTCTGCAGTTTCCTGAATCTCCCCGCAGTGGCAGAATATCTGGCCACCAGAAATGACAGGTTGCACATTGCACTATCAGGTGAAGAAGGAGAGGCATCCCTGGAGGATGTCGTCTGTGGGGGAATGCTCATACATAGGCTTCTGGAAAAGACAGATTTGATAGAGGCGGTCCTTTCTGACCCTGCCCGCCTCGCTTATATTGCGTATCTTCACTATAAGGACAACCTCCGCCAGGCCCTCCTTGATTCCACCCATAGCCAGCTTCTTATAAAGCTGGGCATGGAGAAAGACATCGACTTCTGCGCCCAGGTGGGGATTCACAATTTCATTCCCTTTTATTTAAAAGGAACAATCAGGTTGAAAGAGCCAGTTAAAGGGCTATATTATTGGGTGGCCAGCCGAAGGAGATAGAATAAAGTAAGTTAATCAAAGAAAAGGAGGTGACCATGGTATCCATTGATTTTGACATTATTGTTTTTAAGGAAGATGAAACTTATGTAGCATATTGCACTGAGCTTGATGTCTCAAGCTGTGGAAATACCGTTGAACACGCAAAAGAGATGCTCAAGACAGCAGTGAGACTATTTATTGAAGAAGCCGAAAAAATGGGGACGCTTGAGGTCATCCTTGAGGAGTCAAGATATAAGAAAGATGCGAGTGGGCGTTGGCTACCACCCAAGCTTGTTGCAACCGAAGCGGTAAGCCTGTAGTGAAATGCCTAAAATAACGCCTATGCCAGCAAGTACTCTAAGAAAGGTCTTTGAAAAGGCAGGATTTAAGTGTGTAAGAATTGAAGGAGACCATTTCGTATATACGAAAAAAGGGGGTTTTAAGACCAGTGGTTATACCCGTAAGGAAAGAAGTCCCGGCATTTGTAATCAAAAATAACTTGAGGACAGCTGGTATAACGAGAGAAGAATACTTTTCCCTGCTGAAAGACATATAATGTCTATAAAGAACAACAGGCCAATGTATTACGAGGAAAGGCCTCCTTTCCCCATCAGGGCCTATACCGGTACAGGGTTCCATTGTAAGACCTGGGATGCAGAGGCGGCCCTGAGGATGCTTATGAACTGTTTGGATCCTGCAGTGGCTACATGTCCTGAGGAACTAATCGCTTATGGCGGGTCAGGGAGGGCTGCCAGAAACTGGAGGGAGTACAATCGCCTGGTTAGGATCCTTCAGGGACTGGAAAAGGACGAGACACTATGCGTCCAATCGGGCCGACCTGTTTACATTGCAAAGACCTTTCCGCATTCCCCGAGAGTAATAATCGCTACGGCGAATCTGGTACCAGCCTGGGCCACCCAGGAAAATTTTGATAGATATGACGCAATGGGCCTCACTATGTTTGGTCAGATGACTGCGGGGAGCTGGATATATATAGGGTCTCAAGGGATACTTCAGGGTACTTATAATACTTTTGCGGCTTTGGCGCATAAAGAATACAACCTCAACAGCCTTAAGGGTAAATTCGTCCTTACGGCTGGGATGGGAGGGATGAGCGGGGCCCAACCCCTAGCCGTAACAATGAATGAGGGTGTGATTCTGGATGTGGAGGTGAGGGAAGAAAGGATTCTTAAGAGGGTACGTCAGGGCTACTGCGATAGAATCGCCCACAGCCTTGACGAGGCCCTAAAATGGGTCATGGACGCTAAGGAAAGAAGTGAACCCCTTTCTGTAGGATTAGTGGGCAACGCCGCAGAGGTCCACCCAGAATTGGTTAGAAGAAAAATTATCCCTGACATCATCACGGACCAGACCCCGGCCCATGACATCTATAGCTATGTCCCTATAGGGAAGGTTTCTGATATGGACAGTCTAAGGGAAACAAACAGAGAGGAATACAAAAAGAGGGTCTACGAGGCTATTGCCCTCCACATGGAGGCCGTACTGGAGTTTCAGCGGCGAGGCTCAATATGCTTTGACTACGGTAACAACCTCAGGGGTCAGGCAGAACTGGCGGGGGTGAAGGTAAGGGCTCCGGATGGGAACTTTAAGTATCCTGGATTCGTTCCCGCCTATATACGCCCCCTATTTTGCCAGGGCAAGGGCCCTTTCCGCTGGGCAGCCCTATCTGGAGACCCAGGAGACATAGACCGTCTTGACAAAGCCATTCTGGAGACCTTCCCTGAGGATCGCTCACTGAGCCGCTGGATAACCCTGGCCGGCCAGAAGGTCTCTCATGAAGGGCTCCCTGCCAGGATATGCTGGCTAGGCTACGGCGACAGGGCCACATTTGGTAAAGTTATAAATGAATTAGTAGGAAAGGGAGAAATTAAGGCCCCTGTTGTCATTGGCAGGGACCACCTGGATTGCGGTTCCGTGGCCTCTCCTTACAGGGAAACGGAGGGGATGAGGGACGGTAGCGATGCCATTGCGGATTGGCCGTTATTGAATTTTGCCCTGAATACCGCCTGTGGCGCTAGCTGGGTGAGCTTCCATCATGGGGGCGGAGTGGGTATTGGAAACTCCCTCCACGCAGGGATGGTCATCGTAGCCGATGGCACCAGGGAGAGGGCAGAGAGGCTTGAAAGGGTTCTTACCGTAGACCCTGGGATTGGGATAGCCAGGCATGTCGATGCCGGATATGAAGAGGCTATGGAAACCGCCAAGAAAAAGGGTGTAAAGCTACCTGAATAACCAAGCTGAGGCCTCTGAAAACTGAAGGGCAAGGTGTAAGCCTTACAACTATAAACAATTTTTCCCTCCCCCTTGATGGGAGGGGGAAACTGAATTAGAAAGGCGGATAAAAAGGTTCTACTAATTATGAAAGAACGAAGTGGTGAGCAATGTGACATAGTAATCCTCAACTCCAATGAACTCCTCACACTTGCTGGGGCTTCCCAGAGGCCCAGAACAGGCAGAGAGATGCGAGAGCTGGGCCTTATCCCCAATGGTGGGCTGGCCATAGAGGGGTGTGAATTTGCCGCTGTAGGCCCGTCTAAGGAGATAGAGTCCAGATATGCCAGTAAGGCGAAGAGGATAATAGATGCCTCTGGAAAGGTGGTAATGCCCGGTTTTGTTGACCCTCACACGCATGCCGTCTTCGCAGGTTGGAGGGATAAAGAGTGGGTGATGAGGCTGGAGGGGACGGTAATCCGCCTAAGGCGGACTGGCATAGAAAAGAGGGATTATCTTGACATCCTCAAAGCAGGGGGTGGTATCCTGGAGACCGTCAGGGCCACCAGGCTTGCCTCTCAGGAAGAGCTTGTTAAGATGACGAAGAAACACCTGGATACAATGCTCCTCCACGGCACTACCACAGCGGAAGTAAAAAGCGGTTATGGGTTAGACCTTGAGAATGAACTTAAGATATTAAAGGTCATTGAAGCCCTTGGAAAGGAACACCCCATTCGCCTTGTGCCCACCTTCCTGGGCGCCCATGCTGTGCCAGCGGAATATAAGGACAATCCTGAGGGTTATGTGGAGTCAGTGTTGGGCTGGATGCCAGAGGTAAAAGGCCTGGCAAAGTTTTGTGATGTCTTTTGCGATGAGGGGGCCTTTAGCCTGGCTCAGGCAAGAAAAATACTCTTTAGGGCTAAGGAGTTGGGGTTTGGCATAAAGCTACATGCGGGAGAATTCAAAGACCTGGGAGGAGTGGGACTTGCCTTGCAATTAGGGGCAACTTCCGTGGACCACCTTGATTATGTAGCTGAGAAAGATATAGAAGAAATGGCCCGGGCGGTAGAAGCAAAGGGGCCGATTACAGTGCTCTTGCCGGGTGTTTCCTTCTTTTTGAGCCGTGAAAATGTAGCCAAGGCAAGGGCAATGATAGACCGTGGGGTACCAATTGCACTCGGTACCGACTTTAATCCCGGGAGCTGTCCCACGCCGAATATGCAGTTAATAATGACCCTGGCCTGTCTGACATTGAGGATGACCCCGGAGGAGGCAATAAATGCTGTCACTATTAATGCGGCCCATGCCTTGGGCTATGCCCACAGGGTTGGCAGCCTGGAAGTAGGCCAGAGGGCAGACGCCCTCATTTTAGATATTCCCACCTATACCCGCCTGGCGTATCAATTTGGAGTAAATCATGTGGAGACGGTTATAAAGACGGGAAAGGTAGTAGTGGAAGGTGAAAGATTGATGGAATATGTAGGTGGTGGGCCTAAAATAGACTGACTTTTTGACTTTAAATTGGTTTTATGTTACAAGATTCTATGGTTTCCACAAGGTGTAAAAAGTTAAGTGGATATACACTGGTAGAACTCCTTGTCCTCTTATGTATAGTGCTTACCATCCTGGGGATTGGCGTCCCAAGAGTAGTGTCCACTATGGGAGCTTTAGAGTTCCGGAGGGGAGTGATGGTAATGTTGAATTTTCTAAGGCAAGCTCACCTGGATTCAGTGGTTAAGGGGAATACGCTTACTTTAAAATTAGAAGAGAGCGGATTGGCAAGGTCAGATGGTAAAAAGTTTTTACTCCCGACGGGGTTACAGCTTGGCCTATCCCGGGATAGCAAGGACCCCATACTGGCTATGTACTATCCCAGTGGTAGGAGTAACAGTCAAAGGTTTTTCATTAAAGATATACACGGCCGTAGCGCTGCCATAAGTATAGACCCGCTGAGCAGTATACCAGAGTGCAAGTATTATTAGGGAGGTCTCTATGAGGACTTTCATGGGCAAAGATTTAAAAGTGGCCTGGAGAAGTAGTCTTCAGTATACTACAGTCCACCTCATGACTAAAGGACGGGCAGGGTTTACGTTGTTAGAACTGCTGATTGTGATAGCTATCATAGGACTATTGGCCTCCATAGTAGCACCCAAGTTGATAGGCAGGGTGGGCAAATCCAAGACTGTTATAGCCAAGGCCCAAGTAGAGTCATTCACTACGGCCCTGGAAACCTACAGGCTTGATACAGGGGAATATCCCCCCCAGGAACAGGGTCTCAAGGCACTCATAGAGAAGCCATCTAACGTCCAGAACTGGCATGGACCATACCTGAGGAAGAAAATTATACCTGATGACCCCTGGGGCCAGCCTTACATCTATAGATACCCTGGCAAGCAAGGGGATTATGACATCCTCTCTTATGGGGCAGACAAAAGGGAGGGGGGCAAAGGGGAGGATGAAGACATAGTAAGCTGGGAGTAGAAGGGACGATGGTAGAGACCAGAGAAAGAAAGGGCCTGTTAGAGATTCTCCTTCAGGAGGGCAAACTCTCTGAACCAGATATAGAGAGGGTTAGAGGTGTCCAACAGCAGACCGGCCAGAAGGACTGGCAGATACTCTTGCAATTGGGGATGCTTTCTGAGGAGGACCTTAGAAATGCCCAGGGTCTTTATTTTAAGCTCCCTGTATGGGAGAAAAAGAAGAAGGAGGTTTACCCCCTCCTGGGGGATTTGCCTTACAACTTTCTAAGCAGGAACAAAATACTCCCCTTAAGGATGTCAAATGGGGAACTGGATGTTGCTGTTGCTCATCCAGAAGATACCACCCTTGTGGAGACCCTTCGCCATACAGCCAGGACAAAGTTAAATGTGAAGAAGCTTAACGTCTATGTGGGGTGCGAGAGGGATATCCAGCAGGGACTGGATGAGCTCTTTGGGATCGAAGGAGAGAGTAAATCCAGTGAGGTAGTTGTTGGAGCAGGGGTGGCGGATGACATAGAAAAGCTAAAGGATATGGCCTCAGAGGCCCCCGTCATCCGCTTTGTACACAACACCATAACCAGGGCGATTGAGATAGGTGCAAGTGATATACACCTGGAAGCATTTGAGAAAAATGCCAGACTTCGCTACAGGGTGGATGGGATGCTCAGCGACTTTCCTTCTCCAAACAAAGACCTGTACCCTGCTATCATATCCAGGATAAAGATAATGGCCAGGCTTAACATCGCTGAGAAGAGGCTTCCCCAGGATGGCAGGATAAAAGTACCCCTTTCTGGGAGAGAAGTAGATATAAGGGTTTCTTTAATCCCTACTATCCATGGAGAGGGGGTGGTCCTGAGGATACTTGACCGCTCTTCCGTTTGTCTTGAACTGGACAAGCTGGGCTTCCAGGAAGACATACTCAGAAAATTCAGGTTCCTGGCAAGAAAGTCTGAGGGAATGATTCTGGTTACAGGCCCTACGGGAAGTGGTAAGACTACTAGCCTTTACTCTATACTCCGTGAGATTAAGTCACCTGATATAAAGATAGTTACCGTGGAAGACCCTGTGGAGTATAGTCTGGATGGTATAAGCCAGATGCAGACAAACCCCCAGATAAACCTCAACTTTGCCTCTGCCCTGCGAAACATCCTCCGCCACGACCCCGACGTCATCCTCATAGGAGAGATAAGAGACCGAGAGACTGCAGATATTGCCGTCCAGGCCTCCCTGACAGGCCACCTGGTATTTTCCACCCTCCATACCAATAATGCGGCCTCGGCCTTCACCAGGCTACAGGATATGGGGATAGAGAGTTATCTACTGGCCTCCTCCGTCATCGGTGTCATGGCCCAAAGGCTACTGCGAACGTTATGCCCAAGATGTAAAGAGGAATATAGAGGAGCGACACCTCCCATAAACCCTCCTCTTGAGGGATTTTTGAATCCTGCTGTAATTCCCCTCAACAAAGACAAGCAGGATACACTTGACAGGTTGTACAAGGCTGTCGGGTGCGAGGAGTGCATGCAGAGCGGCTACCGGGGTAGGGCCGCTATAGGAGAACTCCTGGCGGTGGACGATGCCATAAGGGGCCAGGTAATGGCCCAGAAGGACTCCCTTGCCATTAACAAGCTAGCCATGAGCAAAGGGATGAAGACCCTCTGGCAGGATGGGTTAGAAAAAGTAAAAGCTGGCCTCACCACCCTGGAAGAACTAAAACGGGTAATTGATACGGATGATGAGTATATAGAATAATAATCTTACCTTCCTTATTTACCTCATATTGAGGGAGTGTGAAGATGTCTGCTACAAAATCTTATTTACTTTTCAATCTTGACCAGTAAAATGATATTTGTCTTGAGATGACAATAGTTTTCCACCTAAGTGAGGCAGATACGACGGATAGGAGAAAGAGATGCCAGGACAGCTTGAACTATATGAGCAGTTAAAGCCCAAACTTGGTGAAAAAGAGGCAAGAGACTTGCTAGAGTTTGTCAGGGACGCCGTAGAGAAAGGTGCCGCTACTAAGGAAGATATACTACGCCTGGAGGCTTCTACGAAGGAAGAACTACTCAACCTAGACCGTAAAATTGAATCCGTGAAAAATGAACTCTTAAAACAAATGGAGATATTGAAAGGCGAACTTTTTAAGGAAATGAATAGCCATTTAAGATGGACCTTCGCCTTCTGGGCAACCGCTATCGCTACTATACTACTTAAAGACCTACTAAAGTAGGCTCAATTTCAGGAAAGCGTATACCCTCCACACTTTTTACTTACACGGCTGATTAAAGAATTCACTAGGGCATAGCCAATCAGCTTTTATTTCCTCATGAATTGGGTCGCTTTTGCTCATTTCACACTCCGTAGAACAGTCATATTTTGGCCATTTAACAGTAATTGCTGCACTGGGTCGTAATGTGCTATTGGGATTGGGGGCTACCGAGTATTGTAGCGTTGCGTCACCGTTTCCTTTATCGGGTGAGGTGATGGTAATCCAGTTTCCTTTTGCATCTTTGGAGGCTTTCCAGTAACATCCACTTCCAGTTACTAAGCTTAGGCTACCATCACCACCATTTGCGGTGAAAGTCCTTTTCGTTGAAGAGATGAGGGGTTTATTGCAAGGGGTTATAAGTTTTCCTTCTTGAATTATATCGTAGGTTTGTCCTTGAATTGTTATACTACCTCTGCGTCTTGTGCTGCTAGTATTAGGGGCAATCTTGAATTGCACCGTCCCATTCCCGTAGCCGCTATTAACTGTGAGGAAGGTAATCCAGCCTACATTTTCAGGTTTGGAGGCTGTCCAGTAACATCCACTCCCGCTTGATACGTTTAAGCTACCAGTACCCCCACCCGCAGGGAAGATACCACTAGTTGGGGAAAGGGAATAGATACAAGAAGGTGCGGGCGCACCTCCCTCACTTATAGTATGGGTTTGTTTTGGAGCACGGTAGATAGTGGTATATCCAGGGTAGTACCATTCATTAGTACGAGGGTCGAGTTTTGTTTTGTATGTCCTAGTAAGAGGGTCGAATCCTCCTAAGTATTCCCCCTTCCTGATTCCAAAATGCAAGTGTGGCCCGCTTCCATAGTCTACCTGTTGATTTGTAATGTATCCAACCGGATCGCCCTTTTTAATCGTGTTATACCCTGGTTCCATGCTAAGCTTTATAGGTGGCTTCCCTGACCAAGTTTTCTGAATATGGTAATAAACACTTGTTACCTCTGTGCCATAGGGGTCACCAGGGGGTAGCGTATGTTGAATATGTACTGCATTCCCAAGCCCTGGAATATAACCTACAAATTTTACAATCCCATCTCCTATTGCCTTCACGGGTGTTCCAGCGGAAATATTAATAATCGCGTCATTTACCTTTATTACCTTTACCAAGTCTTCCCCTAAGTGTATCCCACACCATTCACAGTCGAATTCTCCAAAATGTTGAGTAACCTTCCAGCCAAGGTAATTATCCAGAGGGGGCTGAAAACAGCAGGACCTGCTAAATCTGCAAATAATGTTCGCTGAGACAGTCGTATCCTGCACCATTGCAGAGGAGGTTGACGGTGTTACTGTAGTATTGTTTACAGTGGCAATTGTGTCACTAACTACGGCATTACTATCTACGCCCGAAATGCTGGTATCCATGATAAAATTGCATGAGTCATCTATAGAGCCATCAGGCCTGAGCTTCAAGACCCAGAGGTTCACATATCCAGCACCGAAGGAACCTGTCCCGCCCGCCACGATGTATCCCCCATCGCTGGTCTGCTGGATGGAAGTGGCCCAGTCATAATAAGCACCCCCGTAGGTCTTCTGCCAGGCAGGAGTGCCATCGGCATTAAGCTTTAATACCCAGAGGTCCCAATCTCCAGCACCGAAGAACAATGTCGAGCTCGCCACGATGTATCCCCCATCGCTGGTCTGCTGGATGGAACCGCCCGTATTAGAATAAGCACCCCCGTAGGCCTTCTGCCAGGCAGGAGTGCCATCGGCATTGAGCTTCAAGACCCAGGGATGTCCACCGAAGGAACCTGTCTGGCCTGCCACGATGTATCCCCCATCGCTGGTCTGCTGGATGGAACTGGCCCCGTCACCAGAAGCACCCCCGTAGGTGGCGGCCCACTGGGCATTAGCAGGAGAGGCATTGAAGAGAAGAAAAATAGAAAAAAGGATAGAGACTAAAGGAGGCAAGTGCACCCTGACGGTGGATTCCATGTCCATAATCCTTCTGAGCTTAAGTAATTAAGCAACCCAATAAAAAACTCTTAACTCCCTATTTTGTGCAAATTTTACCCCCCCCCGTAAAATGTCAAGAAAATTTTTCTGGATTTGTGAAATATTTTATGCCTGAGGAAGACTCACCTCAGGCGTATGTCTCTAGGGGGCTGGACAAATAGGTGGAAACAGTTCACAGGACTTTATAAAAGCGTAGGATTTCAGAATCAGAAGCTATCCGTCAGGCTGAAGATGGAGCTAAGCATAGAGACTACTATTAGGCCGATGACCAGCCCCATGAAGAGGATGAGCATGGGTTCTAGAAGTGTAACAACCCTCTTAATCCTTTCCTCTAGCTCCACCTCCTGGTTATCCGCTATCTTTAGGAGCATTTTGTCCATACAGCCCGTTTCTTCTCCTGCCGCTAAAATATGTATACTAGAACCCTGGAGGAAGCCCCTCTTGCCCAGCGAGGCAGTCAGGCTCATACCCTGTTTTACCTCGGCCTTTGCCCTTTCAACACAATCTGCCAGGTAGCTGTTGGTAAGGGTGTTCTGAACAAGGTCAAGGGAGCGGATTAGGGGTACACCGTTTTCCAGAAGGGTGCCGAGGGAGCGGGCGAACCTGGAGGTCTCTATTTCCCAGAAGACCTTGCCTACATAGGGCAGTTTCAATTTAATACGGTCTAGCTTCTCTCTTATTAATCTGTGGTTTTTAAGTACCCTCAAATAAAAGAGGAAAAACAAGAGGAGCCCGAGGAGTACTGCCCAACCGTAATCGGAGATGCCTTTACTGATACCGCCGAGTATGTAGAGGGGCAATGGGGTAGGCATATCCATACTAGCAAAGATTTCTGTGAAGCTGGGAACCACATAGGTGACAATGACAGTGATAGACATCAGGCCGGTAAAGAGTAGTATTATGGGGTATATCATGGCGGAGACCACGGCGCTCTTTACCTTTTCTACCCTTTCCTCGTATTGGGTAATCCTTTTCAATACGTCAGGCAGTACACCCCCTTCTTCTCCCGCCTGAATCATACTTATGTGGACAGGGGAAAATATCCTGGGGTAATCAGAGAGGGCCTGGGCTAGAGACCTTCCTGACTTTAGTGAAATCAGTACATCTTCCAACAGGGCCTTGGTAGATTTATCCTGCTGGGCGTTCATCATGAGCCTGAGACTTCTATCTATTGGTATGCCACCCTCCAGCAGGGTAGCCAATTCCCTGGTAATGAGATAGAGGGCCTTCTTAGAAGTTCGCCAGGAGACACCTCTGCGCCTCCTGGCCGCCTTCTGGACCTTCAGGACGATGTAGCCTTCCCTCTTTAATTCCTCTACCAACTGGGCCTGATTCGGAGCGTCCTTCTGACCCTCTATCAGCCTGTTGGATGTGCTTATGGCTTGATATGAGAAGGTCTCCATCCACCTAAACCTTCGTTACTGCTATTTACTTCCTCTGAGTCTTGAGTGTCAGGAGGGTACGCCCTCGATAACTCCGGTACTTCCTCTTCTTCCCCTTCGGGAGAACTTTGCCCGGTGCCCGAAAGAGCCCCAATGTCCTTGTAGAGATTGATGAAAAACTCTTTTCCATCCAGGTCCATGCGAATCCTTTTAGGTTCAATACCTACTACCTTGTAACCATCTATAGCCTCTCCCTCCTTGAGGAAGATAGTATCCTTCTTACCCTTTAATAAGACCTTTTTAACCCCTCCAGCGATGACAACGCCGAGGATGGATAGCCCTGACCTCTCTGACAGAGTCTGGTCCAATTCTTTCTCTGGGGGTTGCTGGGCTACCTGGGGAAGCTCTTCCCATTCTTTTCTGTCAGGAGAAAATATGTTTTTGGAGACAATGAGGGTATAGTCAGCGGGGTCCTTTCTAGGTGGTGCTTCTACCACCTCTTGGCGATTTTCAACTCCAACGGTGACGGTCGGCTCAATTTCTGTGGGCAGGTCTGCCCTGACCAGGAAGAACAGGATGTTAAAGATTACCAGCCCCATTACCGCAGCCGAAAGGCCCAGGTTTACAAAAGACACCAAGCCCTTCCAGCCTCTGATTTTTCGGGTGAGGACTAGCCCGGAGAAGTGAAATTTTTTACCTTTTTCCGATTCCATTTTATCTATTTATGAGAGCAAAGGTATCTATAGTGGCAGAAAGATGGACTCCTTCGGCATTGTCTAGTTTTTTTAGCTTCAATTCCTTTACTTGACAGAAAAAATCCTCATCGTTCTCAAGTTGGTAAAGAAATTTCTGCAGTTTTTCTGCCTTGGGGATGGCTTCTATTTCTATAGCCATTTCTAACTTGAGTAAAAGCGGATCATTACACAGCGCTTCCTTTTGTGTAACATCGCTCTTTGAGAGGACCAGGCCGTTCTGTGCGGATATTTTTTTAAGAAGTCTAGGTATTTCTGTTAAGACCTGCCCCTCATAGGTAGCCTTTATAAGCCTTATGCCTCCCCATGGCTTAGAGCTAGAGGCTTCTGTCTTTATGAGTTTTTCCCTGCTGATAAGGGCCTGAAGTTTTCTAAGCAGTGTGGCTTTTTCTTTAAGCTCACTATCTAGCGCTGCATTACTGAAGGCAGACATAAAGTCTAAGTAATAAAACAGCACAAACCCAGCTATTGATATTACTACCCATATAAGGGCCTTCTCTCTCTTATTTCTTGTTAAATAGTATTCCCTAAGTCCTCTCATGTAGCTCTTCTCGCAAGATATTACCCTTCAAATGAAAGTGGTCTTTACCATCCTTATCCTTTATCACTGGTGGGATTATCTCGACGTTAGAGAATATAGGAGAATTTTCTAGTAGAAACATGGTCTCCGCCAGGGAGGTGGTGAACCCTTCCACCTCAAAGGTGTTCTGCTTTACTGAAAATTCCGTTATCCATGCGTCCTGAGGTAGAAGGGTGGAAAACTCTAGCAATATGTCAGCCGTAGTGACATAGTCTTTTTGAGACGCCACAACTGCATCTAATGCCTTTTGAGCCCTTGCCGCTCCTTCGAGCTTCTTTAATGTGAAGGCCTGTTTCTTTATCCCTTCTATTTCCGCCTCGACAAGGTTTAGTCTTTCTTTTTTCTTTATTTGTGAAATCTGTGGTATGGCAAACAAAAGAGAAAGTAGGAGGGTTATCAGGGATACCAAATAAAGGTTCTGATAATTTGTTCTCCTCTTATGCGGCCTCAGGAGGTCAAAATCATAAGGGTGAGCGTATGTCTCATAAAGGGCCGCACCCGTACTCTCCCAGGAGTAATCCAGGTATGTGACAAAGGTTGACTCTGGGAGGACATCGAGAATATTCTGAGAAAGCTTATTTTCCTCAAACCCAACAGCAAGGATTGCCGTGGGAGAGTATTGTTGCAGACTTTGTTTTAGTTCTTCGTCACCATTACAGATGCGTGTCCCGGCAAGCCCTCTCATGTGGTAGAAATTATAAATATACCCCTCCTCTCCGTTCCTGTATAAACATACCACCTTTTCTGCCTTCTTCTCTAGCATAGGTATAAAGGCCAGGGGCGAGGGGATGATGCGTGAAGGCATTAGCCCCATTACGTCCAGCTTTTCAAGGACATTCTCCAGTTCTCTTTTGTTTACCGCAAAGAGGCAGACCTTCTTGCCCAAAGCGGATTCCTCCACCGCATTTAGCGAGTTGCATGGGTAAAGGTCAAAGTAGGCCTCCCCGGGTCCTATTGGAAAAAGGCTATCCAGTTGGAGGGCAAGGGTTTCCCTTAACTCGCGAAGGTTTGTATTACTTACGTATAATTCCCTAACCATAGTCCTCTCTCTGGGCCAGGAAAGGATAATTGGTTTCCATTGACCCTTTATGGCAAGGGGGTTTGCTCTCAATGCGGAAGGCTCCCGGGACAAAAAATCTTTTACAGTGAATGACCTTAGCTGGGTACTGAACCGCTTTGTTGAGTCACTAACAAGAAGGTCGTCTCCCCTCAAGGCAAGACCTACGAAAGACGGGAAGAAGGTGCTTATACGTCCACCCGAAGCAGATTTGTTTTTATTCCGGGTATACGGCAAGGATGCTTTCATTGCTTTTATCCACTACTAATGTGTATTGACGGCCCGTGGAACCAACAGAACGAATACTTAAATAAGGAGAATAATTGACATTCATGGCGGCCCTGATGTCGTCAAAATCTTTTCCTGCCACCCCAAACTTAAAAAACAGGTCTTTCAACTCATCAAGGTTCGTTATACCGTTTTTTTCCTTAACAAGTGCGACCACCTCATCCGCCTCTTGAAGGCCAATTCCCAGCACTGCATGGATAACTTCCCTTGAGGCACTATTGATATTAATTTTAAGTTCTTTACCGTAGATTGTTAAATCCTTTTCTACTTTTCCATAAATCTCTGGACTTACCCCTTTTATCAAGGTAAGCTCTTCCAGATAGTTCAGGGGACCATTCCTGCAAGAGTAGGGTTCCGGTAAGGATTCATAATACTTGCTCTCTGCACCTCTGGGCTGAGGGACATCATCCTTATCCAGCCAATCTAACAGACAGTCTGTTATTATTTCTGCCTCCTGCTGGCTTACCCCCCTGACCTCCAGCAGCCTCTTGAATATGTCCTTCTTCTTGTCAACTAGGGCGTTAACGTTCAGCTTTCCACCTTCATCCTCTACAAAGACAGAGTATTTCTTTTCTTTAAGTTCAAGGGTATAGGGTTGAAGTTGCGGTTTCCAGTAGTCTTTTTTGGCCTCGTCCTCTTTTAAAACCTCCTCGTGCCCTTCTAGAATCCCCTCGGATTCAAAATCTGATTGCTCTTCCACATTACCCTCAGTCTCTCCCTCACTCCCCGCTAGGTCTTCTTCCTGTTTCGGTGGTATATTTTCCTCTACTTGCTGCACTTTTTGGGATTTATCCTCCCCTTTTTGCTCTTTTTGGGGGGATTTTTCCCCTTGCGTAGCCTCAGTCTTTACTGGAAGCTTCTGGAGGGCAATAAGGCATGCCCCCCTCAGGTTATAACCTTCCTTCACCTTTCCCAGGCAGGCTCCCTCCAATTGAGCATTGTACCTTAAATTCTTTGTAAAACTTAATAAGACCAGGGACAAGAGCGCTATTGCCCAGAGGACGAAGAAAAGGACGTAGCCACTATTGGTGCTATAAGCGTTTTCTGCTCTTTCCCCTGAATAAGGGTAAGTTTCAACGCCCTGGGAATTTTTCCGACATCCGTCCATTCGGCCTTCCATGGGTTATTCTCCACTTCTTCTCCAAGGTATTCAAAACTGATTCCATCGTAACCCTTCAGAAAAACTAATCCTTCAGAGTCTCCTTTCTCTTTTTTCTGGGCTAATCCTGGCGGAGTAATTCTTTTTTCCTCATATATCAGACTGTACTTATTTCCTTCATCCTTATAGACAGAATAGTGTGCCTCAACCAAGAACCCTTTGCCGCGGATATTTAAAACTACTGGGGTTGCAAAGTTTAGCCCTTCCTTTTTGCCAACAAATAGTAAATTTGTTGAATCGGTTACACGGATGGCTGATACTTGTTCTCTCCAGAATTCCAGTGCCGCAGTCTCCCTAAAGTCTCCTTGTAGCCACCTCTCTCCCCTTGCCATAAGGTCCACAGAAGACTTAATGATTGTACCCGAGGCCACTACTAGAGCAACACCTATAGTCAAGGCTACTAACAGCTCTAGTAGAGTAAAACCATCAACGCTTCTTGTTTTGTATCCTGACACCCTGAAGATAAATGTCTGCTAAAGTTACATCGTAAAGGAAGATACCTTCATTCTCCTCACTAGCCTGCTCCACCACCTTCCACGGCAATCCATCACCGGTCTTACCACTCCAAACCTTTTTATTTTCCACCCCTTCAAATTTACCTCCTAGTATTCCCAGGCAGGCCTCTTCTGTCTTGTTAATGGCGTGGAGAGTATTCGTGTTCTTTTCCTTCAGCTTTCGCGTAATGTAGAGGTGGTCGGCGACTATACTCAAAAGGAGTACTACGCACATTCCCATTAGGGCCATCCCCACAAGCACCTCCAATAGGGTGAAGCCCCAACTATTGAACCACCACACTTTCTTTCGCTGTTTTACTACGCAATCTTTCAATGGCCTTCAGCTTATTCTCAAAATCCTTGGTTATTTTATCAGCCTCTTCAGGGCTGCTCACTATAAAAGGGGTTAATACTAAAAGTAGTTCTGTTTTCTTTTTTGTGATATCTTGAGATTTAAAGAGATTTCCCAATAGAGGCACACTGCCGAGGACTGGTATCCGTTTAACACTCTTGGTATTGTTTATATCTATAATACTCCCCAGCACAATAGTCCGCCCATTTTCTACCACTAGGGAGGTGGTAGCCTTCCTAGTAGTAAAGGAGGGGAAGGTTGTACCTGTCGCTCCTATAGTAACAGATGGCCCAATGAAGGTCACTTCCTGGGTGACATCCATGGTAACCATATTGTTCTCCCCAATCCGTGGGGTTACTGTAAGTATTGTGCCTATATCCTTATATTGGATAGCGTTTTGAGTTGCAATCGTAGCACCTGCCTGTGGAGTGCCACCAGCAATAGGTACTTGAACCTGTGACGTTGCTATTGGCTGTTGCGAACCCACTTGAATAACTGCCTTTTGTTCATGGCGCACGATTATTCTTGGGGTGGACAATACCTCTACATGGGTAGTTTGAGCCAAAAAGTTAATAATGACATCAACGTCTTTTTGGAGTAAAAAGAGCTTGGTGCCCCCAGGAAGTGTTACATTCGGAGAAGGTGGAGGTACAGTTCCTCTCCCTATACCAGTAACCCCAGTGGGCTGTAGGCTTACGGCAAATCCTTCGTTTAGAGTTCCATTGTTTCTGAAGAAGTACTCCACTCCATAAGACAAGGCATCGTCTAAAGTTACCTCAGCGATGAGCACTTCTATTAGCACCTGTTTCGGGGTGGCGTCCATTACCTCAATAATCCTGCGGATATTTTGATAATCCTGAGGCAGGGCTTTAATGACAAGAGAGTTGCTGTCTGCGTCGGCTATAACCTTGACGGCACCTGCCTGCGTTACAGGACCAGCAGCTTTGCCCGGCTCACCAGGTGGCCCAGGGACAGGGGCCTTCAGCCCTCCTTCCTTGGCAAAAAGATCGTTGAGTATGGAAGCCATAGAGTCGGCCTTTTTGTGTTGCAACTTATATATGTATAGCTGGGCCTCCCCAGGGGATCTTACATCCAGATGCTTTATCCAGAAGTCGACGGTGGGCAACATCTCAGGGTTTGCCACAGCTACCAGGAGCTTATTGGTATCGCTCATGGGGATAAATCCAATCTGGGCAGCGGGCCCTTTTGGGGGCGCCCCCAAACTATTGACAAGGGACTCTAAATCCTTGGCCAGGTTATCTACATTCACGTGTTTGATATCATAAAACTTTACGGCTTTACCAGCAAAAAAGGGAATGTCAAAGGCGTCTATCATCGCAACAATACGCTCTATGTTAGAAGCCTTGTCCACTACCACAATAGCATGGGCATCGTTGGGTGCCATTACTATTCCCGCAGGGGTCATAAAAGCCCTCAGAGCTGGAATTAACATCTGTGGGGCCACATAGTTCAGAGGAACTACCTGGGTAACGATGTCCGCTCCCTTCTTCTCTATCTTTTCCCCAAGGCTAAGAGTTCCAGGTTCCATCTTTGCTCTTTCTAATAGGGTGACTTCTACCAGGCCGTCTCTTTTCACAAGGGCAAGGTCGTGGACGTTCAAGACTGTCTGGATTATATTCAGCATCTCATCTTTATAGAATTGCCCCACCATGCGGAAGGTTAACTCCCCACCCACCTTCTTGTCTATGACATAGTTAACGTTCAGAAGTTCCCCCAGTAGTACTTTCAAAACTTCTCTTACATCTGCAGATTGAAAGGTTATTGATACAGGTAGCTTCTCCCCCACAGGGGGTGGCAGTATTACCTCTGGAGCCTTCAGTTCCCTGGGAGTAATAACCTCAGCGGTCAGAGGTGTCTCTTTTTGTACGGCTTCCTCTTTGGTTATCTGCCACTCCCATTGTTTGGTCTCTTTAGAAGTAGATGTTTTGGGAGCTTCTTGGGCGGTAGAAACGGACTCACCCTTTTGTGCCTTTGTAGTAAAGCACCCAACCATTTCTAGGGCTATCAGAAAAAATAGTACTAAGCGTAACCCTTTCTTCATATCACTTCACTATTTCACTTCTGAACGCCCTCCCCGTATCAACAAAAAATGTTAAACCTTACGGGCCATTTTGTAAAGAAAAATCTTTCGTAATTATGTGAAGTATATGGACATGGGTTACACTTTAGATAAGATTGCTACTACCAGAGCATGCACCGCTATGATATTACTGCCTGTGGGAATGTATCGGTGTCTCGTGGTTCAAAAGAGATATCCGTAGAGTAAATTAGGTACATATCTCCCTCCCCAATGTTCTTGAATCCATGGATAACTCTAGGAGGTACTTTGACTACCCTTAGCTCATCATCCCCCAGGGTTATTTCGGAGGTCTTACGGTTGTCTATATCCTCAAGCACCAGTTTCATCCTGCCCTTTATGACGCAGTACCACTCTGTCTTATGTAGGTGGTAGTGATTACCCTTGACCATTCCAGGGGTGGCAACTGTAAGATTTACTTGGGCAATCTTTTCTATTCCGAACTCCTTGCGGAATAGCTCCACAAACCACCCCCTGTGGTCTTGGAGGACTTTAAGGTCTTTTATCTCTATACCTTGCATTTACCCTCCTATTCGTTATGGGAGATTTTAAGGGGAAGAGGCAAGAAATTAAGAGGAAGGTTCAATTCTGTCTGATTGACATGGCAAGCCACCTTTGCTAATCTATTGCCCAGGTGAGGGTTTATGGCCGAGCTTATTAGGCAAGCATAGCGTTAACAAAGAGGAGGTTTAAAATCTACGTCGCCCTTGCAGTATGGCTTATAGGAGTTATTTTCCTGAGTTTTGGGATAAAGGCCTTGTGGTCAAGGTACTTTTGGTGGCTTAATCTTCTTCTCTACCCTGGTATAGTAATTCATGAACTAAGCCACGCCATCCTTTGTCTGGTTACAGGTGCTACAATAACGGAGTTTAACCTGTTGAGGTTAAAAGATGTAGAGATAAAGTATGATACACCTAAAGTGCCTGTCTTTGGTGATTTCTTAATAGTTTTCGCTCCCATTGTGGCATGTACTACAGTATGGATGAGTATTTCTTTTGCCTTGAGTAACCCTGTGGACATTAAGGCCTCCCTTCCTAATGACATAGCCTTTACAAGTCAAGGCTTTTTTCAATTTGCAAAGGACCTTGTTGACACAGTGAAGTTCACCACCTTAGGACTCTGGCAGACTGCTGACATTCGTAACCCCAGGTGGGTTGGCTTTATCATTGCAACCATCATATTCACGGTCTCTATGGCTCCACAAGCAAAAGATCTTAAATACCTCATCCCTGGGATAGTAATCCTTGCTGCTATTTTGTTTTTCCTGGCAAAGTTCAATATAGGGGTTAGTCCATGGATTGTTGGCAGTTTGTCTTATTTCTGGACAGCGGTGAACCTCGCTGGTTGCATGCTCCTTAGCATCCTTTTTCTCACATCCATTGCCATGGGGATATATTCAGCCGTTAAACTAACAACACGCAAAGGGAAGGGTGAATGAGGCAGGAGTTATTTTATACCAGCTTCAGAGCGGCAATAGGCCTGGTGCAAGTGGTATGGGATTCTAAGGGGTTGCTCTTTATTTCCTTTCCTGATATGCCCGAGAATGATTTATTAAGAGAGGCGAAGAAGAGGTTTGGGATAGCGCCCACGAAAGGAGAAAGCCCCGCGGGTAAGGCAGTAGAACTCCTTAAGAGGTATTTCTCGGGTGAGGAGGTCGATTTTTCTGGAATACCGCTGGATTTAGCCCAGGGTACTAGCTTTCAGCAAACGGTATGGAAAAAGCTAATGGAAATACCCTATGGGGAGGTCAGGAGCTACGGTTGGGTTGCAAGAGAGGTAGGATGTGCTAGAGCGGTAAGAGCAGTAGGACGGGCCTGTGGTCAAAACCCATTACCGCCCATTGTTCCCTGCCACAGGGTGGTGGGCTCAAGGGGAGAGTTGAAGGGGTATTCGGGTCCAGGGGGAGTTAGTTTAAAGAAAACCTTATTGGAGCTAGAGGGGGCCAATATCACATCTGTAGGGGCAGGTTTTACACCTGCCCATTTTACTCCATGCTAAAAGGAGAGAAGTAGGTGTTGCTCCTCCCATTTATTTTTTGCGTGTGGATAATACTTAGCGGTTGTGCCACCACCGGTCCAGAGATACCCCAGGAGGAGCTTAAGACCGTAGAAAAGGAACTAGAAGACCTGTCCTCCAGGAGATATGTTGAAGATCAGGTGAGGATATGGAAGGTAGAGTATAAAATCCTCAAGGCCCTTCCCCCTGGAGAAGTTGGAAAAGAGAAGATCGAGATAGGCGCTCTTGTAGAGAGTTCGGAGAAGATAAGTAGGGCCTTAGGACTCCCAGAGGAAGAAAAGTGTATCGTAATTGGTGTTATCGATGGAGGACCGGCAGACCTTGCGGGCATTAAGCCAAGGGATTTGATATTAAATATTGAGGGTAAGGAGGTAGAAAGCCCTGGGGATATAGAATTTACTGAAGGCAAGCCTAACAAGGTGGTAGTGCAGCGAGAAGGGGGGAAAATGACCGTTGCTGTCCTACCTGAGAAGGTATCCCACATTGAAATACATCTGAAGGAAACAGATAAAGTCAATGCCTTTGCAAAGTTCACGGGCATTGATGTTACCAGGGGAATGCTCCGCTTTGTAGAAAATGACGATGAGCTTGCGGTAATAATTGGACACGAGATAGCCCACATCTCTCACCAGCATATCCCCAAAGACATGGCCGTAGCGGGTCTCTGCGGCATGGTAGGTGGACTGACAGGTCCCTTTGCAGGGCCTGTTACCCAGGCCCTTTATGCACCGTATTGCAGGGGGAATGAGAGAGAGGCAGATTATTTTGGATTATTGTATGCCCACAAGGCGGGCTATAATATTGAGAAGGGCATAGAACTCTGGAAGCGCTTCGCCATAGAACTCCCGAAAAGCCGCTCCACAAGCTTCCTCCGAACCCACCCCGCTACGCCAGAAAGAATACTAAGGGTCAAAAAGGTAATGGAGATGATAAAGGAGGGTCATGGGGAGTGGGGCAGTACTACTAAGGAGGAGGAAGAAAACTAATTACGCGTACAATTTCATCTCTTTGTCAAATCTTCCACTCCAAAGACTTTTGCCCACACCTGCAACTGATGTGCCCGGTAGCTTGATTATAATTCTCCGTATTCACATAGGTCGCGCAGGGAGTGTTAGGACACTTAAATAAACTTTCAAGCTTGTCTATATCTTCCAGCATTACATCAATGTCTCCCGACGATACTTCTGATGGATTATCATGGGAAAGCCAGTTAGCCAAGAAACTTGTTGTCTCAAGATTTTTAAATAGGGGCTCGTCCCTCAAACTGGGAGAATGTCTTTTTATAGCTCCCTTTAATTCACTCCATAACTCTCTAGGTGTGCGGGCCGCATTAGTATCGTTGGGTCGGTATTGTACTCTAACTGGTAAAACCGTACAAAGTTCCTTGAGAATGTTTTCTAACAAAATCCTAATATCATTGCCTACTGGCATACTCTGAGAACGCTTTTGCATTATTAACTGTCTTTGGTCAAGTAAGGAAGGTTTTAATTGAACACCGTTGTCAAAATCCCAAGTTACTTCGTTAATTAACCAGCCAAAGCTTGGAAGTTCTCTTTTTATAATGTCAAACCAAAACCTTTCGTGAGTAAGAAGTATAATTTGATAATCAGTAAAATGTTGTTTCAATAGCCTTAACAGTCTTATCCTATGGTCTGCATCAAAACTTGTTACAATGTCATCGAGAATAAAGAATTTGTTATGTTTATTGAAAAGTTTTACCGAAGAAAGAAAAAGTGCAATAGCCAAGCTATTAAGATGGGATTCGCTAAGATATTTTTGCGGTGGACGAGCATTGTGTCCATGAAATCTATATTTGAACTCAACACCACCATTGACTATCTCAAGCCTTAATGTATCCACATTATCGTGTGGATGAAGAAATAGGTAGAAGTTACTTATATCTTCTGACATAAGATCAAGAGCGTCTTGCAACGCAGAGTTTTGAACACTAATGAATTCTTCTTCTAACTTGGCAAGTGAATGAATTTGTTTTTCATAAACATCCTTTTCTAAAGATAAACAATTAGTCTCTACAAATAAGTTACTCGACTTCATAAGTTTTTCTAATAGCCTTATTAAATCTTCTTCTTTCTCTGTTAAGCCTAATGCTTTACGCTGTCCTATAACAGAGTCTATTTCACCCCGCATTGAGCTTTCATCAATCCATTTTTGATATTCATACATCCTCTCCTCTGATACAGTTTCAAACTTGCTTATTGTGTCTTCTATACGTTTAAGCCATTCATTAACTTTATCTACAAATGTCTCTAGGCGCTGACGAAATCCAGTGGACACAATTTCTGGTAGAGATACAATCTGTCCTGCATTACTTAAAGACTCCCTGAAGTTTGTTACAAGATCCTTTTTCACTTTTTCAATTTCTGCACGCTCAGTTCTGACAGAGGAAAGTAGGTTAATTCTCTTTTCCACATCGGCTTTGAGTAAGTCTATGTCAACCTCGGAAAAACAGAAAGGGCATTTATCTTCTTCTACATGGCCTTCGACAATAAGCCGCAAACCCTTCGACAGAAATTCTTCCACGTTAAGCATTCGAATGCTTTCACGTTTTTTTGTCAATGCACAATATCGGCTGAAGAATTCATCTGCCTTCTTACATCCGGTTGAATAACTCTCTTTAAGTTTTTGGAGTTTTTCAATGAGTTCATCCATTTTTAATCTTTTCTTTAGCTTGTCTTCACCGGCCCTCTCCTGTAATAAGGACAAGCACTTTTTTAAACTATGTTCATCCTTTACCTCAATATCAAGGCTGTTTGGTTTTATAAGTGTATTAACCTTCTGATAATATTCTGCCCTGTTGGAAGGTGTGGTACCCAGTAGCTGTAGTAAATCACCTCTTTTGGCATCCAGCAAACGGACTATAGGGGATACTTCCTTTTTTAACGAACTTTTTACCTTTCTGATTGTAGATTCAAAAATATCGAGTTCTTCATACCCAATAATCTTTTCAATTTCCTTTCTTTTCTCTGATTTTATGTCATCGATAAAGGTGTGCATATACTTATTCCGCAGAATAAGCCTTTCCTTTGCACAATCATCCAAATATTTTTTGAAGTTTTCATCCGTATTAGAGTATTCTTCTCCGAGGTTGTCATCTATCGATTTTGACGACGATAACCCGGTCTCATTAATTTCGACAACCACCGAAGCGCGCTCTTTGGGGCTTAAGTTCAAGTTTCTTAGGGCTTCTTTTTTACAACCTTCTCTCCATAGATGCTCTATCTTATCGTAGAAGAACCACTCAAGAGCGTCCGTTATAGTGCTTTTGCCACTTGCGTTATCTCCAAAGATTGCTATGCTTCTACAAGTATTCATAAGGTCTAAAACAAAAGGAAATCTTGCACCTCGGAAACCAGCTATTTCAAGCTTCTTTATTTTCTTTATGTTTGCCAAGCGTTTCTACCCTTAGTTTCACAAGTTCTTGTTCTAACCTGGTGTCTGTTAATGGCCTATTATTTTGGCGGATTTGCTTGATTACTTTAATTATTTCAGTTAAGTTCTTGTCTTGTTCCATTTTTGTTAAGAATTCATCTATTATTTCAGAGCCGTATTTAATTCTTTTTTGTTCCAACTTTTAGACTCCTAAATGAAACCTGTACAACAACAACCTAGCATTACGATAAGCTTCTTTGACAAGTACGACTTTAACGAGACGAACATCGCACTTGTTCAAGGATATACTGGACTTTATTTCATGTATCTGAACGACTTACATATACCATATCCATTTTTAAAATCAAGGCTTATCTATATAGGAATGAGTGAATCTAAGCAGAACAGCATTGGTAATAGGTTAAGAGACCATAGGTCGGGACAATCAGGAAATTTTGCTATAGCCAACTACACTAAGACCTATCAAGCCAAATTCACTTATTTGAGTTTTGAAATACTAAAACATTTAGGAACGGATAACGTGATGGAGTTAGAGAGCTTCTTTTTAAGGGACTTTTTACAGGTACATGGGGCATGCCCAATTTGCAACAACCAAGTAGGAACGGCATTTCCTGAAAGCAATTTGTTTAAAAAGAATATTAATATCCAATGGGATTTTTTCGTTTGATCTAGCCTTATGCATCTTCACCGCCTTTAAATATTTTTTCCTAGGCTAAGAAATCAATATGGTCAAGTCTTTCACATGCCCTTTTCTTCTCGCCCTTATACTCATTGAAGCTTAATGGTCTAATATCGCTTAGTTCAGTAACGTAGCCTTCCATCTCGGCGAGTTTGGTCAATATCTTTTCCTTATCCACGTGCCACTGTGTCCAGATAGGTTGAGAAAGCCTTCTTGTATAGCTCAAAGTCTTTTAGCGTATCAATAGCAATCTGGTAAAGGAAATCTTCGTCTTTACTGTGAAGTATCTTCCCCTCCTGGAGTATTCTTATCCTAATGTATAAAGGTAGTGCCTGGAAGACCTGTACGTCAATGGTATCGCTCAGGGTGGAGTACTCTAGCCTTTTTCTGAAAGATTCCCTTTCATCCCTAAGCACAATGCATACGTCAATGTCTGAGGTGGGCCTTGCGTAGCCTCTGGCATGACTGCCAAAGAGGAGGACGGCGATAATCTCTTTATCCTTTTTTGCGAGGGAGAGGAGTTTGTCAAGGTGACTATTTCTCATGGCAGTGGTATTTTACGCCTTTATTTCTGATGAGACAATAGCAAAGGTTGGAGCATTTGACTGTTTGAGGTCTCTGGAGAACTTTACGCAGTTGATGTCATTCTGAGGGAGTCCGCCTCAGGCGGACGACCGAAGAATCTCTAAAGGTACGGAGATTCTTCGCTTGCCCTTCGCCTTTGACTCAGGACTTCGGTTCACTCAGAATGACGTGCGTTTTTTGCGTGATTTTACAGAGGTCTCTGGTTGAGCTACAGCGCCCTTTTTAGTATCTTTCCCGTAGGTCCGTGGGGGAGTTCTTTGCAGAATTCAAAATAGCGGGGTACCTTATAGTGGGGAAGACGTTGGTGGCAGTATTCGCGGAGTTCCTCTTCGCTTAGACCGAAATTATCATGGGCCACAACATAGGCCTTGGGCACCTCTCCCCTGAGCCTATCTGGCACTCCTACAACTGCCACCTCAAAGACTGCGGGATGATGGCTAATAACATCTTCAATTTCGGCTGGCGCAACGTTTTCCCCGCTGATTATGATAATCTCTTTCTTTCTGCCCGTTATTTTCAGAAAGCCTTCCTCGTCAAGCCTGCCAAAGTCTCCGGTCTTTAGCCAACCCTCAGGGGTGATTGTCTCACGTGTAAGTTCTGGCTGATTTAAGTAGCCCTTCATAATATTGGGGCCCCTGACCCATATCTCTCCCTCTTTCCCTGATGTTAGGGCATGGTTGTTTTCACCCATTATCTTTACTTCCAGGTTCGGTAGTGGACGACCTGCCGTGCCATATTTATATGCTTTTGGAGTGTTCACAGAAACAATTGGTGAAGCCTCGGTAAGGCCGTAGCCCTCTAGGAGAGGTATTGAAAAGACCTTTTGGAAGGTATTGAGGAGGTCCATAGGTACCGGTTCGCCTCCAGTAACGGCCAACCTCAGGCCGGAGAAATTATGGGTGGAGGATTGCGCAGCCCTAAGTATGGCTCTATACATAGAGGGGATGGCCAGGAGGAAGGTAACCTTATCCTTTTCTATGTGTTCCAGCACTTTCGGTCCAGAAAAACGGTTTAAATAAACCACCCTGGCACCAACCAGGAGAGGCATAGCTAGCGTAACTGTAAAAGCAAAGGCATGAAAGAGTGGTAAGACTCCAAGTATTATGTCCTCGTCGGTGAAGTCAAAGTAAGGGAGGCAACCTTCAAGATTGCTCAGTATATTTTTATGGGTGAGCATTACGCCCTTGGGGTTTGCGCTGGTTCCCGAAGTGTAAAAGATAGCTGCAATATCCTCGTCTTTTCCTATACAAGGGGTGGATTTTGTCAAAGAGGGACCTGCTGAGGAGGAAGACACGGCGTCCAGATATATGCAGTTTTTTACTAATCCCTGTAGCAGGTCTTTAAAGTAACCAACGGTTATAATGGTATCTATGGAAGAATCTTTTATAGTATAGGCTATTTGAGGAGGAGATAGTAAGGGATTTATTATAATAGGGGTTATGCCGTTAAAGAGGAGGGAGAAGTAGCTGGCTACAAATTCTTTACCGTTTGGCAAGCATATACCTACCTTTTCCTGGTCCGGTTTCTTAAAAATGCTCGCCAGACCTAAAGTCATCTTAAGGAGCTCTCCGTACGAGATAGCTCCTCTTTCATCAACAATCGCAGTCTTCTTGGAGAAACGTTCGCAGCAATGGAGAAACTTTTCTGAAAGCGCCATGGTCGCTAGTTAGTAGAGAACTCTCTGTCAAGTTCTTCCACTACGTTCGGCTCCTCTCCCTCCTCGGTTTCAGTCCCTTCTTCTAAAGGAATCGCCCTTCCAAGTCTCTCAACCATTCTCGATTCCTCTTCTTCCTCTGCCTCTTTGCATTTTACGCAAAGGGTTGCGAAAGGTAGGGCCTTTAACCTGTTTATGGGTATCGTATTCCCACAATGTTTGCAGATGCCGTATCTGCCAGAATGTATCCTTGCAATTGCGTCCTCAATCTGCCTCAATTCGCGGACTTCTGTCTCAGCCGCCTGCAGGGTGAGTTCATCTCCAACAGTGCTAGAGGCAAGGTCTACGATATCCGGGAGCCTGGAACCTCCGGACTCTTTATACTCCTGAAGTCTGCGATGTATCTCCCTTAAGAGGCGGTTTCTCCTCGTGAAAAGACGCGCCTCAAGATCTTTTAGTGTCCTCTTCTGAATAGGCATGGTAAAACCTCCTAACTATTAAAAAATATAACTCATTTTGCTCTTTTTGTAAACAGTTTTTAGAGAATTTTTTACATGAGGAAATGTCCTAAAAACACGCGGAGTAGAAATGTAACGTCAATTGCTGTAGACAATTGGGTTACTATAGCTAACTTTAAAATTCCCCCTTCATAATGAATTAGTAGAAAAAGCTAGCCCACTGGTTTCGTCCCCTTAACCGCCAGCGATAGCAGGAACAATGCTTATCTGGTCACCGTCTTTTACAGGGGTGTCCTGATTCTTCTGAAAGCGTATGTCTTCATCATTGACATAAAAGTTGATAAACCGGCGGGGTTGACCCTTCTCGTCACAGAGACGGTTCTTAACCCCGGGGAAGTTTGCCTCCAAATTCTCTATAACCTCCTTAATTGTACGGCCAGAAGCTTCTACTTCTTCTGCGCCACCGGTCAGACTTCTTAGGGGTGTTGGTATCCTTACAGTAACTGGCATCTTGAACTCTCCTTAACTCTATCTCCTAGTAAGAACAAACTTGTTATTTTGTAACCACAGTGTCTTTCCGCTTCTGAACATCTTTCGCCCTGACAGGAATACCCTTACCATCCTTCTCCATGAGGGAGTCAAAATCTTCCAGTCTAGCAGTAATTATCCTGGGGGACACAAGCCTATCTAGCACCGCCTCCTGGGTCTTTAACCCGTTGCCGGTAATGCTTATAACTATTGACTCATCCTTGGGGATTATTCCTTGCTCTATGAGTTTCTTAGTAACAGCCACAGTGACGCCACCAGCAGTCTCTGTGAAGATGCCCTCGGTACGGGCTAGTAGCTTTATTCCCTCTACCAGTTCATCGTCGCTAGCATCCTCAGCCCAGCCGCCGCTGTCCCTTATGGTCTTTATGGCATGGTAGCCATCGGCAGGGTTACCAATGGCTATAGACTGAGCAATTGTGTGAGGTTTCACAGGCTTTATATTATCCCATTGGTTTTTTACCGCCGTAGAGATTGGTGCACTTCCTAAGGCCTGGGCACCATAAAGCTTAGTATCAGGTGTTTTTATAAAACCTAGCAGGGCGAATTCCTTTATAGCCTTTGCTATCTTCAGGATGAGTGAACCTCCCGCCATAGGCACTACAATGTGCTTGGGTGCCTTCCAACCCAGTTGCTCCACTATCTCGTGACCAAAGGTCTTGGAGCCTTCGGCATAGAAGGGCCTTATATTTATATTGACGAAGGCCCAACCATACTTACCCGCTATCTCTGAACACAGACGGTTGACACCGTCGTAATTGCCGTTTACGCCTATAACATTTGGACCATAAACAAGCGTGCCTATAATCTTGCCTTGTTCTAAGTTGGCAGGCATGAATATATAACTTTCCAGGCCGGCCTGAGCTGCCTGTGCAGCTACAGAATTGCCCAGATTCCCCGTGGTGGCGCAGGCCACCGTCTTAAAGCCAAATTCCTTAGCCTTTGCTAGCGCAACAGAGACCACGCGATCTTTAAAACTCCATGTAGGATAG
>JAHFOV010000123.1 GCA_023261505.1 Planctomycetota bacterium
GAGACCATAAACAGGGATATTTGGCGTGGAAGAGTGACCGTTCCAGTCTTAGAGGAATTCCATATCTCTGGATTATATGAGCAAAACCACGACGTACACAATTTTGTTAATACTAATATTCCAACTGCAAAAACTATTACTGGCGCCACCTTACCGCAGTTTCTTATCCCTGACAGGTCTGTTTTCAATACGAGACAGAAGTTTGGGCCTGAGTTTAAATACTTTTTTGGCAATGACCTGCATAAGGCAGCCTCTATGGGGTTATATGCATATACAGGCGATAACGCTGGTTCTCTTGCGGAATTCGGGCTGAAGCGGGCCTTCAGGGTGGACAGTGCAGGGCAGTTTGCCCCTTTAGAACTCCATAACAGCTTTGGCCTCAGCCTAGGTTACGAAGAGTACGATATAAGGACGCATCCGGACGATTATAAGTGGCAAAAATGGGGTATAAATGCGGAGGCCGGTTACCTGGACAGTGACAGTGTCTCAAGACCCTTTTCAGGCGCTGTAGCTATACAGCCACCCCATTTCAATTTCTTTGTACCTGCCACACAAGTCAGACAATTTGACGAAAACCTGCATGAGTTATTCTTTCAGGGCCATTTCTTCTATCGCTTAGACCTCGAAGGCAAACACAATCCTTTTGCAGGGTGGTTACGAGCAGATTTTTCCTACTGGAATATTGAGAGGGAAGGCAAGCAAACTCTGAATTTCCCGTCGTTAAAGCGTTCTAGAGCAATCCCCAGCTTCCGTGACGACAGGAGGATACTACAACTCGGAACCAGTTATGAACTTGACAGGCCCAGGCATCACTTTTTCGGGTTATACTCCATTGGGCTGGACTTTAACTACGACGTACAGACTTCCGATAAAGTCGGTGGAATAACTGTAGGATTCTTCTACTAGCATTTGATTTCTAAAAGGGATTCTGAGTGATGGAATTGTTATGTACTACCTAAAAAGGAGATGAACAGGGATTATGACAAACAATATTGGGTTTAAAGAGAAGATGTGGGGTTACCTTTGGGAGGGGGTCTACGACCCCTGGAGGGTAAAAGAAAGGGTACTAAATGAGACCTTTGCAACACTCGAAAATCTGCCCGATGAATTAAAACCTGATATAAAACATCATATAACTGCTCCCCTCAGGGATAAAATACGTTACGATGACGAAAAAAAACTCCTCTTTTTTGATGGAATTATGACGGAGCCAGAATGTGATGAACTAAAAAGTCTTTCGAAAGATAAGTATTATATAAAGGCAATAGAAAACATTCGTCGAGTATTTTTAGACATAAAAAGCGTAAAAGTGGAGCTTGATATCAATATTACTAACCTTGATGATTTCAAAAAAGGTCGCAGTGTAAGCCTGGAGGGGCATATAAAGAAGGGAGATGTGTATTATGAAGGCAAACCCAACAGTATTAAAAATGGCAAGTTTAAATTATTCTCCAAAGACCCCGATACCCATATTAGACGCCTGGAGTACGAAATGCCCTTTTCCGTTAATGGGCAAGATTACTTCCTTTACGGACATAAAGAGGTAGCCGATGACCCCGCCAAACCTGACCTCTTAGAGATATTGCAGGATTTAACGACCTGCTTTTTAACCCTCTACGAGGGCGAGACTCACGATGGCCCAATGCTAGGGACAGGCATTATGGAATTCCATACAGTGGCGCTGCCAGAATTCGTATCCAGTCTTCTCCCAAGAACCGGGGCAAAGGCTGACGAAAGGTCTGATAGGCGTGCATTATTAGAATATATAGTAGACAACCTGAGAGACACCTACTCTACTTTGAATTATGCCGCCCCACAGGAGTTTGTCACGAAAGAAATGGTCAAAGACCAACTCAATGAACTTGACCGGTTCTGGTTCGGGGTCACTCTTGCGAGAGATCTATCAGACAAATTGTACAACCGTGATGATTGGAAAGCAAAGTTAATCCGTTTCATAATTAACCTTATATAAAGAATATTTAAAGCTGGGATTGGAGGTATTTACAAAAGACCATGAAAAAAGAATATGATGCAATAGTTATTGGTTCAGGTTTTGGGGGCTCAGTGACTGCACTCCGCCTCTCTGAAAGAGGCAAGAAGGTGGCTCTGCTTGAGCGGGGCCGCCAGTGGACCCCTCATGACTTCTCAAGGCAGCTCCAGGCGTTCCTCATGAATATTCGCCTCCTTAAACTGGACAAAGTGCCTCTAACTGATAAGGATTTTCCATTCCTAGAACAGAATGAACTGCGTGACATCTGGCTCTCTAAAGAGGATGGCATGTTTGAATTTAAATTGTCTTCGACTGGAATGCATGCGGTGGTGTCAAACGGGGTGGGAGGCGGCTCGCTCATATATGCCTGCGTCATGATGGAGCCCCCTGACGATGTCTTCGAAACCTGGCCTCAGCCAAAACTTTCTAATGGTAAAGAGTCAACTTGGCCTGATGTTCTAAAAAATAACTGTAACTATTATGAGAAAGTAAGGGTAGAACTAAGAGCTGGAAACCAAACGAGAGGTGTTGTAAAGGCTAAATTCCCTAATGACACTCTCCTTCCAAAGACTGAATTACTAAAGACGGCCTGGGAACAGGCAGGCAATCGCGGTGAGTGGGGGGTGCCGGGCAAGGATGGTGAACGGGAGCTTCCCGATCTGGCCCACCAACCCCTGGACTGGATGAATCATAGAAAGGATGTGCCTTCTGTCGAGCCCGAAGAGTGTATCTCCTGCGCAAATTGTGTTCTTGGATGCAGAAGGAAGGCCAAGAACACGCTGGATGACAATTACATTAAAAGGGCTATAGAAAAAGGTACCCACCTTTATCCATCTCACGAGGTAACAGCTATATATCCTCTGGACGAAAAAGGGAATATTACAAAGGAGAACATTAAAAAGTATAGGGTTGTTTGCGAAGGACAGCACAGGGTCTTTGAAGCCCCAATAGTAGTATTGGCGGCCGGGACCCTTGGCTCCACTAAGCTTCTATGGCGATGTAAAAATAATCCGGATTTGTTACCAGATTTAAGTGATGCGTTAGGGAAAAATTTCTCTGGAAATGGTGACTTCCAGGCTGGTGCCCTTGTCTCGCCTGATCTGATACCGTCCTATATTGAAAATGCTCCTAATAGTGCTCCTATTGTTAGATACGGTCCCATTATCACCTCATCAATAGACTTTCACCACTTCGTAATTGAGGACGGAGGCGTCCCAGGGGCTGTAGCGGATCTTATGGCATTTATCAGTGGCCAGATGGGCGAAATAGGCTACTTAAACCAGGTCTCAAGGAATTTTGACCTCAATAAATTTGCCGATTTTATTCGCCAACTTGGCAGCTTCTCTGCGGAGCCTAAGAATACCTTGCAAAAGGCTTTTATGTTCTTATGTGCGGGTAGGGACGGTGCCAAGGGAAGGATAGAATGGAAGGAAAGCAGTAGTAGGGAAGGTAGTGGGGATATTGACATTATATGGGACTGGGAAAATGATACTAAATCCCAAGAGCTGTATAAGGAAATGGAGTGTG
>JAHFOV010000124.1 GCA_023261505.1 Planctomycetota bacterium
AAAGGAGGGAGAGACTAGGAGGAAGACAAGTAAGTTAACTAGAAAGACATAAGTCATAACTGTATCCCAAAATTAGTGATTGGGGGTCAGAGGTTAGGGGTTAGCAAGATTTTACTAATTCCTATTCCCTAGCTCCCTAGTCCCTAGTTCAGCGGCAGTCCCAGAAGCTCCATGGCCCCCAATCTATCATCCGTTTTCCGTCAGGAAGATAGTAGAGAGTTCCAGTGCGTGTGCGGAAGCACTTGAGGAAGTCCGTGGTGCGGGTCTGCATCTGGCTGATAGTCTTTCGGTCATAATATTCCACTTGACCCCAGAGGTAAGGGGTTCTTTCTTCCCCTGAGAGTTCATGTACCTCCAGCTCGTTGGCGAAAACGACGCCCTTAGCCAGTTTATCCTTTTCCACTGGCACCTTGTAGGTAAAGGTGTCTGTTATAACCACATCTTCGAGTTCGGGTCCCTGGATTTTTTGTTTCTCTGCCTTTTCCCTGGGTATGTTGAACACGTCTATATGCTGGGCAGTTGTAGAACTTCCCAGAAATCCGCCTAAGGCGGACAATGCTAATAGCAGCAGGACAGATGTTCCGTAAAACAAGTACTTACTCACATTTTCCCTCCCTTTCTAAAATGTAAAACACAATAAAAATATCAGGCAGGACGGGTTATGTCAATATTAGGACTTTTAAGTTATTTTCAGGAGAGACCAACGCTGTACGCGAATGTGGGCTAAAAAGATTGCCTTTTACTGCATCTACTTTTATATTTAATTTAGTTTGGCTATTATTGGGCGGTTGATATGTAAAAAGGAGAAATTCCCATGAAGTCAGGGCTAAAAATAGCTTTGTTCCTGTTACTGTTTCCTGGCATGGTTCTGCTGTTAAGTAACATGGTAGTAGCGGGTCCACCGTGTTGTGGTGTTTCCGAAGTAGTTGAGGGAGGAGCCGGTGTTCCTGCATACATGGAGGTGTCCCCCACTGCTGTTTCTGCAGCGGATGGTGAGGTTCATAAGGTATGGGTGACAGTCCTGGATAAAAACAAGAATCCTTTACCCAATGTACTTGTTACAGCCTCTAGCGATACACCCAATCGTGCCTCTGTAGAGCCAGAGCAGGTCAAGACCGATGAGCGAGGTAAGGCCGTATTTACCATTAAAGGCGTGGCCTATTTCTCAGGGAGCAGGGCCATTATTACCTTTAAGGCAGGGGACGTAGCAGCAAAAGTAGAAACAGCCCAGCAGTTCCTCTAATGCCGGGCAGTGGCGGAACAGGAATTACAGAAAGTAGGGTGCGTCGAGACGCACTCTACGACTGCCAGGGAGTAGTGATGTTTGCGCTCAGGGTGTTGTAGCCTCTGCACAGTTACTCCATAAGGAGTACGCGTTGGCATAGGGTGCTGCGGGCGACCTATAGTAGGCCCTCACACGGTAAGAATAGGTCGTGCCTGGAGTGAGACCTGTATTACTGTGAGACGTAGTATCTGTCCCCTTGATGGCTATCCGTGTCCAGCTGCCTGTTGCGGAACAAGGCCCTGGCTTTCTATGTACCTCGAAGTCTTTCTCATTGTCGCTCCTGTCTGTCCATGAGAGGTCTATCTGACTGGGTGAGATAGCAGTTGCCGCAAGGCCTGTTGGAGCAAATGGAACCACCGCCACATTGGTATCCCTGAAGCCAGAGTTATTAAATGCCCTGATAAAATAGCTGTAACTGGTCGTAGAGTCATTGCCATAAGCCGTGGTATCTTGGTATTTTGTTACATTAGGCCCTGTTGTGGCAAGAAGTTGCCATGAACCCGTATTAACCCTTCTCCAGACCTCAAACCCCGTCTCATTCGTAGAGTTATCAGTCCATACAAGGTTTACCTTACTTGAAGATAAAGAAATGGCCCTCAGGTTTGTCGGGGCGGCAGGTGGGACTTCGCCCGGGGTAAGGTTGGCTACAGATGTGACGTCCACGATAAAGAGTCCGCCATCCATATCACTAAGGAGGACTTTATCCAGGCCCAGGAAAGGATAGACACCCCAGTCGCCGTCAAACCCTGCTACGGGGCCAGGAAAGGTGTCGTAAGAGCCAACCAGGATGGGATGGGAAGGGTCGCTGATGTTGAAAACCTGCAACCCTGCCTGGTACCAGGAAACGAACAGTAGATTACCCATAATTACAGGGTTATGTGGAGATAAGGCATCTATACCCCAAGAATCCTTTGTGATTGTAGAGACCAGCAGCGGGCTGGCAGGGTTGGAAATGTCGTAAATACGGACATCACCGCTAGACGACTCCCTTGCGCTGGCCAGAAATCTCCCGCCGTCGGTGACCCAATTACTGTGGGAGGCTCTTCCCGAGCTTATTGAGCCGAGGAGAGTGGGCGTCACTGTGCCTATGCTAGTGACATCATAGATATCCGTCTTTCCTCCCCATCCAGAGGTATATAGCCTGTTATTTACGACAGTAATGTCATGGATGAACTTCGGGTCGGTTGTGAGGATATTCCTGACAAAAATCGGGGATGCAGGATTGCTTACGTCAAAGACTTTAACAGTGGGTGTGCGGGAGTCTGCCTCGTACAAGAAATTCCCACTAACGAATAGGTTATGGATGCTATCGTACCCGCCATGCGCTGAAGTAATATTGAAAATAAGCCCTGGGGCAACTGGATTGGAAAGGTCTACAATGTGAAGGCCGCCGCCGTTATCGCTGGCAAAGTAACCAATACCGTTCTTGACCTGCACGTCCTTGAATTGACCACGACTGGCAGGTTCATAGTAAGCGGCAAGAAAGGGAGCACTGGGTGTAGAGATGTCTATGATGCCCACGCCTGAACCTCTGAATGAACCAATATAGGCATAATTTCCCTCTCCCCATACGTCTCCGTACCTGTCGTCACCTGGGAATGGGTCAAGCTGTCCTACCAGGCTAACATTGCCACCCTTTGCAGAGGAGCTTAAAATAACTACAAAAACTAGGGCCAAAAGACCCGGTTTGTGCCTGTTAAACCTACTAAGGATGAAGCGCATGTTCTCCTCCTTCGTGGGAATAAAGACTATTATACTTAAGCACACATTTTCCCCTCTTAATTTCCATTTTCAAACAACTTAGCCACCTCTTCCAGACCCGGCAATATGGCATCTGCCTCCGTAAGAAACGACTCTGGCAATGAAGTGGTTATCGCCAGGCACCTTATACCTGCCCTCTTGGCTGAGACTATCCCTGCAGGGGCATTCTCTATCACCAGGCATTCTTCCTTCTTGAGGCCAAGCTCCTCTACCGCCTTGAGGTAAGGGTCTGGGGCAGGCTTCTTTCTTTCTACCGATTCTGCGGTAATTACTACATCAAAGTAACCCTCTAACCCCTCTCTTAGAATCCTCCTTACCACCTCCCCGCGTGTGCCCGTTACAAGGGCCAGCTTGAACCCCCTGGCCTTGAGCTTGCGGATAAGCTCCAAACTACCAGAGATGAACCTTACCTGGAAGATTTCATTCAGTATGCGATTTTTGGATTCGTTCACCCTTTTCTGTACCTCTGG
>JAHFOV010000076.1:0-829 GCA_023261505.1 Planctomycetota bacterium
TCTAGTACGGCAAGCGTAATGTAGCGTGGATACAGACAACTTCGCCCCAGGACTTTATCCCATAGCTCCTGTACGTCGCTATTTGTCAATCTGTTCGAGTCCACTATCTCCCAGAACCTTTGATGTCTTTCGAGGGTGACCTCCCCTTCCAGGGAGGTCTTTGATATTATCTTCATTAACTCTCCCCTTTCCTCAGGAGGCATAGCATCTAAGGGTCCACCCCATCCGCCTAAGGCGGACTGGGCCTGGGAGAAAGAAGAAAAGAGTATCACTAGGGTAAGGGCTATCCATTTCACTTTAACCACCTCCAAAGAAGATTTAGCAATCGTTTCCATATCCGGTATCAGGAATATAAACTACAATAGCAAAAAAAGCAAAGCATACTCCGGACTTTAATAAATTGACCTTTTTGGCTGTTTTTTAGGTGATTCCTCATTTTATTTCTTCGGGAGGTTTTAAGTATCGGAAATTAAAATAGAGCAAGAGGTCGTAAATTATCTTGAGCGTCCCGGAAAGAACAAAGGGGGAGAACATTGTTAATAGAAGAATTTTGCTGGCAAGAGTAGGACCAAATGATGAAGCAACGATTTTTGCAGCATTCGTAGTTGAGGTAGCAATAGGTTTTTCTTCTGGATTTACCATGGCGACTACATAGGATTGACGGGCGGGAATATCCATTTCCGAAAGTAACTGCCGCATCAAATAAAGAGCAGCCGCCAGGGTGAAAGTAGGCGAAAACGGAATGAGAATTAAAAAGATGCTCGATGGAATGTGGGTAAATACCATAGTATTAATCAGCCCGAATTTTTTTGCAAGTTTTCCAGAAAGA
>JAHFOV010000076.1:839-10438 GCA_023261505.1 Planctomycetota bacterium
TAAGAGATAGTTACCAGCGAAGCATGAAACTTCGT
Source organism: Planctomycetota bacterium (assembly GCA_023261505.1). Classification (GTDB taxonomy): domain Bacteria; phylum Planctomycetota; class Brocadiia; order Brocadiales; family Bathyanammoxibiaceae; genus JAHFOV01. The sequence continues at coordinate 875 of JAHFOV010000076.1, forward strand.
ATAAAACCAAAGTGAGACAATGCTGGTTAAAATTAATCCCCCTGCGAAGGAATCAATTGCAAAAAGAAGGGATAATTTTGTAATAATCTTCTTGCTTTGTTTGCTTAGTATAACTTTTTTTTGCGCGAACTTTATTTCTGCAATCCTGGTGTAAAGCAGAAGCGTAACTATGTTTAATATCAGAGACAGCAGAAACATGAATTTGAATGAAAGTATCTTTTCGATGCTAAAATGGCCTTGTAAAAAGGAAGGTAGCGATGCCAGAAGTGCGCCAAGAGAGGCGGAGGACGTCGCGATGATGTTCCATAAGGAAAACGCTTCTGTGCGCCGTTCATCCGAGGCTGTAAACGGGAGATAAGCCTGTTCCAGCGACAATAATGGGCCAAGTTCGCGGCCACTCGGACTAATAAACCCTATGAGAGAAGCCAGGAGTAGAAAGAAAAAGTTTTCCGTAAGGATGAATATAACCAGCCCCGCGGTGCTCATGAAAGTTGAGAGCAGAAGCATTTTTTTTATCCCGTAGGTAACTGCATGCCATCCCACCAGAAGGGTAAAAAGAGCACCACTTAGGACTGCGGAACTCAACAAAAGGCCAATTGCTAAGGGTTGAAATCCTAGCTCCTTGAAATAAATCCCTAGCAGCACACTGAGAAATCCATTGCCGAAAGACCGAATCCCCCTGTTCAGCAAAAGAAATTTTCCGTCTTTTGAAATCCAGTTCATCCTGGCAATAAATTGGTTAATATCAGATTTGTAGCCACCTTGCTCCTCTTGTTTATAATGTAATCCATTTTATTTTTTGTTACCTCCTAAATGTTTTAAAAAGCATATAAATTCTAATTACCTAGAGCAAAATTGCAATTGTAAATATTTGTAAGATATATTACAATGTGTATACATATAACATGAAAAAAGAATGGCTTTTGCTAATGTACAGCCTTCCTTTGAAGGCTTCCAAAGAAAGGATGAGCCTCTGGCGCAAGTTCAAGCAGCTTGGGGCTGTCTCCCTGAAGAACTCCGTCTACATTCTGCCCTTCTCAGAGAGGGCGTATGAAAACTTTCAGTGGTTAAGCCAGGAAATACAGTCCATAGGGGGAGAAGCTACCATGGTGAGGACAAGGGGGATAGAAAACCTGGCTGATGAAGAGATTATTGCCCTTTTTAATACCGCCAGGGATAGCGACTATAGGGAAATAATAACAGCCTGTGAAGCCCTCCTAAAAAAGTCTGCAAGAGGAAAGCAAGAGGTGGCCCCCCAGGAAGATGTTCTTAATAAGGAATTAACTCAGATAGGGAAGAAACTTAAGACCTTGACTGAAATGGACTTCTTTAATGCTTCCCTAGGTAGAGAAGCTAACAAGCTTTTCCTAAAGTGTACCAGGTTCTTGAAGAACAGAAAGCAAAGATTACAGACCAGCAGGGTTGTCCAATTAAATAAGGAGGATTTTCAGGGGAAGAAGTGGGCAACCCGGAAGAGGCCTCATGTGGACAGATTAGCCTCAGCCTGGCTAATAAGGAAGTTTATAGACCCTCATGCAGAGTTCCTTTTTCTTAAGGCGGGGGAGAAAATACCTGGTGAGGCCATTCCGTTTGATATGTTGGGAGCCGAGTTTAGTCATCAAGGGGAAGACTGCACCATGGAAACCCTTTTGAAGAAATTTGTTATCAAGGACCCTGCCGCCTGGGAGATTGCCAGGATTGTCCACGACGGCGACCTCAAGGATGGTAAATACGGTAAAGAGGAGGCAAAGGGTCTCAATCTTTTTCTGAAAGGGATGGCAGATATGCATAAAGATGATAAGGGCTTGCTGGAGGAAGGCATACGCCTCTTTGAATGCTTATACCGGGCATTGAAACGGGGATAAAAAAGGGTAGGAGATTCCCATGGTTAAAATAACACTGATGACGATCTTTTTTGTCCTGAGTTTGTCGACATTTCTTCTTGGCGGTGAAAAGGTGTCAGTGTCCATAAGTTTTGAGGAATATGAAAATAGTTTCCTTGAAGGTTTTAAGAGTTTAAAGAGTGGAAAAGGGCAGGAGGGCGAATGGGTTGTTATGGTGGATGAAACAGCGCCAAGCCCCAGGAAGGTGTTAGCCCAAACCTCGGACGAGGACTTGGAATATCATTTTCCCATACTCATCTACGAGGACTGCAACCTTTCCGATGGAGTGGCAAAAGTATCTTTTAAGGCTATTTCAGGCAGAAGGGATAGGGCTGCCGGGATTATATTCAGGTTCCAAGACCCGGACGACTATTATGTGTTGCGTGCCAATGCCCTTGAGGATAATGTTAACCTCTACAAAATGGAAAAAGGCAAGAGGAAAAGGATTGAAGGGGTAAAGGTACAGGTGGCTTCAATGGAGTGGCATACCTTAAAAGTGGAGTATAAAGGTAGTACAATTGAATGCTGCTACGATGATAAGTTGCTTATGACAGTGAAGGATACCACATATAAGTCTGGAAAGGTAGGATTGTGGACCAAGGCCGATTCCGTTACTTATTTTGACGACTTTATTGTGGAGTCTTTGGAACAATGAGAAAACATTTTCTTAAATTAATTTTAGCACTGATTTTTCTGGGCTGGTCAAAGGCAGAGGTACGGAGTCAGGAAGTAGTGGTCTATACCTCGGAGGACAAGCTCTTTTCTGAGCCCGTATTGAAGGAATTTGGAAAGAGGAGTGGGATAAAAGTAAAAGTCGTTTACGATACTGAGGAGGCAAAGAGTACAGGTATAGTAAATCGTCTTATTGCAGAGAAAGACAACTCTCAGGCAGACGTCTTCTGGTGTGGTGACCCTATAAGACCTCTATTACTAGAAAAAAGGGGCATGCTAGAACCATACAAATCTCCAAACGCCAAAGATATGCCAGATGTTTACAAAGACGAAGAGGGCAGTTGGACAGGCTTTTCTGCCAGGGTCAGAGTACTCCTTTACAATAAAAAATTAGTACCGGAAGGGGAGGTTCCGCAATCCATATTTGACCTGATAGATCCGAAGTGGAAGGGGCAGTTGGCAATGGCTAATCCCCTTTTTGGCACCACCTCCATCCACTTTGCAGCGCTTTTTTGCACCCTGGGAGATGAAAAGGCCGAAGAGTTCTTTGGGGGTCTAAAGACCAACGGTGTTAGGGTAGTTTCATCTAATGGGGAGGTTAAAAGACTTGTATCAAGGGGGGAGGTGGCAGTGGGATTTACGGATACAGATGATGCAAGGATGTCACTGCTTGAGGGAAAACCAGTTGGTTTTGTCTATCCCGACCAGGACGGGATAGGTACACTAGTAATGCCCAACATGGTTTGTATTATAAAGGGAGGGACCCATCCAAGAGAGGCGAAAAAGTTAATTGACTTTCTTCTCAGTGAGGAGGTGGAGACGGGGCTTGCGAGGGCCGAGTGCGCGCAGATGCCTTTGAGGCCATGGGTAGGAGTGCCGGAAGAACTCCGTATAGAGCGACTAAAGCCAATGCTTGTAGACTATAGGGAAGTGGCTGATAAACTTGAAAAAATATGGCCCTATCTTAAAGAATGGGCGGGATTTTAGGGTTCAAGATTGTTTGCTGGAAGAAAAATACTTTTTGCTAGCACGCTATTTTTTGTATTTTTATTTATATTTGTTCCAGTCATCTGGATGTTTAGCAGTACTTTCGTTGTGGAGGGAAAGCCTTCCCTGGAGGATTATAAGGGCTTATTCACCCAGAGAAATATTTTTTTCTTCTTAAATAGCCTCCTGCTAGCTTCTCTCAGCACCCTATTAGCTTCGCTGATAGGGATATTTTTGGGCTTTCTGCTGGGGAAGACAGATATCCCGTTGAAGTGGGTTTTAAGACCTCTACTATTATTGCCTTTTATTATCCCTTCTTATATTTATGGGTTGGCCTGGGCTAACCTGCTTGGGAAAACTGGCCCCCTTAACAATATGCTTTCTTACTTGCCTTTCATTACCTCAGAGGGGATTTCCCATTTTATATATAGCCCCTTCGGGGCCGCTACGGTACTCGGACTTTCTCTTTTTCCTGTTATTATGATGGTTGCAGAGAGTAGTTTCGTCGGGGTAGAAGCGCATTTGGAAGAGATGGGGTTACTTCTTGGTAGTAGAAGAAGAACGGTGAAAGAAATCCTCTTTCCTCTGGCCCTGCCAGGGATAATATCAGGCATGATAGTGGTTTTTATCCTGGCTCTCTCGGACTTTGGTGTACCATTTCTACTAGGGGTAAAGGTGCTTCCCACTCAGATATTCACTGAATTCAGCGTATTTTATAACGAAAAAATGGCTACTGCCCTTTGCCTCCCTTTAGCCCTTTTTACTGTATTGATTATAACACTGGAAAGGGTCTTCCTTGGGGCTAGGCCTTTGGAAGGCTTGGTCAGGGGAACGAGAGGCCGTACATACTTGTACACCTTGGGAAAGGGAAAAGTGCCTTATTTTGTTGCGTGTGTTTTAATTTTTTGCCTTTCCGTGTTTTCCCCGCTTATATCTTTGATAGTGGATTCCTGGTCCCTGGAGGCCTACAAGAGGGCCTTTTCTTTGGCAAAGCTTGGTATAGTTAATACCCTTGTTTTTAGTGCAGTAGGAGCTACACTACTCACTTTGTTAGGACTAATCTTGGGCTACTTTTTAGAAAAGTACAGGCTTCCTTCTACACGAGAGTTGGGCTTCTCTCTGATGCTACTGTTTGCTGTGCCTGCCACTGTTATTGGTGTCGGGCTTATAAAATTGTGGAACAGGCCGGAGGTTTTTTTTCAATGGATTTACGGTACCTTTGCTATAATCATAATTGGCTATATAGCCAGGTTCTCCCCTCTCTCTGTACGCTTCCTTGCCGATGGTTATAGGCAGGTATCTAGTAGTATTTCTGAGGCTGCGGAGGTTTACGGAGCTGGATGGTGGACGCTTATGGTAAAAATCTTTTTCCCTCTTCTCATACCTGGAATAGTAACCACATGGATACTGTCCTTTATCTTTTGTGCTGGAGAACTGGGAACCACTATACTTATATACCCTCCCGGCGATGAGACCCTGCCTATAACGCTTTTTACAGTGATGGCTAATAGCCCCGCAAATGTAGTTTCCGCTATTTCTGTAATACTTCTAGTTGTGGTTCTTTTACCCCTGATTGTCTTTCTTGGCCTTTCCAGGCGGTTAGGAAGATGGCGGTACTGACCCTCAAGGGAGTTTCTAAACACTTTCAAGGCAGGCTGATAGTTAATAATATTACCTTCCAGGTGGAAGAGGGGGAATTATTAGCCCTTTTAGGCCCTACGGGTTGTGGCAAAACCACCACCCTCAGGATGATAGCGGGGCTTGAGACGCCATCTCGGGGGGAAATTTGGCTGAATGGAAAGCCAGCCAGTGCGAATGGGAAAAACTTAATACCTCCGGCGACAAGACATCTGGGCATGGTGTTTCAGGATTTAGCCCTATGGCCGCATATTGCTGTCCAGGGGCACGTAGAATTTCCCATTTCTAAGAGGCTAAACAAACAGTTGAGAAAAGAACGTGTGGAGGAAATCCTCCACCAATTTAAGCTAGAAGATTATAGATACCGTTACCCGTACACACTTTCCGGTGGGCAACAACAACTGGTAGCTCTAGCCCGCGCGTTGGCACTGAATCCGAGGATTTTGCTGATGGACGAGCCGTTTTCCAACCTGGACGTTACAATAAAAGAAGATATGTACAAAGAGCTAATCGGTCTTCAACGGGAGCTTAAGATAACCATACTTTATGTTACCCATGACCACCAGGAAGCCTTTCTCCTGGCTCAAAGGGTAGCTGTTATGAACGAGGGGAAGATTGAGCAAATAGCCACTCCAGAAGAGATATATCTGCATCCTGCCAGTGAGTTTGTTGCTAAATTTATAAGGGTCACAACCTTTCTAAAAAGATAATTTCAAATTACGAATTTCCAATTGGTAATCTGTAAGTATGCTTAAGGGGGATAAATCATTGGAAATTTAGGAGAATAGGCTTATACTAATTGGTAAGAAACATGGGCACGGCGCACCGTGCCCCTACAACTTTTATGCCTAGATGGTTTAAATATTATTGGATATTTTTATTGATATTGTCCTCTTGTGGATTTTTTGGGAAAAAGAAAGAGGAGGTAGAAGGTTTTAGTCCTGCTGGTGCAGCCCTAAAGCTACAGGAGGCCCCAGTCATAGATCCAGGAGGGCTGGAGGGCCACTTAAGGCAGGCAAATGCTTATTATATGAAGGGGGATGTGGGAGAGTCTGTAGAGGAGTACAAGAAGGCCATTAAACTTGACCCTCGAAATGAGGAGGCCCACTATAATCTAGGTATCGCATACGACCGCACAGGGAAGACTGAGGAGGCCATAAAGGAGTGGAGGACAACCCTGGAGATAAGTCCAGCCCGAGTGGAGGCCCTCCTTGCCCTGGGGCTTCAATATAAAGAGAAGGGAGAGCCAGTAGAGGCTTCTAAGTTTCTAAAAGAGGCCTTAAGTATCTCTCCCCAGGACAGTCTAATACATTATTATCTCGGGGAGGCCCTTTTTGCAGAACGAAGGTATAAAGAGGCACTGGACGCTTTTAGCGAGGCTCTGCGACTTAACAATTCCATGGTAGAAGCCCGTTTTGGTATCAGCATTTCAATGGCAGAGCTGGGTAGATTAGAAGAGGCCCTGGCAGAGGCTAAGACTGCCCTATCTCTCCACCCGGAGATTCCTGAGTCACACTATACTTATGGGTTGGTACTAGAAAAGAAAGGGCTAAAAGAGGAGGCCCAGAAGGAGTTCCAGAAGGCCTCAGAACTTATGACAAAAGAACAGGGAGGGTAAAGTGTTTGGAGACAGAATTTCCAAGGCCAGAAAGGCGGTAAAGAAAAGACCCTACGATGTAGAAGCTTACTATGAACTAGCCGAGGCCTATAAAGAAAAGAGCATGCTGGCCGAAGCAGTGGCAGAGTATAAAAAGGCCCTCACCCTGAACTTTACCCACACGGAGTCCAGACGGGGATTAGCGGCTGTGTATATTCAGCTAGGTATGTTAGATGAGGCTATAATAGAATACAAAAAGATTGTAGGAATCAACCCCCATGCTAAAGAGGCTTACTATCACTTAGGACTCCTCTACAGACAGAAAGGGCAGCTAGAGGAAGCTGTGCATACACTGAAGAAGGCGATACAAGTAAATCCTTATCATGCCCAGGCACATTACAGTCTGGCGGAGGTCTATCAAAAGAGGGGAATGAATGCCGAAGCCACGGTTGAATATGAAAAAGCCAGGGTGCTGGGGCTTGATATTACAGGTGCAGCGGTTACGGCAGAAAAAGGAGGCCCACCGCCCAAAACCACAGTTTCTACTCCTGCAAAAGTTGCAGGTTCACCACCTGCTGTAGTTGCAAAAGAAAGGACGGAAGAAGCCGATAAACTGAGTAAACTAAGTAAGGAACTAGAGACTAAGTCAAGGCAGGTAGAGGAATTAAAAATCCTTACGGAGAAACAGGCCAAAGAGATGGAAAAGCTTCGTAGCCTCCTTGTCTCAAGGGAACAGGAAAATACCAAGCTCAAACAGACTAATAAGCCAGCGGAAGCTGATAAGTTGAATAAGGAACTGGAGGCTAAATCGAGGCAGGTGGAGGAATTAAAAGTCCTTACAGAGAAACAGGCTAAAGAGATGGAAAGGCTTAATAGCCTTCTAGCCTCAAAAGAACATGAAAATGCCCAGCTCAAGTCTGCTATTAAGCCAGAGGAGGCTGATAAACAAAGTAGGGAACTGGAGGTTAAGTCAAGGCAAGTAGGGGAATTGAAAGCCCTACTGGAAAAACAGGACAAAGAGATGGCTAAATTTCGTAGTCTGCTAATTGCAAAGGAACAGGAAAATAGCCAGCTAAAATTAACTATTAAGAGGAAAGATGTGGAGATTGCCGAATTAAGGTCCCGTTCCGCTCCCAAACCGGGCTAAGAATGAACAAAAACTATCAATAAAATTTGTCCTTTTTTATCCAAATACTAGTGGCAGGGTAGCGTACTCTACCCTGCCACCCCCTAAAAATGAAAAGTACATCTCAGTTCCTAAACTCCTAAAAAGACAGATAGGGTAGGAACTTCCCTTTCCAGGTGATAACTACAAAATCATCTTTCCCTACCACCTCTTTGTCAACGCTTATAGAAAAGGTGATAGCGCTCATGATGCCATCGCCAAATTTCTCATTAAGCATATCCCTCATGGCGTCACCATATACCCCAATTACCTCATAAATCCTGTATAGGAAAGGGTCTAGTGTATTGGGGTGTTTGGTTCGTACAAGTGGTGCGGTGAGTACTGCCGCCGTATCCCCATCTAGCTCTAATGCTTGTGCCAGCTTTACCGCTGCTTCTGGATGTAGCCGATGCTGTCCATTAACGACTGCACCTATATATACAGGGTTTCTACCAGTGATTTCGCCTAACTTATCCAGGGTAAGGGCCTTCTCCCTTTTTTTAGCCTGCATAACTGCTACAGCCTTGTCTACCTGCTCCTGAGTGAGCTTCATACCTGGTATCCTTCCTGCGGGTTGTGCCGGTGGTGTTGCTCCTGGAGCAAGGAGTTCCAGATAGGGTAAGAACTTGCCCTTCATTTTAATGACCACCCAATCTGCGCCATCTACTACCTCCTTATCCACGTTTAGGGTGAAGGTAATTGCGCTCATGATACCGTCACCAAATTTCTCATTAAACTGGTCTCTCATGGCATCGCCATATACCCCAAGTACCTCCACCATCCTATAAAGGAAGGGGTCTATTGTACAGGGGTATTTGTGCCGGAGTTTGCAGGAGGTCAGTACTGCTGCTGTTTTTGCATCCAGGCCAAGGGCCTCTGCCACCTTTTTAGCGGCTTCTGGGTCGAGTCGATGCTGCCCATTGAGAACAGCGGCCATATACACGGGGCTTACACCTGCAATTTCAGCAAGATTTGCAAGGGTGAGCCCCTTCTCAATTCTCTTTTCTCTCATCACTTCTGAAGCTTCTTCTATCTGCCCTTCTGGGAGTTGTACCCCAGGATTCCTTCCTACTTCTTTGAATTGCGCTACAGCTTCGGGGCAGATGACATCTGAGACAAGCTGAACGAAGGGATGGTTACTTTGGAGAGTTACTTCACCAAAGGTGACTATCCAGGAAATCATTAAACCTGCCATAAGAATTCCACAGACGTTTTTCATTTCTTTTTTCTCCTCTGGTTAGGGCCTCTAGGCATGAGGTCCCCCGCATCAAGTTTAAAGGTTAGCCGATTATTTGTTTTTTAGACCACCTCCTTTTCTGTAGCTTGGGATTGATTGGCGACTCTTGGCTAAATTTATACTGCAAGAAAATATTAAGTCAAGGGAAAAAAGGCGAAAGGAGAGAGCTATTCGAGATGCGGTAACAAGGTGATAATCAAGTCATTTATACAGAAATTATGCCCCTTAACCTAAACCTGTTTAGAACTTGTTACTCTCAACAAGACTTCGGAATCACTATATAGCCCGTCTCCATATCACCGAGTACTTCACTCCTCTCCTCCCCCCAGTACCAGTGGTAAAATCCTATATAGGCGCAGAACAAGGAGTCCAAGGTGTCCTCATA
>JAHFOV010000077.1 GCA_023261505.1 Planctomycetota bacterium
CCAGAGAGGCTCTTGCTTCTTCTGGTTTCCCTCTAGCCATTAAGACCCGCCCTAATCCTTCATGGGCACCAGATTGTTGGGGGTCTAACTCCAGGGCCTTATTAAATTCTTGAGTAGCTGCATCCAGGAGGGACTTCCTATAATAGACCCTTCCCAGATTTACATGGATCTTCGCAGGGCTGGCATGTTGTACCTTTGACGGATTTTCTCTAGCTAATTTTGCGGCAAGGGTATATTCCTTGATAGCCTCGTCCAGCCTCCCCTGGCAGGTATAAACAATGCCAAGATTGTTATGTAGCTCCACTGATTTAGACCATCCGCCTGGGGCGGACAGGATTTGCTTATAAGTAACCTCTGCTTCCTTTAGCATGCCCTTAGCTAGAAAGAGGTTGCCTAAAAGCAGCTCTGTTCTGTGATTTCCCGGGAAGAGGAATAGCAGTTTTTTGACCTCTGTTTGTGAGGATTCCCATTCTCCCCGGTAGAAAAGGGTTCTGGCAAGCCCTAGCCTTGCTTCCATACTGATGGGGTCTTCACGGAGGGCCTTCTTGAATTCCTTTAGTGCCTCATTCAGGTTGCCTTTTTTTAGATAGGCCTTACCCATCCTTAGGTGATGTTCGGTTGACTCTATCTCTGTGGGAGAGAGTTTTATAGAATTGAGGGCCTCCTTGAAGATGGATTCATCAAGACCCAATGCCCCGGAGACCCTTAATTCCAGGTATTCCTCTACTACACCTTTCCACAGGGAGGAGGCCTCTCTTACCTTAGCCTGGGAAGAAAGGGCACGTGCAAACTTGCAGGTCTCTACGAGTTTGTCTTGTGTGAGTGGTCCGCTAGAGGCAGAGAGGGTCTTTTGTTGCAGGAGAATTGAAGGTTGTGTTGGTGACAATTCTGCAACTTCTTTAAATCCCGAGAGGGCCTTATTTCTCATACCACCCTTATAATAGGCAAGTCCCAGATATCCATAGGCCATCGCTTTAGGTTTAGCGGCCTCAGTTGGATAATATATCAGGGCCCTTTTGTAATTGTTAACTGCCTCTTCCCACTTTCCCTGTTTGAAGTAGACGTCGGCCATATTATGAAAGGCTTCTGGACTGCGAGGGCTTAGCTCCAGGGCAGTTTTGAGGACATCGAGGGCCTCCTCTGGTCTATCCAGTTCTTTATAAGCAATTCCGAGGTTTATGTAGGCAGTGGCCATATTAGGGTTTATTTCTATTGTCTCTTGATACTCTGAAATAGCCTGCTCATGCATACCCAGTTTCCAGTATGCATTACCCAGGTTATTGTGGGCATCGGCATATCTGTTATTCAGTTTCAGGGCCTTAGTTAGGTAAGCAATAGACTCCTCCGGCTTACCCCTTTCGAGATATACCTCCCCAAGTGCACTGTATGCTTCTGGGGAATTGGGGTTAAGTTCTATAGCCTTGTTTAATTCTGAGGTAGCTTTATCTAGCTCTTCAATTCCCATGTAAGCCAGGGCCAGATGGAGATGAAGTTCGTAAGAGTTAGGAGACAGTTTCAGGGCCTTCTCAAATTCCTTTACAGCCTCTGCTAACCTGTCCTTCTCAAAATAATTAATGCCCTGATAATGGTTATAGTTGTCAGGAGAGGCTGTCTCGTTAGGGGTACTGCATGAGGCCAAAAAGAGAAGAATAATGAAGGAAGAAGGATTTAAGAACCTCACAAACCGTATCCTGCGGCCTTGGAGGCCGTGATAGGTATAAATAAATTATTCGGCCTCCGCGCCTTTTTCAGACTTTTTTCCTTTAGCGCTACTTTCTGGCCGTTCAGCCTTCTTTTCTGTGAGCGGGGTCGCTACTACAGGTTTTTCTACCAAGACCTTATTGAGTCTCTTTTGAAACCCCTCAGGGGAGGCAAGATACATTATTGTAACAAGCAAGGCCACACCAGAGAGCAGGCTTGCCGTTAAGAAAAAGAAACCAGCAAGCTTCTGTACCAGGTTAGAGGTCATAAACAGCCCTGCAATCTCCTGTAAGGCTTCTAGTAATACATTTATCATGCTCCCCTCCCTAAGAGATAATGGAAAAATTTCTATCTCCAGGCAACCTGGAGGTGTTTCTCCCTTTTTTTCTTGCCCACTCTTTTTAGAAAGGGAAACCAATCAACCTCCTTTGAGAATAATTGAATTAAGTCTTAGAGCTCCGGTAAAGTAACATCCTGAGTCATTTTTGTCAAGGGTAAGTAGTGTCATGCCTTCGACAAAATCGCTAGTGACCGAACTTCCTAAATGTTCGGCATAATAAGTTTTGTATTGGTTATAGGTGTCTCTTATTAACATATCTTTGCAAAGCCGCTTTTGGCGAAGCAAGCAAAGGGCAAAGTAAAAATATTCAAGAGTTGACATCCCCTGCTGCAGTGGAGTATATAAAATGAGGTTGGGATTAAAAATGGTATGGGACAAGGAAAGTTTAAAAGAAGTTGTCAGGGCAAAGATAGGTGACCGAAAATTTATTGTCGTATCTAATAGGGAACCTTACTTACACGTCTTTCAGGGGGATGAGATAAGGTGCGTAACACCACCAAGTGGTGTAGTTACAGCGTTGGATCCTGTGCTGCGGGCCTGCGGTGGTATATGGGTTGCCCACGGCTCGGGGGATGCCGATAAGGAAGTAGTGGACTCTAATGATAGAGTTCAGGTGCCGCCAGAGGGACCTGCCTACACTTTAAGGAGGGTTTGGTTAACTAAGGAAGAAGAAGAGGCCTACTATTACGGTTTTTCAAACGAGGGGCTTTGGCCCTTATGCCATATTGCCTTTGTAAGGCCCATTTTTAACGAAGCTGACTGGACTGTGTATCGCAAGGTTAATGAAAAATTTGCAGAGTCAGTGCTCAGGGAGATTGGCGACGGTGCTGGGTTTGTATTCGTTCAAGACTACCATTTCTGCCTCCTTTCAAAGATTCTTAAAGAAAAACGGCCAGATATTACAGTTGCGCAATTCTGGCATATCCCGTGGCCAAATCGAGAGGCTTTCAGGGTGTGCCCCTGGGGAGAGGAAATTCTGCGTGGTCTTTTAGGAAATGATCTTTTATGCTTTCAAATCCGTTATCACTGCCAGAATTTTCTTGATACCATTGAACGGACAATAGAGGCAAAGATTGATTATGAAAGATTTTCTGTGATACGTGAAGGTAAAGAAACACTTGTACGCCCCTTTCCTATAAGCGTAGATTTCGAAAAAATAAACCAAATTGCTCAAGACCCTGGGTGCGATGAGGAAATTAAAAAGATAAAGCGTATCCTGCGGCTAAAAAATAGGTTAGTAGGAGTAGGGGTTGATAGAATTGATTATACAAAAGGTATCGTAGAAAGATTTGGGGCACTGGATAGGTTCTTTGAAAGATACCCCGAATACCTCGGGCATTTCACATTCATACAGCTTGGGGCTATTTCTAGAATCCGTATCAAAAGTTATAAGGAATGGAACGATGAGATTTACCATCTGATGATTGATATAAATGAGAAATATCATACTAGAGACTGGCAGCCCATTATATTACAAAAGTCCCACTTTGGACCCAAAGATTTGATAAGTTACTACCGCATGGCAGATGTTTGCATAGTTAGTTCCCTTCACGATGGGATGAACTTGGTGGCAAAAGAGTTTGTGGCCTCAAGATTTGACAACAATGGAGTTCTGATATTAAGCAGATTTACAGGCTCTGCTCGTGAACTTATTGATGCCTTACTAATTAACCCATTTGCGACTGACAATTTTGCTGACACCATAAAACAGTCCCTCGAGATGCCGGCCGAAGAGAAGGCAAAAAGGATGGAAAAGATGAGAGAAGTAATTAAAGAAAACAACGTCTACCGCTGGGCCGGTAAGATAATCGGTGAGTTGAAAAAGCTGGCATAAGCTATTATGGGCAATAGAAAAAAGGCCCAAAGTTCCTTTCTTTTTTACACAAAGCTTGACCTGGTGGAGGCTTTGGGCAAGAAAGCAAAAAATCTTCAGGAACTCTTAGGGTTCCTCAAAGAAGTTCCTTCCTCCTCCATCTACTTCCATACCCACCGTTACCTCCGCCAACATCATTTTTTATCCCCTGAACCGCCAAATGACTTTGCCTACTGGGCCAGAGGAATACTCGGGGATAAGCTCCTTGCAGAAAAACTTTTCTCCCTGGATATCCTTGACTTCAAAAATTTAGAGGAATTAAGGTCCGCTCTGATAGAAATAATTGAAGGGTATTTAGCAACTAATCCCGAATCCATGAAGTGGTCGGTCCTTTCCGGATATGAATTCCATTTTGCCAAATCCATAACATTTGTTCTACCCCTTGGGATAGAGGTCTGGACACTGGAAGAATTCCTTGAGGCAATGAAAAAGATTAGTATACACTCCCTCTATTTTCACATGTTTGATTCCAGGCTGCGATTGGGCCGAGGGGAAAACGACTTCTCCTTGTGGCTAAAAGGGGAACTAGAGGAGTACGAGTTGGCCGTAAAAATCTCGAACCTTGACCCCTACACTAATACTATGGAAGGACTACGGCAAAAGATGTGTCTGCTGATAGTAAAAAAGTTGCATGGCTAAGCTTGGTGAGTACGAACCTGTCGTAGGAAAATCTGTTGTAGAAGAGCTGTTTCTTCTGGCGGGTCATCTTAAAGGTAGGGTCATGCAGCATGTAAATTCTACCGCTGTAGGGGGCGGGGTGGCAGAAATCTTGAACAGGTTAATTCCCTTGTTTAGAGACCTGGGGGTAGAAGCCAGGTGGGATGTAATAAAGGGCGATGAGGAATTTTTTGTAATAACAAAAAAATTTCACAATATGCTGCATGGGAGAATGGAGAAGCTAACGAAAGAAGACATAGAATATTTTGAAGAGGTGGGAGATTTTAACCTCAAGGAAATAAATTTTAGTGGTGACTTTATTTTTATCCATGACCCTCAACCTGTAACACTAATAAAGAAAAAGGCCGAGGTAGGGAGGAAATGGGTATGGAGATGCCACATAGACTCTGCATCGGCTGAGTCTTCCTTATGGAACTATCTTGCTGGATACATCAAAGATTATGATGCAGCAATCTTTTCCACCATGGCCTTCTCGAAAGACCTTCCTTGCAGACAGGTAATCATAAGCCCTTCCATTGACCCTGTGAGTGACAAAAACAAGTACCTGGACCAGGAGTTTATAAACCGGGTTCTTGAAAGGTTTCAAATTGATAAAGACCGCCCCATTATTACTCAAATCTCACGCTTTGATTATCAGAAGGACCCACTGGGCGTAATCAAGGTATACAGGCTTGTAAAGAAAAGAGTGGACTGCCAGCTAGTTCTAGCGGGCGGGGGAGCAACCGATGACCCAGAAGGCCAAAAGATACTGGAAATGGTAAGGGAGGAATCAAAAGATGACCCAGATATCCATGTCCTACTCTTACCACCTGCCTCTGATAAAGATATTAATGCCCTCCAAAGGGCTTCTAATGTTATACTCCAAAAGAGTCTAAGAGAGGGTTTTGGTCTTACAGTGGCCGAGGCCCTCTGGAAAGAAAAACCTGTTGTGGCCTCGGCGGTGGGGGGAATTCCACTTCAAGTAGTACATAATTATACGGGTCTTTTATCCCACACCGTGGAAGGAACTGCCGGTTTTGTAAAACAACTCTTGCAAAACCCGGAACATGCCAAAAAATTGGGTACGAACGGAAGGGAGCATATAAGGCAGAATTTCCTTGTTACCAGGCACATAAGGGACTATCTACTGCTTATGCTAAGCCTGGAAAAAGAGGGTGACTTTATATATCTTTGAAATACCTCTTCTTGAATCTACCAGAAGTAGAGCAACGATTAAAACATTATTCTAAGATTCTCCTTTTCCTGGACTATGATGGTACTCTCGTCCCCATCCGTAAAAGGCCATCCCTGGCCATCCTGTCCCCTGCTGGGCGGCAACTGCTGGAAAGGCTTTCAAGAAGCCCTAAGCTTTCAGTCGGTATCGCTACCGGCAGGTCCCTTACAGATATCCAGAGGCTAATTGCTATAAAAGAGCTTTTTTATATTGCAAATCATGGCCTTGAAATCTCATTAGAAGGAAAAGGTTGGGCCCATCCGAAGGCAGAGAGATTAAGACCCTACCTCAAGGAAATCCTCTCAGAACTTAAGAAATCTACCAGGCATATTAATGGAGTCTTATTAGAAGATAAAGGCTTAACCTTGAGCGTCCATTACCGCAATGTTCCAAATAGATTTTCTAAAGAACTGCGGGCAGTATTTGTGTCTGTGATTAATCACCATAGCGAGAAATTCATAATAACTCACGACAAAAAAGTTTATGAGATAAGACCCAATATAAACTGGGATAAAGGAAGAGCCGTACTAAAACTGTCTCACTACCTGGGTAAAAGGAAGATGCTAAAAATCTATATTGGGGATGGTAGGACCGATGAGGATGCGTTCCGCGTTATGGGAAAGAGAGACATTGCTATCAGGGTGGGCTATAAAAGAAACTCTCTGGCCTCCTACTACGTAAAAAACCCAAAAGAGGTTGTTGCTTTCCTAAAATACCTTCTAGCCGCTTTAGATTAGAGACCCGTTTACAGGATTAGCATTTTAAAAGGCTTTTGTGTAACCAGCCTGTTTCTAGTGGGTCTAATGCGTAGAAAAGAATTTGAAGAACACCATCTCTATTGCAAGGCCTGCTATGCAAGTGGCTATCATGGTAGTGGTGCCAGATAGTAGCCATACCTTCAAGGTTATGGGGTACTTAGTCTTTTCGCTTATTGAAATGGTGATTATATTGGGTGCGGCGCCTATAGGGGATCCATTGCCCCCGAAGCCCACTCCCATAGCCAGGGCCCACCACAGGGGCCAGGGATTTATGCCTTGGGCCGCAATGTATTGTATCACGGGAATCATGGCTATGGTGAAGGGTATGTTGTCCACAATAGCCGAGCTTATGGCGGACACCCAGAAAATCAGGGCACAGGTGAACATGAGATTAGTGTGGGCGTGGGCGGCTATCTTCTCGGCCACCATATTGAGTATGCCCGCCTTTTCCACCCCACCCACGCATACAAAAAGGGAGATGAAAAATAAGAGGATACTCCAATCTACCTCCTTAAGGATTTCATCCGGATTAGGTCTCACCCATACCAGGGCCAGGGCAAGCCCCATTATGGAGATGCTTGAGGGCAAGAGCCCGAGCTTTTCCTGGAAGAAGAAGAGTAATAGCACAAGCCCCAGGGCAACGAGTATCCTCCTTAAGCCCTGACGGTCGCGTATGGCTGCACTCTCGTCCATCTTCAGCAAGCCTTCCATATTCTTAGGTTTTATGGCCATCTCCTTCCTCATGACCACCCTAATGACGAGCAGGGTGACAGCCCAGGCCGCCACTACAGGCAGGCCAAGGTGGAAAAGGAATCCGTTAAAAGTTATCCCCGCGGCAGAGCCAATCATCATGTTGGGTGGGTCTCCCACCAGGGTGGCAACCCCCCCTATCCCTGAAAGCAGCACCGTGGCCATAAGCATGGGGACAGGGTTTAGCCCAAGAATCTCAGAGGTGGCTACTATTACAGGGGCAAGTACCACCATACAGGTAACGTTATTGACCATGCTTGAGAGTATTGTGACAATCGTCCCCAGAAACACCGTAAGGCGCCAGGGATCTCCCATGGTCTTCTTGGAGGTGATAATACCGAGATATTCAAAGAAGCCGGTCTTCTGTAGCATACCCACCATAGTCATGAAGGCCACAAGGAGGCCAATGGTATGCCAGTCTATGGTCTGGACGGCATCTGTCTGGGAGTAGAAGCCAAGGAAATGGCCTGCCATGAGCATGACAACTGCGCCAGTAATTGCGGCAATGGTGCGGTGAATCCTTTCCGACAGGATTGCCCCATAAGTGCTAATAAAGATTATCCCAGCTACCAGGACATGAGGTGGGAGCTGCTCCAGGGCCTCAAACTTCAGGGCAAGGAAGGCACCAAAAACGGCGGCAATGGCATAAAGAGCAAAATATAAAGCGGTGGAACGTGGAGTAGCTGCTGTAGTTGTTGCCTGCACAGGTGCCTTTCCTTAGAATTATTTACATCGTGCCAACTGTCGGCACGTTGAGCGTGCAAGATAAACTGGACTTTACAAAGAAAATTTGAGCAAAAAATCTACCATCTACGAATGGCGTTGTCAAGAATATTTCTGGGATTCACTATTAGGGAGTCCAGTCGGCCTAAGTCCGCCTCAGGCGGATGGTAAATATTCCATCGTCCGCCTTAGGCGGATCAATGTTGAAAATCCGCCTCAGGCGGGGACTCCAACATTCCAAATGCAGAATATTGAATTCAGAACACTGACTACTGGATTCTGTCTACTGTCTACTTTCTATTCCCTGCTGTCCTCAGGCGCTTTATTAATTCCGGAACTATCTCAAACAAATCTCCAACCAGCCCCAAATCTGCCACGCTGAAGATTGGGGCCTCGGGGTCTTTATTAATGGCTACGATGTGCCTGGCCGTTATTATCCCCGCCAGGTGTTGTGCCGAACCTGAGATACCGCATGCGATGTATAGTTCAGGGGCTATGGTCTTGCCCGTTAGACCCACTTGCAGATCCTGGGGTTTCCAGCCTGCATCCACGGCCGCCCTTGAGGCACCCACCACGCCACCCAGGAGGTCTGCCAGTTCTTCTAAAATCTTAAAATATTCTGCACCTCCCATTCCCCTGCCCCCTGCCACTACTACCCTGGCCTCTGCGATGTCTGGTAGGGGCACGTTGCAACGTGCCCCTACACCGGTTGTGTAGATTATGTCCTTAAGGACTGTAAAAGGCTCGGTAGGAACAGTGGAGACATCCAGTATTTCGACCTCTGCAGGGGCGTATTGCAATACGCCCCTACTTACAGGCTGTGCTGGAGTAAAAATATTGGGCCTTAAGGTTGCTACTTGAAATTTGGATACAGTGCTTTTTACTGTAGCCACCAGCCTTCCTGCATATACAAGGCGTGTAGCCTCCAAGAACCCGTCAGCGATATTTAAGCTGATACATTCTGTTAGGAGTGGCCCGCCTAGTCTGGCTGCAAGCCTGGGTGCCATGTCCCTACCCATAGCGGTAGCAGAAAAGAGGACTGCTATTGTTTCTCTCTTCTGAGCCTCCCGGGCCAATATATGTGTGTACAGTCTGTTGTTGTATTTTTGCAGGGAGGGGTGGTCTGCCAGCAGTACCTTCTGGGCGCCATAGCGGCTTACAGTTTCAGCCAGATTTTTTATATTATTTCCTATAAGTATTGCGTTTAATCCGCCTGAGGTGGACCCAACCTTTTCTGCCAGCCGTCTTCCAGCACCCATCGCCTCAAAAGAGGATTGTTTTAATTGTCCCTCTCTCTGCTCCAGGAAGACAAGAATCTCACCCATCAGATTATTTTTGTTTCCTCATGTAGAAATTTCATCAGTTCTTCAACCATCTCCGCTGCGCTGGCCTGGAGTTTCCTGCCAGCCTTTCTTGAGGGTAAGAAAGATAAATCCTTCACTGAAACTCGTACTTCCGACTTAGATATTTTCTGTGGGGAAAGGTCTGTGGCAGAGACTATTTCATAGGGCTTCTTCTTTGCCCTCATTATGCCTGGAAGTGAGGGGTACCTGGGCAAGTTAAGGCCCTTTTGGCAGGTAAAAAGTGCAGGTAGTGGACACTCCAGGATTTCTGTGCCTCCCTCTATCTGCCTGTTGGCTGTGGCCATTCCTGTTGCGTCTATTTCTAATTTAGTTATCACTGGGACATGCGGTATGTTAAGGAGTTCGGCTAATTCAATCCCTACCGCTCCATTCTGGTCGTCCACCGCCTCTTTCCCGCATAGGATTATATCAAAAGGGCGCCCCTTTATTGCCTGAGCTAGAAGAAAAGCAATGGCATAGGAATCTATCCCAAGATGGGTTTCACCCAGTATATGTAGGGCCTTGTCGGCTCCCATGGCGAGGGCGCCCAGGAGGACCTCCCTTGCCAACGTTGGGCCAAAACTAACTACCGTTATCTCCCCTCTCCCCCGGCGTTCCTTTATCCTGATGGCCTCCTCTATTGCGTACTCGTCAAAGGGATTTACGACCCATGTTAGCCCCCCTGTATCAATAAAGGGAGGTTCGGGGCGGGGCCTCGGGGTCGTTTCTGTGGAAGGTACCTGTTTTACGCAGACGATGATATTCACAGGATAGTAGGAGTGGCCCAGCAGCATGCCACCCCGGCCTTTCAATAAGTATAAAACCCTTTACCTGACTTCTTTCCCAGCCAGCCTGCCTCCACGTACCTTCTAAGAAGTGGACACGGCTTGTACTTTGCGTCGCCAAACTCCCTGTGGAGGGTCTCAAGGATAGAGAGACATGTATCCAGGCCGATAAAATCTGCAAGTGCCAGAGGACCCATC
>JAHFOV010000017.1 GCA_023261505.1 Planctomycetota bacterium
ACCTTGAATGCCATTAAACTCCATACTGAAGTGGAGGTAAGAGAAAAGGAGAACATTTGCCTCAGGGAGGAACTGGGCAAGAAGGCGCGCTTTGAGGATATATGTACTAGAGACCCGAAAATGAAAGAGGTCATTTCCCAGGCCCAGAAGGCCAGCAGTGTCCCCTACGCTGTGCTCATTACTGGGGAGAGCGGTACAGGTAAAGAACTTCTGGCAAAGGCGATACATTACAATAGCCCAAGGGCCAGCAAGCCCTTTATTACCCTTAACTGTGCCGCCATACCCAGGGAGCTGATAGAGAGTGAACTCTTCGGCCACGAAAAGGGGTCCTTTACAGGAGCCACCCAGAGGAAGGTAGGCCTCTTTGAGGCGGCCAACCAGGGCAGTATCTTCCTTGATGAGATAGGAGACCTAAGTACGGCTGCCCAGTCCAAGATACTCAGGGTCCTTCAGGAAAAGGAGGTCCAGAGGGTAGGGGGGACCGAACCTATAAAAGTGGACGTCAGGATTCTGGCCGCTACTAATAAAAACCTTGCTGATGAGATTAAAAAGAATAACTTCCGGGAAGACCTCTTCTATCGTCTTAACTCCATCTCTATCCATCTACCACCCCTCAGGGAAAGAAGGGGCGACATCCCCTTGCTTGTAGAGCGCTTCCTGACGAAGAGCTCCAACGAGATAAAAAAACGAATACAAGGTGTATCTGCAGAGTGCATGCGCATTCTTGAAAGCTATGACTGGCCAGGCAATATCAGGGAGCTACAAAACGTCATAGAAAGGCTTGTAACATGGACAGAAAACGACTCTATCATCACAGAGGACTTCCTGCCTCCAGAATTGTTATCACAAATGGTTCGAACCACCCCCCAGTATAAGCGTGCTGGAAAATTATACGAAGTCGTCCATTCACTCGAAAAGGACCTTATTGCTAACGCTTTAAAGGAGGCTGGTGGCAATAAGAGTAAGGTGGCTGAAATTCTTGGCATAAGCCGTCCCCTGCTCTATAAAAAGATAGAACTTTATGGCCTTGAAGAGCCAGTCCAAACCCCCTCTTAAAGGAACTGTCACCAGTACTTTAAAAAGCCATGCCTAATAATGGTATCTTAAGAACCCTTAACGTACTTTATTACGTAGCGGCCAATATCTTTAGCATTCACCCCGTAGATGGTAACTTCAAAGGGCCTACTCGACCCCATGGGAATATCCATTACGTAAGCGGGGCTGGTCCCAAGCACCTTGCCGCTTGAATCAAGTACATCTACATTAAAAAGTACAAACTGAAAATCTCTTGAGCTGCCGTTTTCTAGCTCTCCAGTAAAGACTGTGTCATTAAAGGCTGGTTTGAAATTGAGATTTACAACTGAAAGACCTCCCCCGAGATCAATGGTAGTAGGCATCTTTTTTGGCGTTGGTGAAGGTGCTTTAGAAGGCTTGGGAGCCTGTGCAGTGGTGCCCTTTTCCAGGTTTGTTACCCTTTTTTCCAGGCGTTCAAGCCTCTGAGCCAGTTCATGCAGGGTCTCCTCCAGAGCCGTGAGTTTTTCCATGATGATGGCCTGAGGGTCGCTTGCACCCAAAAACAAAAAAAGATAAAGGAAAGCTAACGGAATATTCCAACGAGTTTCGTATTTCATAAAAGGTATTTTATCGATTTTTTAAGAACTCTGCAAAAGTTTACATATCTTTTAATCGTTCCAACTAGATATACAGCTGAGACTAATATAATCCCCCTCCCTTGATGGGAGGGGGTAGGGGAAGGGTAAGATGTGGCGTGCCAGCTTGTCTGGCACGTTGACTACCCTTCCAGCGTGCAACACAAGGTCGCACGCTACATCTTAATCACCCCTTCCCTACGCTCCCCCATCAAGGGGGAGGAAACTCTGTTAGTCTTATCCATTAAGGGGAATGAATTTGAAGAGGCACTTTTAAGAGGTTTATTTTATATCCCTGCCAGATTTAGTTCCAGTTTTTCATATCCCTGCTCTCTTGCCCACAGGTCTAGTGGGGCGGTGGCTAGTTCGTCCACCACTGGCACGGCTTCAGGGTCTTTACCCAGGTCTACGGTTTTAATATACCGTCCGCAGGTTTCACATACGTCCAGCCTTACTGCAGGGCAGCCCTCCGCCACAAAACAAGAGAGTTTTGTTTCATTAGATTCGCCGCAGCCAGGACAGGCCAGCCTTTTGTATTGCCATTCTCCTTGACAAAGGGCACATATCAAAAACCGCTGTGAGGCATTATCCACTGGACGTAGATATCCTGTCTGGGGGCTGTGCCCACAGAAGGGACAGCGAGGTAGGGACAGACCTGCGTGTCTGTCCTCTGGCGGCGTCCTTTCCCTACTTTTTATAAGCCTATCCAAGACATACTGCAAGTAGGGTTGCAGTAATACCCTGGGGAAAAAGAAGAGCGGTTGTTCTCTATGTTTAGCCAGCCGGTAGTCCTCTATTACGGCCTCCCAACCCATCGGGCCCCAATGGGAGACCTCTTTACTCATAGCAGCCAGGAGCGGAGGGCCTTCACTCGCAATAAGAAGAAGGGACGGAGCAAGAGGGAAAAGTATCTCCACGCCTTTTTTAAGTACACGCATGTCTAGCCTACACTCTAAGCCACGCTCAGGGGCCCCCGGCTTCCTATTCAGAGTAAAAACTCCTTTATTTCCTTTTACTTTATCATACAGCCCTTTTTGAAAGGAAAGGATTTTATGGTAAAAAATCAGTATCTCGCTGGCGAAGGTATAACGATGGGCAAGCACCTTGCAGCGTTCTATCTTTGAATCCCAGGAAGGAAGGCTTATTGTTTCACCATACAGGACAGTCATGATATACCCATTACTCTCTTGTACCACCTGGCGTGGTGGGCCTTGGCCCATGCCTCAGTGACTTTACCCTCCACCATCGCCCTTAGCGACCCAGGCGATGCAAAAAGTCCCATGTACATATGGACAATTATGGCTCCCATGGCAACAATTGCAAAGATTTCATGGGCCAATATGCTTGCCAGCCAGAGCTCCCGAGAAAACTTCTCTCTAAACCACAGGACTATTCCAGACAAAAGCAGTATAAGGCCGCTAAAGGCCAGTACCCAGAATAGGAGCTTTTGCCCCGCATTGAAGCGCCCCGCCTCTGGCACCCCTTCCTTATGTGTTATGTACTTCCATGAATATCGCATCCACTCCCAATCCTCTGGATACATCCATAGACACCTCCGCCAGGAGATGGTCATGATAGTGACAGCAAGGGCGAAAAGCACACCCGCATAAGGGTGCCATATTCTTATATTTGTTCCGCCGCCAAGTAGCGGGTAAAGCCACGTGCCAAGCCTCGGAGAATACAGAGCAAGGCCTGAGAGTAATAGGTAAAGGAAGGATATAGCTACAGTCCAGTGAACCAACCGTTCTCTGAGATTATACCTTTCTATCTCCGCACTGGATACAAGTACTGCTTCAGTTTCTTTTACAACACTCTTTTTTTGTCTCTTTGGTTTCATAACTTGCTGTGTTTCCCTAACCACGGGTTTTTTCTTCTGCCCGCATAGGACCAAATTTAAGATAATGCAACGCGGCGGTGAGAATACCACCCAAGAGTACTACATTTCCCACAGTCTTTAGTGGCCCCTTCCAGAGGGAAACAATCCATGGAACACTGGGGTCTCTAGGGAGGCCGTAGTCCTCAGGTCTATCCCCATGGGGCAATACATATATAGCATGGGTTCCAAGGACTCCAGGGGGGTCGTAAATAGCTGCCTGGCTAAAGCCTTGAGCCTTTAGTTGCCTCACCCTTTTCATGGCTTTTTCCAACATCTGTTTTTTAGTACCGAACTGTAGACAACCTGTAGGGCAGGCCTTTATGCAGGCCGGTTCTAATCCCGCCGCTACCCTGTCTGAACACAAGGTGCATTTATACACTTTCTGGCTCTTGGGGCTAAGCCTTGGGACATCGAAAGGGCAGCCCGTTACACAGAACTGGCAGCCTATGCAGTTCTCCTGTACAAAGTCTACAATACCATTAGTGTATTGGACTATAGCCCCTGGGGCGGGACATGCCCTTAGACAACCCGGATCCGCGCAGTGCATGCACTGGTACTTTGCCATTGTCCAGCCAAAGCTCCCACCCAGTTCTACTTCTCTGAATTTTATCAGGTTCCAGAAGTTGTAAGCCAGTTCAGGCATGGTCTGATAACTCCCCGTATAAGGATAGGTCTCCTCCACAGGGGTGTCATTCCATTCCTGACAGGCCACCTCACAGGCCTTACAGCCTATGCAGACGGAGACATCTATGAGTTTACAGACCCTTTCTGTCTCCTTGATTCCCAGGGTAGGATAGTTGGTGGCAGAAATAGCTTTTAGCTCTAGGGCCATATTTATACCTTTTCCACCTTCACCAGGAAACCCTTGTACTCAGGGATTGAGCAATTGGGGTCTAAGGCCGTAGGGGTGAGAAAATTGGCCAGGGGACCTTTAACCCTTCCGGCAAAACCCCAATGTATAGGGATGCCTATCTGCCAGACCTTTTTCCCATTTACTTCCATCGGCTTTATCCTCTTTGTTACATGGGCCTTGCCCTGGACGCTACCCCGTATAGAGGAGACCCTAATCTCCTGTTGGTTCTTTATACCCAGTTCTTCCGCCAGGCCTTCAGGTATCTCCACAAAGAATTCAGGTTGTAGTTCTGAGTTGACCGTTATGTGTTTGGTCCAGAAATGGAAATGTTCTGTCAACCTATATGTGGTGCAGACTATGGGATACTCGTCAGGTGTCCCATATTTATCCATATCTGACTTGAATGTTTTGGCAAGTGGGTTTGTGCTTACACCTGGGTGAAGTATATTCTTCACTGGAGATTCTATAGGTTCATAATGTTCTGGGAATGGGCCCTCCGCAAGATCTGAGGCAAAAATTTTTCCTGCCCCCTCAGGAAGCCATATGAATGCACCAAGACCGGCCTCTGGCGGGCAATCGTGCTTATAATCAGGTATATCACCCACCCACCTCTCTCCGTTCCAACATATACCGGCCCTGGTAGGGTCCCAGGGGCGCCCCTGTGCGTCACAAGAGGCACGGTTATACATAATTCGCCGGTTAGCAGGCCAGCTCCACGTCCACTCAGGGTACATTCCGAGCCCGGTGGGGTCTTTTAGGCCTCTCCTGGCCATCATGTTACCTTCCTCGGTGAAACAGCCGCAGTATATCCAGTTCCCGCAGGCTGTAGAACCATCGTCCTTAAGCTGGTCGTAGGAGGAAAGTTGGTGTCCCTTCCTCAGGATAATCTTTCCATTTTCATCCTTTAGGTCTTCTAAAGCCTGCCCGTTAATTTCTTTGGCCACCTCCTCTAAAAGAGGATTAGTAGGATTATTATAAGGCCAGTGGAGATGTAGTATAGGCTCTGGGAATGTGCCAGGAACTTGCTCGTATAATTTCCTCACTTTCAGGAAAATACTGGCAAGGATTTCCTGGTCAGCCTTAGCCTCTCCAGGGGGGTCCAGGGCCTTCCATTTCCACTGTACCCATCGGGCTGAATTGGTAAAGGAGCCATCCTTTTCTGCAAAATTGGCCGCTGGCAGGAGGAACACCTCGGTGTTAATTGTAGTGGGGTCTATGCCCGGGGCCTTCCAGAATTGTGCCGTTTCTGTCTCAAAGCATTCTGCTACCACCAGCCATTTGAGCTTAGAAAGGGCGGCTAGCATCTTGTTAGAATGAGGCCCATTGGCCACTGGGTTTATACCAAAACAGAGCATGCCCTCCAACTTACCTTGATACATATCATCAAACATGTTCACCCAGCTATAATCTCTTTCTATCTTAGGGAGGTAGTCATAACAGAAATCATTTTCTTTATTAGCGTACCTACCAAACATACATTTCATGAAACTGACAAAGAATTTCGGATAATTTCCCCAGTAATTCATGGAGGTAGGGATGAGGGTCCTTGGGGTATTTGCTTTCAGGTAGTCTTTGAGGTTCTGATGCTGCACGGAAGGAATCTTAAGATACCCTGGAAGTTTCTCATAAGACACGCCATGGTCTGTCCCACCCTGTATGTTAGAGTGCCCTCGCAGGGCGTTGAGTCCTCCGCCCGGTCTGCCAATATTTCCCAGAAGTAGTTGTAATATGGCAGCGGCACGTAAAATCTGTACAGAGAAGGTATGGTGGTTCCAGCCCAGGGCATACATGATGGTACCAGCCTTATCGGGGGTACCTGTGGAACATACAATCTCTGCTACCCTGAGAAAATCCTTCACGGATGCACCAGTAATTTGTGAAACTAATTCAGGTGTATATCTCTCGAAATGTTTTTTTAGAAGCTGGAGGACGCATCTTGGGTCTTGCATGGTAGGGCCTTGTCTGACGTAGCCCTTTTCATCTTGTTCATACTGCCAGGTGCTTTTGTCATAGGTATGTGTGTTGTGGTTAAAACCGGAGAAAAGACCATCCTTGAAGGAGAACCCCTCCTTTATAAGGAAAGGGCCATTGGTAAACAGCCTGACGTATTCCTCATGATAGAGGCCCTTAGAGAGGGTATAATTTATAAGTCCGCCCAGGAAGGCTAGATCTGAACCAGCCCTTATTTGTACGTAGCAATCGGAAACGGCCGCTGTCCTGTTAAATCTCGGGTCTACACATACTAGTTTTGCCCCTCTATTTTTCTTGGCATCAATCACCCACTTGAAGCCACAGGGGTGGTTCTCTGCAGGATTACCACCCATTGCCAGAATCACATCTGAGTTGCGAATATCAACCCATCCATTTGTCATTGCCCCTCGGCCGAAGGTGGGCGCCAGACTGGCGACCGTGGGAGAATGTCAGAGACGGCTCTGCTGGTCTAGATATACCACTCCAAGGGCCCGCATGGTCTTTACGAGGAGAAAATTCATTTCACCGGTGTCGGTACAGCCTCCGATACCCGCCATCCCCATGGTACGGTTGACTATCCTACCCTCTTCATCCCTGGATTGGAATGTCTTGTCCCTCGTGTCTTTAATGTGGCGTGCAATCTCAGTTAGGGCGAAATCCCAATCTACCTCGTGCCAGTGGGTAGACCCAGGGGAACGGTAAAGGGGTTTAGTTAGACGGCGGTCATTGACAACGTATTGTTTTAGTGACGCCCCTTTGGGACAAAGGGTTCCCTGGTTTATGGGGTGGTCAGGGTTTCCTTCGACGTGCACAACGGTGGGGGTAACATTAGCAGCCCTATCTCCCATTGTGTGAATAATTACCCCGCAGCTTACTGAGCAGTAAGGACAGGTGCTTTGGGTCTCAGTGGTACGAGAAATCTTAAGCCCTTTGACCTCGGCCATGGCTGGCCTTAGGTCAAACCCAAGACCGGATAAGAAGGCCCCAGTGGCGCTGAGCTTAAGGAAATGGCGTCTGGTTAGCTCCATTTCTTCCCTTTGAAAACTGAACTAAAATTAACCCAAATAGCACCAAAAGTCAATGTGTTAATTTTTAGGGCAACATCTTAAAAGTGGCAATTTTTTCCAAAAATTTCTTGATAAGCTAGGCAAACAAGAGAAAATATAGTATATGACGTTTAGAAATGCCTGCGAAAGTTGCCAGCAACCCCACGGTTCATCCTGATTCTTATGAAGCGGAGGAGAATCTGTCATTGCGAGCGGAGCGAAGCAATCTCTTTGAAGGAAAGGGGATTGTTCGCCAGAGGCGAATCCGCCTTTGGCGTGACTTCGAGACTGGGCCCCTCGCAATGACTAGTACGTTTGAAGCGGCTTGCGTATTTTGTAGAGGTCTTATTTAATGTATCTATCTTTAGATTAGAAAGGGAAGGCGAAAATGGCTAAGACAGCTAACACCTATGTTTGTAGTACCTGTGGTGTTGCCGCTACAGGAAAAGGGCATCTATGTAATCCTGTGAAGGCTGAAAAGGTCACAGTCTGCAGATACTGTGGAAGGTTGGCGGATAATCCTCGCCATGTGTGTGAACCAATCGTAGCTAAGATAAAGTATACTTGTGGTAACTGCGGTAGGGTAGCGACAGGTCGTAACTTTCTTTGCAATCCCCAGCCCATTCCCAAGGCTGCGAAGAAGCCCGCCAAGATAAAAGCAAAGGGGCGTTAAGAGGCGGTTATTTTCTAACTAGCGGCAGCGTTCAAAAACTAATAGTTATAAAGAAGGTTTTTGATTTTTCTTGGCTTAAAAAGCGGAAGCAATAATGGCCCAGGTTTCTGAAGGCTTTATTTGTAGTACCTGTAGCGTAACTTCCACAGAAAGAGGACATCTTTGTAACCCCGTAAAACTTGAAAGGCGCACCGCCTGCAGGTATAAAGGGGAGCCTAAGGACAGTCCTGGTCAATTGTGTGAAAATATCGCCAATAAGATAAAATATGCTTGCGTTAGCTGTGGTAGAATGTCGCCCGTTCCCGATTTTCTTTGCTATCCCAAGACTATTTCAAAGGCCGCTTTGAGGGCAATGAAGAAAGGGGTTAGGCCACATTCAAGCTGACAAGTTCGCCGAAGGAGGAGCCTCACGTTATCTGGCTAGTATTATGCCTGCTATAATGGCCAGGGTTATCCCAAGGATTTGTGTATAGTTTAACTGAGCACTAAAGAACCACCACATCCACAAGACAGTAAGGGCCGGGCTAAGAGAGACCAGGGGGGCAACAATCTCAGGCTTACCTCCCGCCTTGAAAGCGTAGATTATTGTCAGAGTGCCAAAGGCTGCAAAGAACCCAGCCCCAAAGGCTAAGGCGTCGGCCTTTTGAGAGGGCTGCTCTGCCCCTAGGCGTACAAACAAAAGCAGAGGCAACAGGGCTGCAAGAAATCCTACAGACTCGAATACTATTACCCTGAAGGGGTTCTTCACAACATGGGTGGAGAAACTAATCAAAGGAGACCATATACTCCAGAAGAAAAGGGTTAGTAAACTAAAGATAAGCCAGGGTTTCATATTACTTGACCTCGGTCTCTATTTATTAGAAGATATACGAACAAATGAAGATATTAGTATACCCATCCATGCGATTTTTAGCCACTATTTTAAGTATGGTGGGGGGTCTTGACTTGTTAGTGTCCTGGCTTTACAAATTCGCTAGAAGGCTTAAATTTATTAAATAATGGGCCCCCATAGCTCAGTTGAATAGAGCGCTGGCCTCCGGAGCCAGAGGTCGCAGGTTTGAGTCCTGCTGGGGGTGCCAACCTTCTTTATAGTTTTTACCCAAGAAGTGTTCCCTCATTACTGCCCTTTTACTTCTAGTTAAAGAGTAAAAGATACCTATTGTCAGACCCTAATTCTATTGCATGTAATGAGGAAAAATTTTTGTTCAGGGATTTGTAGTCTTTTAACCTAATAATGCAGTAACTTCTTTCTGAGGAATTGAGAAGTCGCATCAAATCGTCCTTGTTGCCAATAATACTTATTTTATTGTTTGTGTAAAAGCTATAACGACTGTTTGATTCTCTATAAATGTAAAGTCTGGCACCGTTATCCACCAAGCCGTTTACTTCTTTACATAAGTCTCTGGTTGACAATAGGTAGCTTATACTGGGCAAGAAGTAAAAAACCTGTGAAATGGCACAAATGCTAAGGGAAATGAGACAGGATAAAAAAAAGGGATAAAACGAATTGCTCCGAATACTTAAAATTACCAGCGTGGCAAAAAAAGCGATGCTAATGAATGTGACAGCTATGATATAGTTGGTCCCAACGGTAGGATTATTTGCTATCTTACCTGTAATAAGTCCAATTAGAATAGCGATTAAGCATAAGCCAAAGGTCCTTACGTCTGGCCACTTCATTAACTTACCCTCCGGGATATGCGTATCAAAGAAGTGTGCTATTACGATGCAAAAGGCAGGATAGCTAGGGAGGATATATGAGCTTCTTCTTATCAAACATAGAAAAAAACCTAGAAATATGACCGCTACCCAGATAAGGGGGAATACCATCTCCTCACGTTTATCTCTCCTAGAAAAATAGTTATAAACTATCAGGGGAAAGAAGAATGCCCACGGTGCAAGGCCAATAAACAAATCCCCCATATATCCAAGAGCTCTTATCAGCTCTCTGGACCTTCCAGTTGTATATCGTGATATGTTTTCTGACAGGAAACCGCTCGAATAATCCTTGCCCCCTTCTATATAAGCAGGAACGGTCCAGGCAAGCAAGGGTATAAGGAGAAGAATAACACTCAAAAAAAAGTCCTTACGGAGTAGGAACCTCAGGTCACGGCTGTACGCAAGATATAAAAAGATACTAGCTGCTGGAAAAGGAAGGCTTAGGGGTCCCTTGGTTAAAGCCGCAAGTCCCATTGCGAAACCAGAAAGGAGCAGGTATATCCTTTGCTTGTGTGTGTATCCATAATAAAATGATGCCAGGGCGCAGGTGATGAAAAAGGTATACATGGCGTCTAAGCGTGCCACTCGTGCGAAGACGTGAAATTTGGGAGAACAGGCCAACATTAGTGCCGCTAGTAAGCCTGCCCTGGGGCCGAAGAGATTCTTGCCCAAGAAGTAGGTGACTAGCACCGTCCCTATGGCACTAAATGCAGAAGGTAGGCGTGCTGTTACCTCTGTTACCTCTCCTGCGACCTTGCTTAGTAAGGCTACGACCCAAAAAAAGAGGGGTGGCTTGTTGTAATATGCTTCTCCGTTGAAGTAGGGAACCACCCAATGGCCACCGAGAAGCATCTCCTTTGATACCGTGGCATAGAGAAATTCTGACGTACCAGAGAACCCGGGTTCGCCTAAAAAGGGAAGATATAGCAGGGACGAGAAGGTAATGATTGTTAGAAGGTTCAAACTATCATTCTTTAGGTATCGCATCGAGCTAAATATTATTTCCGCATTTGCCAAAATAGTCAATAGCCAAACAATGTTTTACTAAGAGGCCTAGTTTTATAAAAAAGACCAAAACTTATTCAGAAGACAAAGTTCGAGTTAACTCGAAACTGCATTTTTTGCCCTCATACCTAATAAAAGTAATTTTTCTCTGAGATTTCTGGCGTTTATGAATTTTTGTGGTATAATTTTTTGGGTGTTTGAGCACGATGCTGGAAAAATATCTCAAACTTGCTGATCCAAAATACATCCAACTCCGGAAAGATTACTCGGGGATTACCAATGAAGATGAATTCTTGCTGAAGGAGGCAAGACCCCTCATTGAGAAAAATATGAAAAAGCTTGCAGAGGGCTTCTGGTCTTATCTAATGAAATTTGAAGAGACGAAGCAAATATTAAAGGAAAGACAAAAGGCGGAAAACTTCAGAAATGCCCTGCCAAAATACATCCTGGAATTATTCTCTGGAGATTATGGGCCCTCCTACGTAGAAAAGCGAATAAACGTCGGCATAGTGCATTATAAGCTGGGGCTTGCTCAAAGGTGGTATTTGGGGGCCTTGAATATCCTCAACCACTTCATTCATGATATTCTCAAGCCGCATTATAGCCAGGATAGCGAGAAGCTGGATAAGACGCTGAGGGCTCTGGAGAAGATGCTAAATTTTGATTACCAGTACATGGCTGAGGTGTACGATATGGAGCACGAGGGCAACCTAGTAAATGCCCTTCAGAGGTTAAAGGAATCGGATACGAGGCTACGGGAACAACTGGCCTGTATTAGCGAGCTGAATAAGAAACTAGAAGAACTCTCCGTAAGAGATGGGCTAACAAATCTTTATAATCACAGGCATTGCATAGAATTAATCCAGCGAGAGTTTGAGCGAACCAGGCGCTATAATTACCCTCTTTCATGCGTTATGATAGACATTGATTACTTCAAGGCGATAAATGACACCCATGGACATGGTTTTGGGGATTATATCCTTGAGGAGCTGGCCCTAATTATGAAGGGGCATTTTCGTGTTACAGACCTGCTCTTCCGATATGGTGGGGATGAGTTTATGGTGCTTCTGCCTGGCACCAATCCGGCTGATGCCCATGTGGCCTGCAGCCATCTACAAGAAAAGGTGGCAAAGCATAACTTCCACCACCAATCTGTCAATTATAAAGTTTCTTTGAGTATTGGGATATCAAGTACCCTGAACAAAAATGTGCTCGGCCATCAGGATCTTATAAGAGCGAGCGATTCTGCCCTTTACGAGGCTAAACAGAAGAGAAACAGCATTGTATTGTGGGGGCATGGGGAGGAAATGTGTCCTGATTTTCCCACTGAGCAGATATCCTGAGCGAGCCAACTGCCCGCCATTTGACTGGCAGACTACTATATTGCAGGCAATAGGAAGCAGTAAAAAAGGGAGGCATTATTGAACCCCTTTTCCGCCCTACGTGGACAAATGTACTAAAGGATGAGTGCTAGTGAGACACCGTCCGCTCCTCTTCATTATCTTCGGCTTTGCCATTGGCATATGCCTGGATTATCTACTCGAAACTAGTCTCCCGCTACTTCTGGCTCTAACCTTTGGGGCTTTAGGGGGATGTTGGGCCCTCGTATTTCTCCTGCACAGGGGTCAAGTGTATATGCTTTGCTGCCTGCTACTTTCCTTATTATCTGGTGCAGCTTATCACCACGTACGCTTTTATTCATTTAGAAATACTGATATTGGCCACTTCGTTAGCGAGCAAAAAACCCTTATGAGAATAAAGGGAGTAGTGATTGAACCCTCCTTTGTCCAGGCCGTGGTTTCCTCTGTCCTTCCGTGGAAGGAAGCAGAGGGGGATATGAAGCGTTCCCAATTTCTACTAAAGGTAAAGGCAACAGAAGGGCGGTCACGAGGGTACAAGCTAGGGGGAGTGGTACGGGTTAGAGTATACGACCATGAGCCTCCAGCGTTGAGATATGGTCAGGAGGTAGAGATTCTGGGTGATGTCTATGCCCCTCCGAGGCCCAGAAATCCAGGGCAGATAGATTACAAAAGCTATCTCCAGGGAAGGCTGCCCAGTATAAGGGCAATTGCCAACGTGCAGGGTAGGCAAAATGTAAAGGTCCTCGCCAACGGCCAAGGAAATCCCTTTTTTCATCTCGTGTATTTCTTGAAGGAGAGAATGGCTGCGGGAATAACCCGCTCAGCCTTACCTGATAGCGCTGCTACCATGGTGGCGCTAGTGTGGGGTGTAAGGGAGGAAATACCCAGAGAGGTGCTGGATGACTTTATCAAAACTGGCACTTACCACTTTCTAGCGGTAAGTGGCATGCAGGTGGGAATGCTAGTGATAACACTTCATTTCTTTCTACTCCTCATAAAAATCCCCAGGAGGCATATTGCTCTTGTTGTAATGTCAGCTTCTGTCTTGTACGCCTTTCTAACAGGACTTGAGCCACCGGTTCTCAGGGCTACTTTTTTGACCGTATTTTGTTACGGTGCCCTGTTAGTGAAAAGGGATTGGGACCTTCCCAATGGGACTTCTGCTGCGGTGCTGGTGACCCTTCTTTTTAATCCCTCAGATCTCTTTAACCCGAGTTTTCAACTTTCGCTGGCTGGGTTTCTTGGGCTGGTATACCTGGCGCATCGTATAGAATCGCTATTATGGGGTTCTTCGCTCCTTTTGGAGAGCCTCCGGTCCCCTGAGGAACGCTCGAAATTCTGGCTAATTTGGGTATATTCTAGAAAGGCTTTTTGTGTGTCTACAGGTGCGTGGATGGTCACTGCACCTCTAGTTTTGTATTATTTCCACATATTTACGTCCTGGGGGGCTATACTTAGCCTCCTATTAACACCGATGGTATGGGTGCTAACCATAGGTGGTTTTTGCCTTTCTATTTTAGGACAGTTGTCCGTTACGGCGGCCATTCCTCTAGCTTATCTTGCAGAGGGTGCAGATGTCCTCATGAAAGGTATAATTTCCTGGTCTTCGTCTGTTCCGTTCACTTGCCTTTATGGCCCCTCTCCCTCCTGGCCGTGGCTTATGGTTTTCTACATTGTAGGGACTCTGGCTTTTCTTGTAAATGGTCTAGGCGTAAGGCTGGCATACATAGCAGGTGGTCTCCTTCTCGTAGGAAACATTTATTTCTACAGTGAGATGCTTCTCGGGCATAAGAGTTCTATGCGCGTTGTGGTATTAGATGTGGGTCATGGCAGTTGTGTCTTTGTAGAGTTCCCAAATGGGAGAACCATGATCTACGATGCGGGTTCTAGGGGTAGTTTTGATGTGGGCCACTACATAATAGCACCCTTTCTATGGCAACAAGGGGTTAAAAAGATCGACCTTGTTGTCGTGTCTCATGAAGACGAGGACCATTTTGATGCCCTGCCTTTTCTTACGAAAGGGTTTGGTATAGGTAAGGTATTAGTTAGTAATCACCTTATCGACTCAAAAAGGGGTCAGCCCCTTATAGACTTTCTTAAATACAGGGGTATAAAGGTAGAGGAAGTTCAAGAGGGTGTAGAGATAGATGAGCTGGGTGAGGCGAGAGTAAGGGTATTAAATCCTCCCCCGGATAACCTGAGTCTTTCCGCTAACGATGCCTCCTGCGTGCTGCGGATAGATTATCAGGGACATTCCATGCTGTTGTGTGGCGACATAGAAGGACAGACCATGGGCAGATTTATTGCCTCTGAGGCCCAGATGGGGGCAGACATAGTGATGGCTCCCCATCATGGCAGTTACGTCGCAAACCTCGGTAAGTTTTTAGAGAGGGTCTCCCCTGAGTATATCGTGGTGAGTGCCGAAAGAAAAAATCTGCACCACTTCACCACCCATGGAAAGGTTCTTTCTACATTCGAAGCAGGAGCTGTTAGCTTTACTGTAGAAAAAGGAGCTATAAAGGCCAATAGCTATTTAACCGATGTTTCCTCAGCAAAAAAGAGGGGTATGGCTATGGTTATCACTCAGTGATTTCTACCTTGGCCTCTTGCCTGAGCTTCTGAATTAACTTGTCGGTCTGGTCTTCAATATAATCCTCTTTCACCTGTTCTTTGACATCATCGTAGGTGACTGCTTTTCTATCAGCTACCTTTATGATGTGATAACCGACTTCAGTCTTTACGGGGCCGCTAATCTGTCCTGGTTTTAGTGCAAAGGCTGTTGCGGCAAACGCCTCCAATACCTGCCCCTTCCTTGGGAAATACCCAATGTCACCCCCTCTTTCAGAAGAAGGACAGTCCGAGTATTTCTTGGCAAGCTCAGCGAAATCTGCACCATTATCTAGCTCTTTCTTTATGCTTTCTATCTTTTGCTTTGCCTTGTTCAGTTCTTCCGGAGATTCCATTGGATTTGTCTTCACCAGGATGTGGCTGGCTCGGACCATCTCCCCACTGTATGTATCCTTATTCTTAAGAAAATAATCATTGATGGTTTTATCGTCTGCTGCCTTTTCAAAGTATAACCTGAGCCCAAGGGAGGCCTTAAACTCGTCCAGGTTTGTATCTTGAGATTCAAGAAGTTCTTCCAATGTTGAGCCTGCTGTAGTTGGGTTGCCCTTCATACGATCCCTTATATTACTTACAGTTTTTTCCACTTCTTGGGAAACGCTATTACCCCCTTCTTTTTTTAAGAACTGAACTATTAAGTGCTGTATAACCATTCTCTCAACTATTTCCTTTTTAACGACAGGGAGCATACTGGGATCCAGGTCTTTGTATCGATCTAATTTCTTATCTACTTCCTGGGAATATATCTTCTCTCCATTTACTGTGGCAATTGGTTTATTTGCGGTCGCACCACTGACATTAGTAAACAGAATGCCAGAAATTGTCAGTGCCAAAAATGACCCAATTAAATAAAAGGGCTTTTTCACAAGAATTTCCTCTCTATTAAAAATAAAAATGGATATAACACCGCATCGTCTGTTTAAAACGTTATTGTTTGGCTGCGGGCGCCTACAATAAAAATTATTTTAATTAATGGTGGTAAGTTGTCAATAGGATTTTAGGCTAAATTGGCGATGGTACGCCTCAGGCAGAAGGGTGTTTATTAGGTCGTCTATTTCCGCCTAGATATTCCTCAATGGACACCCTGCGGCCGTTTCTAAGCCGTGCATACCTGCCGAAGTCTTCCAATGTCCGCAGCTTCTCACAGTCGAGCACCGGTCCCTCTATACATAACCTAAGCCCGTTACAGCTGCACTGCCCGCATAACCCGACGGCACATTTTATGTAGCGCTCCAGGGATGCCTGCATGTAGATATTATATTGCATTGCAAAATCTAATACCTTTACCATCATGGCCTCCGGGCCACAGGTATATAGGACATCAAATCTGTAGTGTCTGTACAAATCCTCCAGCAAGTCAGTGGGGACACCCTTTGTCCCTGCTGAACCGTCCTCTGTACAGAGGAGCATGTCTTTTGTCGGGAGTGGCCCTGCCACCTTGAATCGGTTGCGGTAGAGGAGATCAGAAGCCGTCCTAGCCCCTTGCACCACCACCAAATCTCCTAGCCTCTCAATGAGTGTCGCTAAGGAGGCCATGCCTACCCCACCTCCCACCACACAGGCCCTCCCTACATCCAATAGATTCGCTTCGCTCACTACAAGATTAAAGGCGCTACCGAAAGGCCCCCTTATGCCTACCCACTCCCCAGCCTTCATCTCGTGGAGCCTATGAGTGAATTTGCCTTTGAGGGCAACGGTTATGCCAAAGAAGTCTTTACCGTGATAGGAGATACTGAAGGGCTTTTCATCTAATCCGGGTATCCAGAGCATAACGAATTGCCCTGGCTGGTATTCCAGTCCTTTTCTAAACATAAAACTCCTGGCCAGGGGTGATTCCTGGATTACCTCCTCAATCTTCATCATTATTGGTTCAAGGAGCAACGCCTTCTAAACACCTCCTTCGGTAAAATCACAATATATCTCTAAAAAAATCTCCCCAGTCTTGTTCGGAAAACTTTAGCTCATTACATTTCACAAGGTGTTTATCTTCGTAAATTTCAAACTCACCTCCTATATAGGGCAGTTTATCTCCCTTGTGCATGAGTGTAGATTCTGATGTTTTAAAGAAGCCGCAGGTAAATGCCTTAATTGCCATCTGTTCGCCGTAGGCTGTTTCTTTAATAAAGTTTACTAGGTCCATAGTGTCAGAAGCAGTTATATCTTTTTGTATCTTTTCTTTAACAAAGTTTAGGAGTTTTTCTAAACTGCTGATGTAGGCAAGGAGACTTTAACCAAAATTCCATAGTCTGCATTTCTAGGGGCTTCTGCCCAGATGCTTTCAAGTGTATCAGTGGACTTGATACTGACTATCTTTTTTGAATCTACTATGTCTGATTTGAAGGTTTCTATCTCTCTATCAATTCTCCAATCTAAAGTTACATCTCTACCAAATTTTTGCTTCGCAAATTTTTTAAAAGCAACCTCTCCTATTTCCCCTTTAAAAACATCAGAACAAATTTGTTCAAAATATCTTTCTTCTCCTCTTCTTACTTTTGCATTCATAGGCGCTCGTGTTTCGCCTCTCAGCATTTTGTAAGGTATTGCTAAAGAAAATATAAGAAGTTTTAACAGCTCCTTGTCGTCTGCGCTTATTTGAAGTGTATTTGGGACTAACCTTCTTTCTATCCAATATTTGATTTTTTCAGGGTCTACAATATATTGCGTTCTACCTTTAATTTTCTTAATATCAACAACGTTCATTTCATTTACTCTGATTGCAGAAAGGACGAGACTGAAAATCTCATCCTCATTGTAATTTCCTGAAATATCTTTGAATGTGGAAGTGAACTCCTCCAATTTTCCCCTAATTTCTGTTTTGTTATTCAATTCTGTCTTGGTAAAGATTATTGTCATAATTTTTTCCTATACCTAATTAACACCTTCAAAGGTGAATTCTTCAGATTCCATCGTTTTAAAACATAATTGATCTAACATATATCTCCATTATTACGGCTCAATTATAATTCTTTCCTTCAGTTCTGAATGTTTGATGGCAATTTCATAAAGTGAAAATATATCTTCAAATGACCGAAAGAAAAACCTGTCGCTAATTTCCGTATATGGGTCTGTGGCGAGTTTCTTTTGGAATTGCTGATCCTTCCTTAGTTGGCTTACCACATAAAAAGTGATTTTAAAGTCTCGTAGTTGATAAGCCCTATGTAAAGCTTTGGAGAAATCAGTAGTCTTCTCAACATCAAAAGTATGTTTTGGCATTACAACCAAGGCCCGTTTTTTAAACCAAATAACGTCGATACCCTTTGCTATATTTAGTAATGATGAAGATGTAAAATTTGGAAAATTCTCTACGGTAGCTAATTTTCCAAGGGGTTTGCTACCAAACTTACCTGATGGGTCTGCTGTATAGGTCAAATAACCATAAATATCACCAAGTTCAAGGAGCATACCTTCTACGTAAGAATGCGAATCAGTAGCACTAATAGCTTTGAACATTTCAGTTTTAGTTTTACCTTCTTGTATTTTTTCGAACAATGTTTGCTCTAGTTTTATATCCAGTAGAGCATATATCCCAAGTCCGATTCTCTTCAATTTACCAGAAACACGAGTCATTCTCCTTAGGTATGCTCTAATAATGTGATTTGCATCTAGACGTGGAGGTACTTCTCGGATTTGAGGGACATTCTGATATAGCTCTTTTAGCGTTGCTGAACCTCCGCATTCCTTAACAACTCTGATTATAGCATCTTCCCAAGTAATTTTATCTAAAGACTTTTCCATAATTCTGTACTTCCATTAAAAACTTTGTTATTGGATTAATGTCATTTGATATATTGCTATTTCCAGTTATTAGGCTCTCTACCGCAGTAGTCCCAGAACCGGCAAAAGGGTCCAGGATTATTTTTCCCTTTAAGTTGAATCTCTTTATAACAAATCTGGGAACTTGCGGTATAAATTTGGCGGGGTAAACATTATGAATGCCATGAGTTAAATAGGTGGTGCTTGGGATGTCATCTTTTAGTTCCTGCCTCAAATTTATTACATTTCTCATAAACTGCTTATCAAAATCCCTCATCATATTCTCATTCAGAGTAAGGGATTCGCAAGTAGCAAACATGGTTAACTGTTCTTTAGGCTTGAGGTTTTTACCCATAATAATCTTCTCTTTTCAGACCTTACCTTGCCAATGCCATTCTAATGACTCTCTTTTTCTATCTTAATGTATTTTCTTTCCTTGTCAAAGCGACGCTGGCTCAAGAAACATGGGCCGCTCCTATCAACTCCTTTGTTGAGGCACAGCCGTTGGCCTCCATCCATTCCTTTATCTCACTGCATACCAGGCCAAAGACCTCTACACCTCTGGAATAAACCGCCGTGCCAATCCCCACGGCAGAGGCACCGGCCATGAGCATCTCAATGGCATGACGCCCTGTGGATATGCCCCCCACTCCCAGGATAGGGATTTTTACCGCCTTGTATATATCATAAACGCACCTGAGGGCAATGGGCCTGAGGGCCGGCCCAGAAACGCCACCTACTTTAAAGTCTAGTATGGGCTGGCGTGCTTCAATGTTTATTACCATACCAGGACCCAGGGTATTAACGGCAGTGATACCATCGGCTCCGGCCTCCTCCGCAGCCATAGCTACATTCCCTATCTCTAGAACATTG
Organism: Planctomycetota bacterium; assembly: GCA_023261505.1. Lineage (GTDB taxonomy): Bacteria > Planctomycetota > Brocadiia > Brocadiales > Bathyanammoxibiaceae > JAHFOV01. The sequence goes on from JAHFOV010000017.1 coordinate 19,405, forward strand.
GGGGAGAGTTTAACCAGGAGGGGCAGTTCAGTACATTTACGTACAACCGATACAATCTCCTTAGTGGCTTCTGGGGTATTCTGCCCTGCCAGCATCCCATAACCAGGCGTATGAGGACACGAGAGGGATACCTCTACGGCGGCAAAGTCCAACCCCCAGAGTTCCTCCATCACTTTCATGAAGTCCCCAACCCCCCTACCTATTACACTGGCAATTACGGGCACTCCTACCTCTTTTAGGTTGCTGAATTCTTTGGCCCCTTCTTTGATGCCTGGATTGGCATATCCCACGGCATTGAGCATCCCAGCCTCAAACCCTATTACAATAGGGTTGTTGTGGCCAGGGAGGGGCTCCAGGCTCAAAGACTTTATCGTTACAGCTCCCGCGCCCGCCTGGGCCACCCGCTTCAGAAGACCCTTGCTCGTGCCCAGAATCCCAGAGGCCAGAACTGTAGGATTTTGCAGCCTTATACCACAGAGCTCTGTAGATAGGTCAACTTCGGCCATAGGCGGCGAGTATAACAAAAATAGAACCTTTTGGAAAGAACTGGAGCAAGAGACTGATTTATCTCTCTATGTATCAGTTTTCATTTGCTTTATGAAATATTAGAGAATAAAATAATTCTTAAAATTCCAGTAAAACCAAGTGGGAGGCGTGTTAGAAAGATGAATTTAACCATAAATGAGATATTAAAATGGGCAATAGCGCAGGAGGATCATTCTTATAAGGTCTATAACGGCATCATCGACAAAATAGAAGACCCTGGTGCAAAGGCTATGCTTTCGCAACTTGCAGAGGAGGAACTGGGACATAAAGAGTCGTTAGAGCGGCTAGACCCGTCTAAACTCAAGGACGTCCATCCCCAGAAGATACAAGACCTGAAGATAGCCGAGTATTTGAAAGATAGAGCGCTTACGGAGGTCTCGACTCTGCAGGATGTCCTCGTCTTTGCTATGAAGCGGGAGAAAGAGGCCCACGAGTTTTACACTAAGTTAGCTACAGCCGTGAGTGACTCAGAGGTGAAGGACCTTCTGGAACTGCTGGCCAAGGAGGAACTCAGGCATAAAAGGGACGTAGAGGCCCTTTACGATGATGTTATTTATCAGGAGGACTAGTTAAAAATAGAACTCAGGAGTCAGAATACGGAATTCAGTATTCTATATTCTAATCACTGGACAGAAAAGCCTCCATCCACAAAGAGGGTTTGGCCCGTTATGTAATCAGAGGCCTGTGAGGCCAGGAATATAACCACCCCGGCCAGGTCGGAGGGCTGGCCAGTTCTTTTTAGTGGAATCTTCGATAAGACGGCCTTTCTCACGGTGGGGTCTTCAAGCATGGCCTTTGTTATCTCCGTCTCCATTGTCCCAGGAGCAATGGCGTTGACGTTGATATTATATTTGGCCCACTCCACCGCCAGGGCCCTTGTGAGCTGTATAACCCCGCCTTTACTAGCACAATATGCCGCAGCATTATTGGCCCCCAATGCACCAAGGGCCGCAGCCATATTTATCACCTTGCCCTTCTGTCTATCCACCATGTGCTTCCCCACTGCCCTGGAACATAAATATGTACTGGTGAGGTTAGTGTTTATTAGATTGTACCAATCTTCAGTTGTGGACTCTACTATAGGCTTTCCTATGTATGTACCAACATTGTTAACAAGGATATCAATCTTTCCAAAGGTTTCTAATGTTTTAGAGACTACCACCTCAACATCTTCTTGCTTGGTAACATCCGCCAGTACGGGTAAGGTCTTCACACCGAAGTCGGCTATCTCTTTTTCTGCTTCTGCCTGTTTTTCCTTGTTACGCCCAACAAGGACGATATTAGCCCCTACCTCTGCCAGGGCCATAGCCATTGCCTTACCTAAGCCCCTGCTGGCGCCTGTAACTATGGCCACCTTGTCCCTTAATTGAAATAGTTCTATACACATGGTCTTTATTTTTTAGCGAATTGACGGGCGTAGGCCACCAGCGCTTGCACCTCTTCCATGTTTAACTTATCTTTAAAAACAAACATCTTTTCAGAGCCATTAAGTATTTGCTCAGTGAAGCGGGCATCTGTCTTGGTACTCTGCCACTCTGCATTAGTGAAGTCTGGGGTACCAAGACCCTTCCCCAGGTCAGTGCCCTTACCATCTTCTCCATGGCAAGGGATGCAATGGGTCTTAAAAAGTTTCTTGGCATCTACCTCCGCCTTCGCAATCCCAGAAAGGCTGAGAAGGAATCCTGACAGCACAACTACAAGCAATACATTACGCATCTCTCCCTCCTCCGCTACCTTTGATTGCAGAATCATATCAAAGGGTGTAAATAAAATCAACAGAGCTTCTTTTAAAGGCAGTGTCAAAGAAGAGGTTGATTATTAAGTGGACATTTGAGCGTGGATTGTGTAAAAGGTATTCCGATAAAAAAGAGGGTTATCCACAATTGGTTAAAAGAAATTTGTGTAGCTTGAGAAATAGAGGCAAGTACCGTAAGACTATTACTTGAAGGCATCTTCGATGTTAGACGGTTTGTGAGCTTTAAGTGGACCGTTCCACAACTCGGAAGGAGGTAATTACAATGTATCAATCAGAATTTTATATAAAGCCAACCAAGGAAGTACCTGAGGACGCTTACTGGAAGGCAATGGAAGCATCCATAAATCTAAGAATGCAGGATTTAAAGGCGGCGAAGGCGCATGACGAGAACTTGCAAATCTTGAGGAAGGAGTATCTGGACCAGTTGCACTCCCTTATCGGACAGAAAAACCTTTCAGCGTATCTTACGCTTAACAAGAAGCGTATAGAAGACATGCGTTCTGCGAGAAGACAGTGCCCTACAACAGTAGAGGGCCATAAGGAACTTGAAGCGATAAGACGTCAAACGGTAGAGAAGTCAATGGGAGCTATTAAGCAATTAGGCATTGATGTTAATAAGGTAAAAATCCTTCAGAAGACCTATAAGGATAAAGCTCGGGCTCTCTTTTTAGAAACGATTGGGAAGGGAGAAACAGTTTTAGATAATCCCTCTCACGAGGTTAAGAACCAAACCTTTACACCTCCCTACAGTGGATTTGCCTGGACATGGTTTGGGTCGAGGTCTAGAGGACTTCCAGCCCCTGCAACTGACAGATGGATTAATGTTGATACTGGAGAGATCGGTAACTACACATCTATCAGTGTTAATGGTGCTGATGACAGCGATTCCTCTTCTATTACATACAGGACAGCTTTGGGGCAATGGTTCCGTATGCCCAGTATAGGACAGGTGAGGATAAGAGTAGGTTTTGAAGCCATAGATACCGGATACTCGGGCAGCATTGAGCATGAATGGGGTTGGTCAGAAATAGACCTTATTCAAGATGTCAGAGTCTATGCTCAAGTCACCTCGCCAGTCGCAAGCGAAAGGATATATACGCGATTCCAGAATCCACGAGGCTTGCGTTACCATGACACAAATGAGGATACACATTCCTGGGAACATGAAAGATTCAGTCCCGATGATCCAATACTTGACCTCAACATTACAATTCCTGGCGCGTTCGATAGGGACACGTTGGTATTGGTGGTCGTTGGAATTGAAACCTACAACTACTTTTGGTCGAACGATTGCACGGTAAGAAGCAACCAGACGCAAAGGTACTTGGTGCGTGAAATTGGTTTGTCCTCAACCGGGGGATGAAACAAAAGGAAGATAGATTCAGGTGGTCTTTTGTTACGAAGTTCTATTTTGGTTAAAGCAAAAGGAGGTGGATACGCAAAGTCGAACCACCTCCTTTTGTTAAATCTATTTGGCCAGATTCCAGCTTTCGCTTTTTCAGCTCGGTTCTTGGCTACAAGCTTTCCGCTAGCGATACCCTGAAGTTGCTGCCAGATGATACCCGATTGACCAGCAGGGCTATACGGCTTGTTTGCCCTTCTCTCCTGTGCGGATGCGGATAACATCATCTACGGTGCTTACAAATATCTTTCCATCCCCAATACTACCAGTCCTTGCCTCATGCACAATGGTCTCGATAATCTTATCCACACTTTCCTCGGGGACCACTATTTCCATCTTTAGCTTGGGGAGGAGGTCCACCTTGAACGTCCTGCCGCGCCATATCTCGGTTATACCCTTCTGGTTACCGTGGCCTCTTACCTCCGTTACCGTAAGACCAGGATAACCCAGCTCCTCCAGGGCGGCTTTCACAGGATGCAGCCTATCAACCCTTACAATAGCTTCTATCTTTTTCATGGCTCTACCCTCCATAAAAGGTAATTAAAGTTAAGTACAGTTCTTCCCACTTTCCATAATTCTATTTAGCAAAGAGAATGCCATATACTTCTTACAGGCCAGAGCAAAGACATAACTCTTAAGTGTATGAAAAAATTCAGGATGTGAATATACATAAAATATTCCCCAATCTCAACAACAAACTAGAAATTTCTACATTCTTTTCTATGTATTATTATAATACAAAATTAGTTTAGAGGTGTCTTAATTTAAGACTCTATCATGTAAGCTTTTATTTTCCTATATAACCTATCCCTGGAAAGGCCAAGAAGTTGAGAGGCCTTGGTCTTATTATAGTTACAGGCCTTCAGCGCACGCTCTATGGCCTGTTTCTCCAGGCTCTTGAGGTTGTAGCGCGATTGTTCATCTTGCACGTTATCCGCCTCAGGGGGGATTCCTTGACCATGCGAGGCAGGCTGGCTTGCCATATCCGTAAGGGCCTCTTTGCCATTCCCTCCTCCTATCCCTTTTAAGACATCAGCGCCTTCCACCCTGGTACCTTCCTTCTTGAATATGAAGATGTTCTCTATAAGCCGTTCCAGTTCCCTGACATTACCTGGGAAGGGGTGGTTGATTAGGAAGTTGAGTGCCTCTGGTGAAAACTCCTTTATGTCTTTACTGTACTTTTTTGAAAACTTCTGCAGGAAGTAGGTGGCGAGGAAGGGTATATCCTCTTTTCTTTCTCTGAGTGGGGGGACTTCCAGTACAACAGTGGAGATACGATAGAAAAGGTCCGGGCGGAGGTGCTGGGTCTTTAATTCTTCCAAAGGGCGATGTGTAGCTGTTATGATTCTGGCCTGAAATTCAACTTCTTTGTGTGTGCCAAGTGGTCTTACTTTTCCTTCTTCCAGAGTACGCAATAGTTTAGGCTGGAGGTCCTTAGGCATATCCCCTATTTCATCAAGAAAGAGCGTCCCATTAGAGGCTGCAAGGAACAGACCCTGGGAGTCCCTTATAGCCCCGGTAAATGCCCCTTTTTTGTGGCCGAATAACTCGCTCTCAAGGAGTTCCCTGGGAATGGCAGCACAATTAATCCCCACGAATGGTCCCTGCGCGTACGGGCTCCGATGATGGATGTACCTTGCCAGTACCTCTTTTCCGGTCCCAGTCTCCCCGAGTATGAGTATAGGTACGTCGCTGATGGCAGCAGCATTGGCCCTTTCCAGTACCTTTCTCATCTTGTCTGAGGTAGTAACTATCTCTTGCCCTTTCACCACCAGGGCCCTGAGTTCTTTTACTTCCCTCTTTAATTTTTGCACATCTACTGCCTGACGTATCTTCTTCCGAAGAAGTTCTTCCTCAAAAGGTTTAAGGATGTAATCCTCTGCCCCCTTCTTTACGGCCTCTACGGCCGACTCTATGGTGCCATAGCCGGTCATAATGAAAACAGGAATAGGCCTGTCCCTTTCTTTTATTTTTTCTAATAGGGTTATGCCATCCATACCTGGCATAATTAGGTCCACCAGGACGGCCTGCATGCCTGGTTCTTGCTGGAGTTTTTCCAGGGCCTCTTCTCCAGAAGTGGTCCCTATGGCACTCAAACCCTCCTTCTTAAAAACTTCTGAGAGGGTCTTTACCATCTCAGGGTCATCGTCCACTATGAGAATTTTTTCCGTGGGCATTTTTAGTTCCTGAGGTAAGGTAATCTTACTGAAACCGCTACACCTTTACCTTCCTGGCTCTCTACGAGTATGTAACCCCCGTGTTCTTCTACTACCCTTTTTACTATGGGTAGTCCTAGCCCGGTACCTAGTTTTTTTGTCGTATAAAATGGTTCAAAGATGTGGGGAAATACCTCCATAGGTATTCCAGGGCCATTATCTTCTACTACCACTTCCACCTCTCTAAGGTTCAGGATACGGGAACTGAGTTTTATCTCCCCGCCCTTTGGAAGTGCCTCAAGGCTGTTCATCAGGAGGCATGAGATGGCTGTTTCAATCTCAGTAGGGTTGGCATGGAGCCTTACCCCTTCTGTGCCAGAGACTTCCGGGGTGCACCTTACCTGTTTATGTCGGAAGGCTGCCTCGTAGAACTGGCAAACCCCCTTTAATAGGCTATTTAGCTCAACGGGCCATCTCTGCTGGACAGGCTTCCTGGCAAAGCCCAGGGTATTCTGGACGGAAAGTTTAAGTGTTTGCAAACTTTCCTTAAGGGTTTCCACCTCTGAGGAGAGCGCATCATTCCCGTGAATATCCCCTCTTATCTTTTCTACTTTTAGGAGGGCTACGGCAAGAGGCGTGTTAAGCTGATGAGCCAGACTGGCGGAGAGCTTACCCAGGGCAGCTAGCCTTTCCACCTCCAGCATCTTCTCCCTCCAAGAGATCCTGCCCGAGACATCCCGGGCACTCTCAACAAAGAGGCCGCCGTTGCTATCTTCTACAAAGGAAATACTGACACTGACTTCCAGGGTCTTTTTGCTCTTATTTAGCCTCTTCGTCTCCCAATCCACTACTTTCTCCCCCTCCTTTACCTTTTCAAGGAGACGAAAGAATTCTTGCTTCAGGTCTTCTGGCAGTGTGGGGATGGGTCTGTGGAGGAGTTCCTCTCTTGTAAAGCAGTAAAGCTGTTGCGCAAGGATATTAGCCTCTTTTACCAAGCCTTTTGAATTGATGAGGACGATGGCATCTGGACCTTTCTCAAATACTATCTTGTAACGGTCTTGGTCTGTCATAAAAAGTAGGCAGTAAGCAGTAAGTAGTAAGCACAGGATAGAAAGAACTGCCTCCTCCATACTCCTTACTGCTTACTGGTTTCATATACTCCTTTACTCTTCTTCCTCTTTTTTCTTGCCTTGGGCAACGATATTCTGTATCAGAAAGGAAGGCACTATATCGTAGTGGGAAAACTCCACACTGTAGGAGCCCTGCCCGCCTGTCATAGATTTCAATTCAGTCTCATATCTAGTAATTTCAGCCATGGGAACAGAGGCCTTGATTACTTGCATCTTGCCTAAGGTATCCACACCAATGATTCGGCCCCTGCGGCTAGTAAGATTTCCAGATATCTCTCCCATGAACTCTGGGGGGATGGTAATTTCAATATTTACTATGGGTTCCAGCAATACAGGTTTGGCTTCCATGAAGGCCTTTTGAAAGGCCTTAGAGGCAGCAAGCTTAAAGGCAGCTTCTGAGGAATCCACCGTGTGGTAAGAGCCATCGTAAAGAACCACTTTGACATCCACGACGGGATAACCAGCAATTACACCCTTGACCATGGTCTCCCTTACCCCCTTTTCCACTGCCGGGACGTACTGACCAGGAATTTTTCCACCTACAATTGCGGTCTCAAACTCGAATCCCTGTCCCCTCTCTAATGGTTCTAGTCTTATGTACACCTCTCCATACTGCCCGCGGCCTCCAGTCTGTTTCTTATGCTTATATTGTGCGTCTGCTTCGGCAGTAACGGTTTCTTTGTAAGGTATTTTGGGTTCATGGGTATTGACCTCTACATCAAAACGTCGTTTTAATCGGTTAAGCATAATATCCAGGTGGAGATTGCTAATACCTGTTACGATTAACTCCCCGGTCTGGCTATCTCTGGTGACCTTAAAGGTGGGATCTTCTTCTGCCAATTTGGCCAGAGAGCCACTTAGTTTTTGTTCCGCCCCCAGGTTCTTGGGCTCTACAGCCAGCGATACCATAGGGTTATGGAAATTAATGGGTTCGAACTTTATATGCTTCCTGGGGCTGCACAGGGTGTCCGATATGCCTATAGCTTCTACCTTGGTCATGGCTACGATATCCCCTGCAATGGCCCTGGGTAGGGGCTGTTGTTCTTTGCCGAAGACCTTCAATAGCTGACCTGCCTTTTCAACCTTTTTGGTATGAGAATTATAAAAGGACAAATCTCCAGCAAGCGTCCCAGAAAAGACCCTGAAAAAGACCAATTTTCCTACAAAGGGGTCCGTTATACATTTAAATACTTGAGCACTAAAAGGTGCATCCTCCTGTCCTTTTATAGTCATTTCTTCATTCTTTTCTAAATCCACTCCTTTTCTTGTGACACCCATAGGATTAGGAGTGAAATCCCCTATGACCTCTAAGAGTTCTTCTATACCCAGGAGCTTTTTGCTGGAGACAAAGAGGATTGGTACTAATTTACCCTGGGCGATGGCCTTTGTAAGGCAATCCTGAATTTCCTGGATGCTTATTTCTTTTCCCTCCAGATAACGCTGCATGAGTGCATCGTCTACCTCCACAACGGCCTCTATTAAGGCCTCTCGGGAGGTTTTTGGATCCCCCAACACTCCCTTGGGTATTTCCTTTGGAGGTTCAAGAAGGTTTACTACACCTTTGAAGTTGTGTCCGTATTCTATGGGGAGATCGAAGGGGAAACATTCAGGACCCAATTCCTCCTTTATAGACTTCAGAAGTGTATTAACTTCTATATTCTCCCCATCCAGCTTGGTAATAACTATAATGCGAGCCAGCCCCTTGTCTTTTGATAAAGACCAGACCTTTCTGGTATTCACCTGTATGCCAGCCGTAGCTGAAATGGTAATAAGGGCTGTTTCCACCACGTTCAAGGCACCTATAGTATGGGAGATAAAGTCAGGATACCCTGGGGTATCCAAGGCATTTATAGTCCTTCCCTGCCACTGGCATGGAAGCAGCTTAGCACTTATGGTAAATTTTCTTTCTCGTTCTTCGGGTTCGTAGTCTGCGATGGAGGTGCTCTCATCTACGCTACCCATTCTGGAACTAGCCCCTGTCCTGAAGAGTATGGCCTCAAGTAAGGAAGTCTTTCCAGAGGCCCCGTGCCCCACAACAGCAACGTTACGGATATCCTTTGTCTGCGCGACGGCCATTCTTTACCTCCCTACTATTCTTTGTTATTAAGCTAAGACTTCCTAAGCTAGTAAAAGGTAAAGCTTAAACAGACCTATCAAAGTCAACTAAAGGGTGATTTGCTATTGCAAAGGTGTGGTCATAACCTCATTGGTTATCTTGAAAAGGCCACAACTCTTGCGCAGGCTATATTCTACAGGGTGAGAAGGAAATATCAAGGGTGGTATTGAATAGCTTATGCCTTACAGGACTCCATGGCCTCGCAGATTACCAATGTCGCATTTAGAGATTGCGGGGCGCTACATTATTTTGACATATTATTGACTTCCTGTGATTTTCTGTTTCAAAGCTTTATATACTTCGGGCAGGGAATTAGTTTTAAACCACTGAGGAAAGAATTTAAGGGCTTCTGCCTTACTGGGTTTTTTGCTTAAGCTAAACATACCTTCAAGATTCGGCTTCTGAAGAAAGACATTTTTATCGCCCAAAATTGACTCTAACTTTAATCTAATTTTTCTTGTATTACCATTTCCAGGGTCTTTATCAATCAAAGCATAAGTTGGAATATTAAATAATTTGAGCACCTTGCTAATTTGTTCAATTGCAGTATTACTTCCGCAGTTGCCGATGGAAACACTCTCTTTATCTAGCTCTATTCCCAGTTTCTCAAGAGCCGATCGACAGGCAATCTTATCAGCAGAGCCTTCAACCAAAATCACATGTTTTGCAAAAAATACTTCATTTGTGTTTTCATCAAATCTAGAAGTAAATTTAATCTGGTTTTCAGGTGATATCCTTTTTCCTATTCTCGAACAAAACCTTTGCTTTGCCAGATTCTTTCTGAACCTAACGAATGTTTTGAAAGTTGGATACATCTACAAAAGACCTCACATGAGTGTAATAAATAATTTGGACACATTCTTTAGGTATTCCCAGTCGACATCGATGCTTTCCTAACTGGACCTTCCAGGATTATTCGCACCGATAAAGCCATTTGTGGCTTAAAGTCATTCATGGCCAACAGCCATTTTATTTTATTACAGCACTCTTTTTAAAATCAATAAGTGATTTCTGGTTTTCAGTGTGGGGATTTTTATTAAGCTAATTCCTTTTGTCAGGAAGAATTGAACGGTTATGTATGACATGCCTCAATGGCCTCTGGTAGCCTTACAGCCCCCGTGTACAGGGCCTTTCCCACAATTGCACCTTCTACACCTAAAGCGCTCAAGGTTCTGAGATGTTCCAGGGAGGCAATCCCCCCCGAGGCTATTACTGGCGTTTTTATATTCTGTAGGAGTTGTTTTAAAGGTAGAGTGTCCGGGCCTTGTAGTGTACCATCCCTGGATATATCGGTTACAATAAAGGCCCTGGGGGTTGCCTTTTCAATCTGCCTGGCGAGGTCTACAAGAGCATATTCGGAAACCTCTAGCCAGCCCTTTACTGCTATTCTTCCCGCCTTGTGGTCAAGACTGATGGCGATACACCCAGGGTACTCTTTGCATAATTCTTCGACTAGCTCTGGCGAATCCACCACCTTAGTGCCGAGGATAACCCTGTCCAGGCCCATTCCTAATATGCGCGTGGCAATCTCTTTTGTCCTGATACCACCCCCGAACTGAACGGGTATCTTCACTGATTGAAGTATACGCTTCAGGGAATCCAGATTCTTGGGCTCTCCCTGGCGTGCCCCATCCAGGTCTACTACGTGTAGATATTGGGCCCCCTGGGCCTGCCAGGCCAGGGCTGCTTGAACGGGATCATCGTAGTAAACTGTTTCTTCCTCAAAACGCCCCTGGGTGAGCCTGACACATCTTCCACCGCTAAGGTCTATGGCGGGAATTATCAGCATTGATTGAATAAATTTCAAATTACAAATTAGTTTTAATCCCCCTCAGTCCCCCTTCAATTAAGTAAGGGGGATAAAGGGGGATTTTGCAACTATAATCCCTACTTCTATTTTTCTCGTCTCTTAACAATACTCACCTGATAATATTTGATGCGGGGGAAAACCTCTCCACTGCCAGGAATCTCCAGTGTAGCGTACTCTTCATCCCTGGGCCTTAAGAAATGAGGGGCATAGTTCCATACAGTAAGAAGGTTTTTATCCGAATCGAAGAAGGCTATAGATAGGGTAAAGCTGGCCTCCTCCTTCCCTATGTTTTTCACCTTGATTTTTACCATTACGTCCGCTGGACGGACAAGCTCCAGCTTTTCTAGGGCAAAGAGGTCATTGGAAAGACCTTCTTGAGCACCGAGGGAAAATATTCTCCAGCCAGAGGAGGCATCAGACCAGGCCTCGGTTGTAAGCGTAAGTAAAAAAACTAAGGGGATTATTAGAGGCCATAGCCTAAAAATCTTGCCTGTAGTCGCAACCTGAAGATGACCCTGGAGCTGCCCGTCCAGCTCCAAACGGGGTTCGCTTTGACGAAGCTTTCCCATCGTCTTTCCTCCTAAAGGCCCAAAAAATTTCTTAACAGTGCCAGGCCTACACTTTGACTCTTTTCGGGATGGAACTGGGTGGCGAAAATGTTATCCTTCCAGACGAAAGAGGCGAAGTTGATGCCATAATCTGTGGTAGCAGCTATCACCTCTGGATCTTCAGGGCAGACATAATAAGAGTGTACAAAATACATGTACGCCCCCTGGGGGATGCCCCTGGCCAGGGGGACATCCCTCAGGAAGGATACCTGATTCCACCCCATATGAGGTACCTTTAATCCATTTTGCGCAAACCTTAACACCCTGCCGGGGATGATACCGAGTCCTTTATGGAGGCCATCTTCGGTGCTCTCAGAGAAGAGGAGCTGTAGTCCCAGGCATATTCCCAAAAAGGGATGGCCCTGTTTTATATGCTGGATAATAGGCCCTACCAGCCCTCTCTCTTCAAGCCCCTTCATTGCATCTGCAAAGGCACCTACACCGGGGAGTATCAATTTCTCTGCCCCGTCTAGTTCCTCAGCACTGTGAACCAGAGTAGCACAGAAGCCTACCCTTTCAACGGCCTTCTGCACGCTCCTTAGGTTCCCCATCCCATAGTCGACAATTGCAATCATTTGCTTTCATGGGGACTGACAACTATCTCTACTCTGCGGTTCTTCATTCTTCCAGCAGGGGTAGAGTTATTGGCAACCGGCTGATATTGCCCGAAGCCAGCCATATAGACCCTTTTTGGATCCATGTGACCTTGCTCTACAAGGTAATGGAGAACAGTACTGGCCCTTGCGGCTGAGAGTTCCCAGTTTGATTTGAAGCGGGTCTTAAGCTTTTTTACGGGCTGGTTGTCTGTGTGTCCTTCTACCCTTACTGTGGCATTAGGTGCCTGGGTTTTGACGGCATCGGCGACTTTGTGAAGAAGAGTTTTGGCCTCGGGCCTTAAGGCGAATTGTCCGGGCGCAAAGAGCCTGGATGAGTCGAAGGATAGGGCTACTCCATCACCCTTTACCCTAACGATGACTCCTGTCCCATGCAACCGATCCTCGAAACTTTTTCTGATACCCTCAAGGTTTGTTGAAGGCTTTTGAGCTGCCCGCTGCTGTGCGGTCTGTTGAGCCTGTGCTGTTTCCTTTTCCTTCTCGGCTATTTTGGTCTGGAGATCCACATTTGTCTTCTGTAGCTCCGCAATGGTGTCGTTCTGAGAAACGACTTGTTCTTCTAGCGCCTTCCGGTTCCCAGCACAACCGTAAAGAGACCCAAGGAACACCAAAAATGCCGCCCACTTAAACACACTTCCTCTTTTACTCATCTAATCCTCCTTTCAAAATTTTACCTTAAAAAAGCCCTTTTACAACCTCCGATAGTATAAATGTGCGTGAATCGAAAAATTCAACAAAAGGCCGTTGGAATGACATAACGACCAGCGTTGCTATGGACAGAAAAGGTGCATAAGGCAGCTTCCGTTCCTTTTCTAAACCTAACAGCGGTATAGCCAATGCCAGGGCAAAAAATGGTGCTAAAAAATAGATTATTACAGACAACTTCCATCCTACCACCCCCCCTACCATAGCCATAAGCTTTACATCCCCCATACCCATTACCTCCTTGCGAAAAACAATACTCCCAAACAAGGCAGTGAAAAGGATAAGGCCTCCTCCAACAAGAATGCCTAGAAGAGAGGCAACCACAGCATCTATCCTTTCGTTCCCTGAGAGCGCAAGACCTCTTAAAGAGTTTGCAGAGTAATGCAGGGTGGGAAATAGTAGGCTGTAAATAGGCCCTAAGACAGTCCCCCAAACCGTAATCTCATCAGGAATCAGATAAAATTCCAGGTCCACAAAACTAGAGACTATTAGCGCACTTGCAAGGGCTACATAGGCTATGTATACGCTTAAGGGTTTTCCCTCTCGCAGGACAAATTCATAAAAAAAGAAACCAAAAAGAAGCCCAGTCAAGGACTCTACAAGGGGATACCTTAAACTTATATGAACCTTGCACGCCCTACACTTTCCACCCAACAGCAGATAACTGAGGAGAGGGATATTGTCGTACCACCCTATAAATTCGCCGCAGTGAGGGCAGAAGGAGGGGGGAGCTACTATTGACTTACCTCTAGGTAGGCGGTAAATGCAGACGTTCAGAAAACTACCGACTATAAGCCCGAAGAGGAAGAGGGTTAAAAACCAAACTAATTCCTCGGCATAAAACCCTGCGATTGATGCTGAAGACAACTATGTTACTTCATTTTAAACCGGCCACCCATTTCACAAAACTTTAACAAAAACTTTCCAAGAATGCAAGGGTTTATTTTTGCTATTACCGACGGTATCTCCGTTTTGAGGGTGAGGTCATGGAGAATCAGCACCCTTTCCACCCTTGCGTGCCGCGCTCATCAGCCATTTGACTAGTGGACTCAATTTTGGTGGCATGGCTTCCTCACTAACCGTAACCGTATGCTGCCGCCCCTCTTCTTCTACCCTTAATTTGTACTGAAATCGATCGGGCTGGGGTGAAGGGGAAGTTATCTTTGCAGGCAAATTAAAGAAATCAGCCTCTTCGACCATTTTTCGCAATTTTTCTGCCTCTTCCGGTGGGAGTTCAGAAGTGTCAATGGTAGTTGTAAATCGTATCCCGGCAAAGCCGCCCGTTCGCTCAAAATAGATACGCAAGTTTTTAGTCTCTACTGCGCTTGCCCCGTTGCAATATGCGCAGTATGAAAGATAAGAAAAAAACGCTAAAAAAAGAACTAGGTAGAAGCGATGCCACATACTAGCTAAATAAAAAAGAGAGCACCGCATCCACCCTCCCAACCTGTTTAACTGAGTACCCCGACAGCTTTCCAGGCGTTTTGCACTGCTTTCTGCTCTTTACTCCCTTCACCATATAGTTCCTTTGCAACGCTGATAGTGGTTGTGGCAGCCTTTTTAAAATTAGATTTGCTGCGCAGGTAGTCCCTCAAGGCAATATACCAGATATTTCCCGCCTTCTCCCAGGCGTAGCCGCCTATCTCCGCTGCTGCAAGATAAAAGGCATGATTAGGAATACCTGAGTTGATATGCACACCGCCGTTATCCCGAGAGGTTTTTACATAGTCCTTCATATGAGCTGGCTGTGGGTCTTTACCAAGTAAAGGGTCATCATAGGCAGTTCCCGGTGCCTTCATAGAACGGATGCCCACCCCATTAATGGTAGGTTTAAAAAGACCTGCTCCAATAATCCAGTCGGCCTGGTCTGCGGTTTGATTCAAGACCCTCTGTTTCACAAGGGAACCAAAAACATCCGACATCGACTCATTTAAGGCCCCGGGCTGATTTGAATAAGCTAAATTAGCTTCGTACTGAGTTACGCCGTGAGTCAACTCATGTCCGGTAACATCAATAGCCTTGGTGAAACGTTCAAAAATATCGGGATCCCCATCACCGTATACCATCTCGCTGCCGTCCCAGAAGGCGTTGTCGAAATTCACATCATAATGCACATAGGAAATTAAAGGCATGCCTTTGTCATCAATGGAGTTCCGCTTATAAATATCAAAATATAAGTCATAGGTGGCGCCTGTCCCATCATATGCCTCATCGACTGCAGCATCACCGCTTGCAGGGTCACCCTCTTTACGGACCAGGGTGCCGGTAGGCGGCTCTCCCCCCTGGTTCTTATTGTCATAAATATTACGGTTTTTTTGGCCAACAGGCGCTGCTGATGGAAAAACCCAAGTGTGTAGCGCCGTCCTCTCACAAACCCAGCTACAGCGAGGTTGTGCAGAGCCCAATCCCTCTGATGAGGCTTGCCGCGCTTGGCGATCTCTTCCAGCATATGAGGGGGAATGATAGAACAAGGGGGAATTATAGAACAAACCGTAGCTTTTCTTATTGTTGTCATAACTGCCTCCTTTTAAAAGGGGCCAATAAACGGGCAACATCGGATGCATTCCAAAAACAAGCTGTCGCTACGTAAACGTTAACAAAAAACATATTACTCGCAATGCAGATAGTGTCAAGAAAATTGTGTAGAGGTCTCTGAAAAACTCTTACTATAATTTCTTGAATTAAAAAATAAGTTATAAACTACCATTTTGAGGAGGAAAAGAGAGGCAAGCGGCCTTTATAGTCTTGGCATAAGAATTTTTCATAAACCTACTTGCAAAAGGTTTGACAAATTTTGGGATTTTTGATATGAAAGGGCAGTAAGCTAGGGGTCAGGGGCTAGCGAATCAGGATTAGGGTATAAGGACTAACAAAATTATTGTTGCCCTTAATCCATATGTTTCCAGTCTAGTCTCTAATCCCTAATCCCTAGTAAAAATTGCTGACAACTATTAAGAAGATAAGGGCGAGAGAGGTACTGGACTCCCGCGGCAATCCCACCGTAGAGGTAGATGTCTTATTAGAAGGGGGCATCCTGGGGAGGGCGGCAGTTCCATCAGGAGCCTCTACTGGAACCCACGAGGCCCTGGAACTCAGGGACGGAGACCCCTCCAGATACAAAGGGAAAGGGGTTTTAAAGGCTGTAGAGAATGTAAATGAAGTAGTTGGCCCCAGGCTAGAGGGGTGGGATGTTACCTCTCAACAAGCTATTGACGAGGAGCTCCTCCGCCTTGATGGAACCAGTAATAAAGAAAGGATCGGGGCAAATGCCATTTTGGGTGTATCTATGGCTACAGCCAAAGCAGCAGCCAGGGCCCTTTGTCTTCCACTTTACAGATATATTGGCGGGGTCAACACAAGCATCCTTCCCGTTCCCCTTATGAATATTCTTAATGGGGGCAAACACGCTGATAACAAACTAGACATCCAGGAATTCATGATAGTCCCCCTTGGTGCCCCCAGCTTCAAGGAAGCCCTGAGAATGGGTTCAGAGGTCTTTCACCAACTAAAGAGTATTCTTAAAGAAAAAGGTTACTCTACAGGGGTAGGTGATGAAGGGGGCTTTGCTCCTGAACTCTCCAGCAACGAGGAGGCTATGGACCTGCTTATGGAGGCGACTAGCAAGGCCGGGTACAAGGCAGGTGAGCACCTCTTTCTTGCCCTGGATGCAGCGGCTTCAGAGTTTTACAAGGAACGTAAATACAGTTTCCAGGCGGGTGCGGTCAAGGAGAGAGACTCCAATCAAATGATTGAATTTTATGAGAACCTCCTTTCAAAATACCCCTTATGGTCAATTGAAGATGGATTATCTGAAGACGATTGGGAAGGGTGGAAGGCCCTTACAAAGGCCATGGGACACAAGGTGCAATTGGTAGGAGACGACATCTTTGTCACAAATCCCCAGAGGCTCTCAAAAGGAATTGAACAGGGAATAGCCAACGCCATCCTTGTAAAACTTAATCAGATAGGCACCGTTACAGAGACCCTAAAAACTATTGAGCTAGCCAGAACCCACGGCTACAATACCATTATATCTCATAGGTCAGGCGAGACTGAGGATTCTATAATTGCTGATTTTGCAGTAGGAATAGGAGCTGGCCAGATAAAGACCGGAGCTCCCTGCAGGGCAGAGCGCACTGCCAAATACAACCAGCTTTTACGCATTGAGGAAGAGCTGGGAAGCTCCGCCATCTATTGGGGTACGCTGTGGAAGAAAAAACTGAAAAAAATATAAATTTAGAACGCTTCCTCTCCTTTCTCATACCCCTCCTACTGGCAATGGCCATCATTATATCCTTTTCGATAGTTATTACCAGAAGGCATACCGAATGGAAAACAGTACTATCTAAAAAGGAGACACTACAAAAGGAGTTAGCTCAGCTCCAGAAGGAAAATCTGGAACTCCATGAGCTGAGGGATTGCCTACTCTACGACCCTGTACAGATAGAAAAGGAGGCCAGAGAACAACTCGGCTACAGCCGGCCTGAAGAGGTTATTTACAAGAATCCTGAGCTTTCCGACTCTCAAAAAGAAACCAAAAAGAACCTCCCCACTCTTTCCATTACAAATGTATTCACAATGGCAAATCTACGTAAAGGTGAGCCTTCAGCCAAGGCAGATAATCCCCTGGACGCGCCTTTGAGCAAAGCTTCATCAAATGTGCACCAGCGATTGCCTAAGATACTACTTGAAAAGGCAGGGCTTGCCGGCTTTTTTGTTGTTATAATAATAATAACCGTAGGTTTCTTTAGCTTTACCTACTGGTACGAAAATAAACGTAATCAAATCGACAATACAAAAGACATGAACTGTGAACATTGAGGAATACATAAATACGCTCGCCCTTGGGGCAAAAGAGGCCTCTAGGAGCCTTTCTCATGCAAGTACAAAAGCAAAGGATGCCTTCCTTAGCCATCTGGCACAAGGGCTGATAGAATCCAAAGAGGCACTTAAAGAGGCAAACCAGAAGGATATTGAGGCGGCCAGGGCGGCAGGACTGAGTAAGGCTATAATTGACCGTCTCCTACTTAATGATTCGAGGATTCAGTCCATGGCAGAGGGACTGAAGACCGTAATCTCACTGAAGGACCCTGTGGGAGAGATTATAGAGGGATGTAGGAGACCCAATGGAATCCTTATAGAAAAGGTAAGAGTGCCACTGGGGGTAATTGCCATAATATATGAGTCAAGGCCAGATGCCACAGTAGAGGCCGCCTCTCTATGTCTAAAGGCCGGAAATGCCGTCATCCTGCGTGGGGGGAAGGAGGCAATCAATTCCAACCTGGCACTTTATGCACTTATAAAAGAATCCTTGAAGAAGGCCGACCTTAACGAGAAGAGCATACAACTCGTAGAGACTACCGATAGGACGGCAGTGGATTACCTGCTCAGGGCGGAGGGCCTTATTGATGTCATAATACCACGGGGTGGAGAGGGGTTAATTCGCAGCGTGGCGGAGAAATCAAGGATTCCTGTAATAAAGCATTACAAAGGGGTTTGCCACGTTTATGTGGATGAATATGCCGATTTGGAAAAGGCCGAAAGGATATGCTACAACGCCAAGGTGCAGAGGCCGGCTACATGTAACGCCATGGAAACCATGCTGGTGCACGAAAAGGTGGCACAGTCCTTCCTGCCCAGGATTGGGAAAAAGTTCCAGGAGGCAAAGGTAGAAATCAGAGGATGTCC
>JAHFOV010000125.1 GCA_023261505.1 Planctomycetota bacterium
CACTGAGATACAGCCTTGATGAGCTGCAAGAGGCTGGGATACTGGCGCCTGAGCTTGGTACAAGGTACAAGCTAGTACTGCCCTATCGCAACGCGGCCAGTCGGGCACTGGGATTGCTTGCCTATAGCCTCGGTGGAGGTGGTATCTGGCCGGATAAACGGCTCTTTTGCCTAAAAGAGGCTGCCACCCCCTTCAACCTCAACTTTGCCTTGAGAAGCAAAGAGTTTACGGACTCAAAGCGATTAATTGTAGTAGATGAGCCACTAGAGGCTGCTTTGTTACGGCCCCTGGGTGTCAGCAACGTTATCGCCCTAATAGAAGAAAGGCTCAGCGGCGAAATCTTGGCCCTATTGAAAAGATACGGTGTTAAGGAATTAGTCTTCTGTCTGAAAGAAGTAAACCCTCAGAAGATTAATGACCTGGCTAGCTCCCTTGCTCTTGTTGAGGATATTAACCTGTCTACCTTTGAATTAAGGATAGCAAAGAGCCTCTATGAATTCATCCGTTCAAGGGGGACTAATGCCTTAAAAGAACTCCTAAAGAGGGCCACCGTCTTATCTAAAGAAGCCACCATGGAGAAGACCCCGGCAAAGGAATCCTTAGGCGCAGAAATTAAATTGAAAGAGGAACGACAGGCGGTGAGGGGTGAAGCGGCTTCCGAGGCCGCTGAAAAAGCTAAGACCAGCGGTGTAACGCAAGAAAGGGTGCCTGCTGCCAAGGAAAGCCCTCCCTCAGAGGTGCTAAAATCCTTCCACATGAAGGAGGTGCTTGAAAAGGCAGCGAAGAGGCTGAGGCTAAAAACAGGGTATCCAGGGCTGGATAGGTTTCCATTGTTCTCCCAGAACGAACTATCCATCCTGATGGGCAAACCAGGATGTGGGAAGACACTGCTTGCACTGAATTTGTTATTAAATATGATGAGCTACCATGAGGACCTGAGCTTCATTCTATTTTCCTCTGAGGAGGCAGAACAACTCACCCTAACGCGCCTCCTGGGCATACTCTCGGAGAGGCCTCTCAGCCAGGTAGAGGAAGAACTAAAGAAGGGTGAATATACCCTAGAGGTGAAAAAAGGGCTGGACCTGCTAAAAGGCATGGGGTTTGAAAACCGTTTCTATTTTTTTGGTCACCCTGGTCTGACCAGTGAGGAAATATTCTCACGAGCTCAGGCTGTTTACAGGCCGGATAAGCCCCTCGGAGCCATATTTGTAGATGAGTTATGTCAGGACGGAGAGGGGCAAGATATGCTAAAGGTCTCCAGAGGATTAAAGACTATGAGGATGATGGCCGAGACACTGCACACCGTTGTTGTCTGCACATTGGCTACTAGCGATAAGGCATTAATGGACCTTGACAGCGCCTCCAAGAAACAACTCAATGCCACCGTCCTCCTTCTTAGTACCCCTGGGGAACGGGGATCTGGCACCCTGAAGAGTTTATGGCCTTACTCTTCAGAGGGACAAAAGGAAGTGGTGGTTAACTTACAAGGTCTCTCTGAAAAAGAAGTTACTGCTCCAATAAAACTCTACATCAAGCCCGGCGGTAAGATAGTCGAGCAGGGATAGACAAGCAGGTGCGTCTTGACGCACGTTACTCTCTTAGCCACTCTGTCTATCAACCATTTCAACACGTAAGCCTCGCGGGAAGCCTCTTGATTTCAAATTACTTCTCTGTCTTTCCCAGTTCGAGTAGAGGATGTATGAAATGCTCCTCCCAGTACTTGCTAAGCGTGTTAAAATCAGGGATGTCTGCAAAAACGTTAACATTAAGGAATCCGGGCGACCAGCGGATTTTCCCCGCATTCTCCTTTGTGAGAGAAGTCTTCCAAAGAAGTTCCCCTGGCTTAATCTTTCCCTCCAGGTAGCCCTTCTTCCCTTCAGGAGAAAGGGCAGATACAGTAACATTGCAAACGGGCTGCCTAGTGTTATAGAGGAACTTGTAACAACGCTTCATAGGCCAAATTATTAGTCCTCTCGTTTCTCGAGGCGAGTTACCTACATCGGTATAAAACTCGATATAGACTTCATAAAATCCCTTGTGCTCGTTACATCCTATTACCTCTGTCTTTTTTATTATGTAGGGTTTCTTCTCTATGGCCCTGTAGACAAATTTTTTGATATCCTCTACTTGCTTCGAGGCGCTGATTTCCGTACCCAAGGCCGTAGAGTTAAGGCCTGCCAGAAAGACACACGCAAAACAGATATATCGCAATGGGCCTAGCCAGGTATTTAAGTCATTTTGCCTTATTAGCACTAATGGATTGCCTAGACAAAATAGACCAATCATAAATATTTCACGGTATAGGTAGAAGCCGCTGGGAAAAACCTTCGCAACATCTGTGCCTTTTAAGTTTCACCTCGAAACGTCTCTCTACTCCCCCAAAATCTACCGGGGGGGACAGAAGTATTGCATTAGCTATTTTTAGATTGTCTATCGCTGTGCAATCTATCCTGTGTACCTCGCCAGTTTTCTTATTTACAACCCACCTGAACCCTAGTCTTTTACAGCAATAGTTTCTGTGTGCCTTTTTATAACCCTTTTGCGAACATGCGGGGCACCACTTCATCAGGGGCGGTGGGGAAGACTTTTTGTCCAGAAAGAGCAGTGAGCTCAAGGGCTTGTTGGGTGGGATGTCAGGGCAGTCTAAACGGTGAATCTTTTTTTCGTATAAGTCTACGACAAGGACAAACTGTTTACAGCAGTAGTTCTGCGGCGTTGAACACGCCAGGACTAAAAAAGCGGCCTGTAATACTCCACCAAAAGTCAACATTTTAAATAGCGGCTAATTATGGTGCCAAATAGGCAACAAAGTCAAACACAAAATTTCACCCTCACCCTTTATAAATTAGTCGTAAGTTTATTTAGTCTTAATTTACTTAGTATTTTCCCTCGCCCCCCTTTGAGAGACTTAGTTATGGTGATTTCACTGAGCATTTTTACCCTGAGTGGGATCGTATAAATAAAGTAAACTCGCCAAAAAGTACCAAGCAAATAAGGTGTTGACAAAACTATCAACCATTTTATAATGGCTTCATGTCTTTTGGAGTGTATTTGAGAAAAATACGAAAAAGAGAAGGGATTTCTCTAAAATCTCTAGCGAAAAAACTCCATGTCAATTTCGCCTACTTATCCAGAGTGGAAAATGAAAAAGTCCCACCTTCAGACACTCTAGTCAAAAAGTTAGCGAAGGTTCTAAGTTGGGACGTAGATGAATTGATGCTCCTCGCAGGGCGTGTTCCTTTCGCATGGCGTGATACCATAGAGAAAAAACCTTCCGAAACAACAAAGAGATTGCGTATTGCTCTCACAACTAAAAAAGCTGCACTGTGTA
>JAHFOV010000078.1:0-5956 GCA_023261505.1 Planctomycetota bacterium
ACGAACCCTCTAAAATATTTGCTGTTGGCTATCCCAATGATTTCCCGGACCATGCTGTGGTTACCCTGAAGGCCAGGAGGGTGTTCGTCGTCAGGGAGGGAAATGGCTACCAGGCTATATCTATGGTTTGTCAGCATCTAGGTTGCGCTGTGCATTGGACTGAGGAAAAGGGTATCTTTGAATGTCCCTGCCACGGGAGCAAATACTATAAAGATGGCGTTAACTTTGCTGGTCCTGCTCCAAGGCCACTTTATCACTTCCAGATGAATCTTGCTGATGATGGAAAACTCGTTGTGGATACCAGCACGATAATAGAGCGCGAAAAAAAGCTCTTAATATAATAAGGAGTACTTCTAATGTTACCTTACCTCAAAGAAATAAGTGGCAAGATTACTCAGAGTGAGATATGGAAGTCTGTCTTCCGTCACGGATACGAAGATACCCCTCGTAACCGTGTACTGCAGATTCTAAGTAACATATGGCTGCATATACACCCTGCCACTATAAACAAAAATAGCATAAATATTTCTTTTACCTGGTGTCTTGGAGGGTTAACCTTTTTCGTTTTCCTTTTTGAGACGCTTACAGGCGTATTATTGATGTTTTATTACACACCAGATGTTAACAAGGCCTACGCCGATATGCTTGACCTGAGTAACAATGCCGCACCTTTTGGTAGACTCTTGAGAAACACGCATAGATGGGCTGGCCATGCCATGGTAATCACGGTATGCTTTCACATGTTAAGGGTTTTCTTAACTGGCTCATATAAGGCACCCAGGCAATTTAACTGGGCAGTAGGAGTAGTGCTTTTGGTGCTCACCCTGTTACTGAGTTTCACAGGCTATCTTTTACCATGGGACCAGCTTGGTTACTGGGCTATTACTGTCGGTACTAATATGGCAGGGAATACGCCACTTGTCGGTTACCAGGGGCCCTTTGCACAGCCCCTTGGATTTACTATAGATAATGATATACGGTTTGCGCTCCTCGGAGGCACCTCCATACAAGCCCCTGCCCTTCTCAGGGCCTATGTTTGGCACTGTATAGCCCTTCCCAGCCTGGCAGGTGGACTGATGATGCTTCACTTCTGGAGGACAAGGAAGGATGGTTTCTCAGGGC
The DNA here is from genome assembly GCA_023261505.1 of Planctomycetota bacterium. GTDB lineage: Bacteria > Planctomycetota > Brocadiia > Brocadiales > Bathyanammoxibiaceae > JAHFOV01. The sequence continues at coordinate 1,123 of JAHFOV010000078.1, forward strand.
GGCTGTAATACCACCGAACATTGAGTAAAAGGCCGACGGCAAACTTGTTTTAATGGAGATACACAGAGAAAGGAAAGCTATGGCCAACACCGAAGCTACAGCGATAAAGACACAGCCAAAACAGACCCAGGCGGGATCAGAGAGAGTACATACCTGGCCCGGTCTGGTTGCGAAAGAGTTTCTATGTGCTTTACTCTTTTTAGTTGTCATCTTACTTTATAGCTACTATGTCGACGCACCTCTAAGGGAGCTTGCCAATCCCGGGGAGCCAGAAAACCCTGCAAAGGCTCCATGGTACTTCCTGGGCTTACAAGAAGCGCTTGTGTACTTTGACCCATGGTTTGCTGGTGTTGTTCTACCCACCTTCATTATAATAGGTCTTATGGTTTTACCTTATATTGATATCAATCCCCAAGGTAGTGGTTACTATACCTTCAAGGAAAGAAAATTTGCTGTAACCGTATTTTGTTTTGGTTTTTTATTTTGGTACGTACTCATCCTTATTGGTGTTTACTGCAGGGGGCCTTTCTGGGCCTGGTTCTGGCCGTGGGAGCAGTGGACACTTGCCTTCCCAACCCCTCCACCTCTATGGAGTTTGTCAACACCGGTAGGGGCTTTGCTGTTGTTGGCATATTTTGGACTGGGCATGTGGCTGCCAACCCGCATATGGAAAGACTTCTACCAGCGACTAGGCATAATTAGGTATAGCATCACTGTGTTCCTGCTCCTCACTATGATAGGTACTATCCTAAAGATTGGTCTGAGGTTAGGTTTAAACATCAAGTACGTCTTACAAACACCATGGATTAATATCTAGAAGGTGATATATGAAGAGAAAGTTGTTTTTACTTTTTAGTCTTGCGTTTCTTTACGCTTCTTACCTATGGATAAAGGAGGAGGTAAAGCCTGACTGGGTAAAGTATCAACAAGCTTTTTACCAGAAAAAACTGAAGGCAATGGAGAAAGAATATAAGGCCGCCACCACAGAAAAGGGAAAAAAGGCCCTCGATAAAAAGATGGCTGCCCTCCGTTCCCCGAAATATGAGATAAAGCAGATTCTTATGAAGGGCACCAACACATGGGCCAAACAGAAAAACGGTGACAAGGTAGACAGGTGCATAACCTGTCACATAGATGAGTCAGTGCTCAAAGCCAGCCATGCCGCTGTCTCTGAATTCCCACTCGATGTATATGGTTGCACGGTATGCCATAAAGGTAATGGAAGGGCACTTATAGAAGCTGAAGCCCATAAGGGCATGTACAACCAGCGACGCCAGATGCAGAAGAGGCTGGTCTCCGCTGATAAGGTTTTTGAACTCTGGCTGGAGCTTACAGAACTTTCTCCTGAAGAGACAGACCCCAACCTTACGCCAGTTTGGGGAAACTTCAGGTATCAAAGTGTAACAGGAGAAAAGTCCATTTACTTGGGCAGTCAAAAATGCCTTAGATGTCACGCCGGTTTAACTGCCCCCCATGCAGAGCAATGGAAGAGGACAAAGTTCACCAGCTTTGAGCGAGTTAAGCAGGCCCCTGATTTCATTGAAGGGGATGAGAATTATAGAAAGCAGTGTTACAAGTGCCACACTACAGGCTACAACCCTAGCACTGGACAGTACGTAGAGGAGGGAGTGACCTGTGAGGCATGTCATGGACCAGGAGAATTGTTCAGCTACTTTATGGATGTCGGTAAGGCCCAGGAAGGCCAGAAGATAGCAAGGGTTAACAGCCCTTACAATGTCTGCTTTGAGTGCCATATCAGCCGCCACCATGAGATGAGAGTAAAATTCTTCAAAGACCGCGGCCTTTCCGATGATTGGTGGTTCACCAAGTACTCTAACCTCTTGGTAGAGTCGGAAAAGATAAGTCCTTCCCAAGGATGGCTAAGATAGAGAACCTATGAAGGGAGTTTTCAAAGGAGAGATGTTTATGAAATTTTTCAAAATCACACTGACAACACTTTTTGTATCCTTTGTAGCTGTCCTACCTATTGGGTGGCTTGGGGCCGAAGAAAAGTCACAACCCGCACAGCAGGAACAGCTCAAGGAGCTTTATGACAATCCTACACTTAAGAAATGGTTTGAAGAGCCAGTGGGGTTGGAGAAGGGGAGCGGGCCGTGGATGGACGTCTATAAGCCCCCAGCCATGCACATGTACTGGTTCCCTAACAGGCACTACGTAAAACCCGATGGCACCTATTACGATCAACTACTTGAGAAGTACAAAGCCGAGGAATGTGTAAAGTGCCACGAGGAGGTAACGCCTGGCATAGTTAATGACTGGAGGGAATCCACCCACGCACATCCCAAGAAGGACGAGCCCTTTGCCGCAAAGACAAAGGATATAGAAAAACGCCTTAACAGGGAACTAAAAGAAGTAAGTTGCAATGAGTGTCATGGAAAAGACCATAAGGAATTAAAGATGCCTTCCTGGAACACCTGTGGTCAGTGCCACGTAACACAGGTTAATCAGTTCATTTCAGAGAAGGACTACGGTCGGCCCAACCACGCTCAAGGGACAGAGGCTAACGTTATCGTTCCCTGGTATGCTGAAGACTTCAGGATGGGCTTAGGCCACATGCAGTTTGGTTGTGACTACTGCCACGGTACCTCAGAAAAGTGCGACATGTGCCATACCAGACATGCATTTAAGGCAGCAGAGGGCCGTAGGCCAGAGGCATGTATGAGCTGTCACATGGGTTACGACCACCCGGATGCGGAATCTTACGGCGAGAGTAAGATGGGCTATATCTACCATCTGGAAGGTCACCACTGGGACTTTGAGAAGTCCTTGAAGGACGTAGTACCAGGAAAGGACTATCGCAGCCCCACCTGCCAGTTCTGTCACATGGCCACCGGTAAGGGCGAGTTTTCCCACAACGTGGTCTCCAAAGGTATATGGCGTATGGGAACGCTACCGCCTAAGGGTATAGAGTTTAAGTCCTCTTTGAAGGACTATCCTTATGGTGTGAACCTACCACCGCTGAATTACAAGCTGGATATCTACTCCCCACAGAGTAAGGCTAAGAGGGAGAAGTGGATAGAGACGTGCAGTAACTGCCACAGCCCTCGTTGGGCAAGGCTTTACCTGGAGAATCTGGATGATGCGATGTTCGAGACCTGGGCCTGTCAGGATAGGGCTCAGTTAATACTAGAGAAAGTCGCCGCCGCTGGGGCCTTAGACCCAGGCCCACAGGACAGGGATCCTTGTCCACTTGGTGATGTTTTGGCCGACGCCTTGGGGCCAGGACTCCTCGGTCAAACAATATACGATGTCTTTAAACAGACCAAAGGGAAGGTGCCTGTAATAGGGCCGATGCTGGGAGTATATGGTGTCTTCTGTCCCGGAAAAGATAATCCTACAAGGATAGAGCGTCTTTACGCTGACTTATGGTTTGGGGACAAAGCCTTTGTGTACAAAGGTACTGCCCACGTCCAGCAGGACATCTCCTGGTGGTATGGCTCTTCCAAGGTCTTTGGTAAAATAGCCGAGATTGAGAGCGAGGCCAGGATGCTCATGAGGGCCAAGGACACTGACCGCATGCTCAAAGAGAAGGGCAAATACAAAAGCATACCCATGCTTGGCCTGATACTGGCCGGGCTTGTGGGTGGAGTCTTCGGTATCGGTTTGATCATGAAGAGAAAGGGCCACTAGCCCTACTTCTTTAAAAGAAAACCCCAGGCAGTCTTAGGCTGCCTGGGGTTTTTTATTTCCATGGTTTTCCAGCTTAAATCGGCCGGTTGTATTCCCTTTTAAGGGGTGCAGCAGATTTTTTGCCAGTAAGCTTCCTTTTAGGGTTTACACTTCTGACATGGTGTGCCACCAGCTTCTTGAGCCTCTTCAGGATTTTTAAACTCTATCAATTCCTCTGTTCCAAGTTCAGGACAGCCAGCCCTGTGATAAATCTTAGAGAATTTTGTGGTGTATACTTTATATGATTCCTTTGGAGGGGTCTTCGGCTTTCCCAGGCTTATGGGTAAATTGCTTTGCTTTATGATAGCCTGAAAAATCTCCTCTGGGTCAAGGCTTGAAGCACTTCCTTCTGTTTTACCCTCATAAATTTTTTCCTGTGAAACCCTGTCGTAGAAGGTTACTGAAGCAGAAAAATCATAGTAAGTGTAAGGTCGTTCTGGAAAATACCTTGGTATGTAAATAACGGAGGTTTGGGTGTACAGTGGGGTGTACTCTACTCTAGCAGGCGTGTAACCGACTTTCTCTTCCCACAGAAATTTCTCATCCGCAATAAAGTCTGCGCTCTCTTTATCTTCCAGGTATCTGTAGCCATTCTTTTCCAGGAGTTTAATAATCTTATCCCTGGCCTGGTCTTCCATGATATTTGCTGTCACAGGCAAAGCGAAAGAAAAGGTCGAATAGTTGCTAAGGGGAAGATTGGGGTTTCTGTAGACCTTCGCTGGCCATGAGGTCATTGCGCATCCCGCAAAGGCTAATGGGAAAAATACAAAAAGGGCAAGCATTGTAATTCTAGGCATCTAAAATACTCTACTAGACATAGGGCGATAAGACAATGCAACAAAACAAAATCTCCAAATGGTATTATAAAGCAATTTATATAGTGAAATAAATGAAGTTGATACTTAAACCTTAACTAAAAAATATACCTCAAAACAGAAGGACTGTCAGTAAAGACATACCTTTAACATTGAGTTATTTAAAAATCTCTTGCTTTAGCAGTGTGCTTGGTGGTATTCTTTTTTGTAGTTTTCCTTAAGGTTCTTAAGCTCAAGAATGATCAATAGTTGAGGTATCTCATCCTTTTTTATTTTAGGGCAAGGACTTTTTACACTCCTTAAGGCCGTGTCCGATTTCGCAGAGCTCA
>JAHFOV010000078.1:6056-9714 GCA_023261505.1 Planctomycetota bacterium
CTTAAAAAAGAAGGCCGAGACATCCGTCAGATGTTCGCCTCTATTGCTCCCACTTACGACCTGCTTAATACCTTGTTGAGTTTGGGCTTCGATGCGAGCTGGAGGCAGAAGGCTGTAGAACTGACTGCGCCAAATCCTGAGGCAAGGGTTTTAGATTTGTGTGCAGGGACGGCGGAGTTGGCCCTTACCTTCGCCAAGAGGCTTGGCCAAAAGGGATATGTGGTGGCCTCTGACTTCTGCTGGGAGATGATAGAGCTAGCACGTCCCAAACTCAAAAAGACAATCCCCCCTTTGAAAAAGGGGGGAGGGGGGGATTTTACGTCCAGTATCACTTGCCCAGTGGTATTACTCCAGGCAGATGCCTTACATCTGCCCTTTCCAGATAATACCTTTGATGTCGCCTCAGTGGCCTTTGGGATAAGAAATGTATCTAGTCTTAATCAGTGCCTGAAAGAAATGGTAAGGGCGCTTAGACCAGGTGGGAAGGTGGTTATCCTGGAATTCAGCTTACCTCAAGGACCTATCTTTGGCCGTCTATACAATTTTTATCTTAATAAGCTACTCCCTTGGGTGGGTAATTTTATAGCACCTGGCAGACTAAAGGCCTATTCCTATCTACCTGCGTCTGTGGGGCAGTTCGTCAGGCCTGAAGAACTCAAAAGGGAGATGGAATCCTGCGGCCTTATAGAGGTACAGTCTCATCCTCTTACCTTAGGCATAGTTACAGTATATGTCGGCAGAAGGCCATAGGCTTAATGGTTATAGACCTCTGCAAAGTCAGTTTAGATTTGCATTTTGAATAAACTGGTGATAAGAAATAATAATCAAAAATAACCAAAAGGCAGAGGGATTGAGAAATATAACAGCTATTTCTGAAAATATTAAATTATTAAAGTGGAAAAGATAGGGCTCATAGCTGGTAACGGTCGCTTTCCTATCCTCTTTGCTCAAGGGGCAAGGGAAAACAATGTGAAGGTGGTAGCCGTGGGGGTGGAGGGGGAGACCAATCCTGAGATAAGACACTATGTAGAAAGCCTTTACTGGATAAAACTTGCCCAATTAGGCAAGCTGATTAGGATTTTCAAGCAAGAGGGGGTCACCAAAGCAGTAATGGCAGGGGGGTTAACCAAATCCAGGATGTACTCCCGTTTCCGTTTTCTTAAGTTCAGGCCCGATTGGAGGGGCATAACCCTCTTTTACAAAAGGGTGAAGGACAGGAATGATCATACCATCCTTGGGGCTGTAGCAGAGGAATTGGCCAGTGACGGCATAGAGCTCCTTAGTTCAGTGACCTTTGTACCCCAACTCCTTGCCCAAAAGGGCTGCCTCACCTGGAGAAAGCCCTCTCAAGGGGAGATGGAAGACATAGAGTACGGCTGGCCCATTGCCAAGGAGATAGCCCACCGCCAGATAGGTCAGAGCGTAGTGGTCAAAGAGAGGGTGGTGCTGGCTGTAGAGGCCATTGAAGGGACAGACGAGGCCCTTAGACGAGGGGGCAGGCTTGGCAATAAAGGGGTGGTGGCTATAAAGGTCGCTAAGGAGAACCTGGACCTCCGCTTTGACATACCCACCGTCGGTCCCGAAACGGTTAAGACCCTTAAAGACGCCGGGGTAGCCTGTCTGGCCATTGAGGCAGGGAAAACTCTTGTACTGGACAGGGAGGAAATGATTAGGCTGGCCGACAAGGCAGGTATAAGTATTATTGCACTTTAAACTGTCGGATACGAAATTCAGAATTCTGTATTCTGAATTCTGTATTCTCTATTCTTGCTCAGAATGTAGGGTGCGTTTTTAACGCACCTTATTTTTAAAAATGCCTAATTATCGCCGTGCATATATTGAAGGTGGGACCTGGATTGGGAATGAATAAAAGGTACGGCAAGGCTTAAAAATTTCAAAAATATCGGTGCGTCCAGACGCACCCTACGGTAACATGCAACCCGGCAACTGCCAGTACGAATACCGTTACCAAGAGGGCAAGACCTGTCTGCACCCTCCCCTTGAGGGTGATACCCTGTGCCTCTTCCATTCCCAGAATGATGAAAAAGACATAACAGCCTTCTGGAAGGGGATACAATGGAAGTCATATGGAAACGACCTTGACTTTCAGGGCTACTACTTCCCGCCCGGACGTGAAGCGCATTTTACGGATAAGGAATTCAAAGATGCCAACTTCTCAAGGGCGATATTTAAAGGAGATGTTGACTTCAGCGGTGCAAAATTCTCAGGGGAGAACACCTACTTCAGCATGGCAGAATTCTCAGGAAAGAACACCGACTTCAGCAGGGCAAAATTCTCAGGAGAGAACACAGTCTTCAGCGAGGCAAAATTCTCAGGAAAGGACACCAACTTCAGCGGGGCAGAATTCTCAGGAAAGAACACCGTCTTCGTCGGAGCAAAATTCTCAGGGGAGAACACCGACTTCAGCAGGGCAAAATTCTCAGGAGAGAACACCAACTTCAGCCAGGCAAAATTCTCAGGGGAGAACACCGACTTCAGCGTGGCAGAATTCTCAGGAAAGAACACCTACTTCGGCTGGGCAGAATTCTCAGGAAAGTACACCGACTTCAGCAATGCAGAATTCTCAGGGGAGGTGGCATTTCATACGGTCAGTCTAGGGAATTGCCGTTTCTACGATACCGACCTGCGTAGGGTGAAGTTTATAAGGTGCGACTTTGCCCACCAGGAGGGCTACAGGCCCTTCCGCTGGTTAATAAAAAAGTTAAACGAGACCTCTGCAAAACACCCTGAATGTCATTCTGAGCCGCCAGAGGCGGCGAAGAATCTCAGCCAAAACCGTAGATTCTTCGCTTCGCTCAGAATGACAATTCTGCGGGGTTTTTCAGAGGTCTCTTCCAGAATAGATGAAAAGATTTCCAGCCTTACCATGCGTACAGACGTCCTCAGGGATGAGATAGAGGCCGATGAAGGGAAAAAAGACCCAAAAAGGTATGGACTGATTGCCAGGTCTTACCAGCAGTTAAAGAGGTATTTTCAGGACGAGGAGAGGGACTATGCCCGTGCGGGGGAGTTTTTCTATGGGGAGATGGAGTGCAAACGCAAGGCGGGGCTGTACCGGCCCTTCCTCCATCTCTATTGGGCCCTCAGTGGTTATGGGGAGAGGTATCTGAGGGCCTTAGTTGTGCTTTTAGTCTATATTTTGGGCTTTTCCTTCTTCTATTACGGTACTGCGAGCTCCGTTTACGCAGTTTGCTACAATGAATGGAGGGACTGTCTTTTGTATAGTCTTAACGTACTTGCGCTACGAGGAATCGAAACCAATCAGAGTTACCCATTCAGGTTTGGTTCCACAATTGAAATGATATTCGGGCTAATCCAATCGGCCTTATTCTTTATGGCCCTGAGGAGCAAGCTGAGGAGGTAAAGGAATTGTAGCCCTGCCGTCGGAGGAGCAGGACTCTTTTTCCCCCTTTGGAAAAGGGGGCTTAAGGGGGATTTTTGAATCTCCCCTTCCCCCCTTTGCTAAAGGGGGGGCTTTCTATAAGTGCTTTACTAAAGGGGGGGCTTTCTATAAGATTGTAGGGTGCGTGGTAACGCACCTGCTATTATTCCTTTCCAGCGAACATTTTTGAAAGTGGTGCGTCAAGACGCACCCTACTAAACTGAGGGGGTAGGGAAGGCGGTTAACCATTTTCGC
>JAHFOV010000079.1 GCA_023261505.1 Planctomycetota bacterium
ATGAATTTATTGCTGCAGTGAAAAAACACACCGCTCCAAACATTTCTTCTTCCTTTGTTTTTGAAACACAAGACCCAGCAAAAGCCACCAAAGGATTCCGTTTTATGGGACAAAGGTTTATTCCGGATTCTTACATATTCCAACAGCTTGTCTTCCCGAAAATTCAAAATTACACTGGCAATGAGCCGAAACCATTTACAGCGGAGACATTTGGAACATTGCAAGGAGTCAGAACGGTCAGGGCATTTGCAAGGGGATTAGATGTCGCAGCAATTTTATGTTCACAGAGGGCAAAAGAGATTTTGGATAAAGAAAAGGACTCTTCTTATGAAAACTACGAAGAACAGTTTCAAAAGTTAAAGAATGAATTTTTCTCTTTACCGCAGGAACAATGGGCAGAAAACCTTTATTATAATTGGCTCCATTCTTTGTTACCCATGCTGACTACCAAAGGCAGCGGTTACCCAGTTTTTATGCAGCAGGAAAGTTGGCTTGATAAAGATTTGGATACATTTTTGGGTTCGTGGGCAGAACTCCGGCATGATACTATCCTTTATGCAAAGCAAAGTTATACAGCCTTAGGTGCTACCTTTTGTCCTGAAAAACCAAAGATTGAGGATAGGGGTTATGTTGAACCTAACGCGGAGGTATATGCACGGCTTGCCTCGCTGGCGAGATACATGCGTGAAGGTTTGGAGTCAAGAGCTCTATTGGTTAGTGAATATAAAGAAAAGCTTACATGGATGGAACAGGTACTTTTGGAACTGAAGAAAATATCTGAAAAAGAATTAACTAATAAAGACCTGGAGAAGGCGGACTACGATTTTATCAAGGGCATTGGCAGTACACTTGAAGACCTTGTAACCTTCTCGGCTGAAGAAAAAGATAAAATAACTTCTGAGGCCGATACAAAAATGGAAATCGCAGCTGACGTGCATACAGATGGAAATACAATGCAAGTTCTCGAAGAAGGGGTTGGGAAACCAATCAATTTATTAGTTGTTGTTGCTGATGGGGGAGACTTGTTCTTAACTTCCGGTGCTGTTTTGTCGTATTATGAATTTAAACAGCCAATGTCTGACCGTCTAACTGATGAGGAATGGCAGCAAATGACTAAACCTCCTCTTCCAAAATTTACTAAAAGTTTTATTGGAGAATAAAGCAGGGAAATTCTGGGGGTAAAATCTTATATCAAAATGTTTACAAAGCAGTAAACAAGCGTTAAAATCTGCTCCTCATTGGAGGGCAGAAAGTAGGGTGCGTCCAGACGCACCCTACAGAACTGGTTATTTCACTTGATTTCAGCAGCCTTTGTGGCAAGATACGTTTTACTTCGGCAATGAGCATTTTTGATAGATGAAAGAGTATGAATAACATAAAAACCTCGCTTTATGAGATACATCGAAAGTTGGGGGCGCGGTTTACAGAATTTCATGGCTTTGAACTTCCTCTGGAATACACCAGCATCATGGAGGAGCACCAGACAGTTAGAAAGGCGGCTGGACTCTTTGACCTCTCTCACATGGGAGAAATAGAGGTGCGTGGAAAGGACGCCTTGAAATTCATTCAGAGGCTTATCCCTAACGATGCCGAAAAGCTTGCCGACGGAAAGGTGCTTTACACACCCTTGTGTAACCCTAAGGGGGGAATCGTTGATGATATTATTGTTTATCGTTTCAGTAAGGAGAGGCTTCTCCTTGTAGTCAATGCCTCGAATATTCAAAAGGATTTTCAATGGATAGAAAATAATGCTGCATCCTTCTCAGGTGGAAAGGTAATAAATCGCAGCCAGGAGCTTGGTATGGTTGCCATCCAGGGGCCTGCTTCCCAGCGCATAATGGAAGAAGCGGCGGGCAAGGAGAAGGCCAACCTACCGCATCATGGATTCATAGAGCAAGAGGGTACAATCATTTCCAGGACTGGATATACTGGAGAAGACGGTTTCGAGGTATATGCACCTGACAATAGATGCCCAGAATTGTGGGAAAGGTTCATAAACGTGGGCCAACCTCAAGGGCTAAGACCAGTGGGCCTTGGCGCAAGAGATACCCTTAGATTAGAGGCCGGGCTTCTCTTGTACGGTAACGATATAGATGATAATACCACCCCCCTTGAGGCAGGTATCGCATGGACAGTAAAATTCTATAAAGAAGATTTCGTAGGGAAAGAGGCCCTCCTTGCCCAGCAGGCCTCGGGTGTCAAGAAGAGATTGGTTGGCCTGGAACTCCTGGAAAGGGGTATAGCCCGAACTGGCCACTCTATCCTTGCGGACTCAAGAAAAATAGGGTATGTTACCAGCGGCACATTCAGCCCATCTCTCCAAAAGCCTATTGCAATGGGTTATGTGGAGACGGACTTCCTGCCTGAAAAAAGGCAGGCCGGTGCTGAACCAGAAAAAGAACTTTTTGTAGAAATAAGAGGCAGACAATTAAAGGCCAGGCTAGTAGGACTCCCTTTTTATAAGCAATGTAGCCGCAGGCTTTAGCCTGCGTGAAATTTGCGCAACCTGAAGGTTGCGGCTACACGAGGCACGGAGGAGGATAAATGGAATTCCCCCAGGAGCTCTATTATACAGAAACTCATGAGTGGCTGAGAGTTAAGGATGGAGAGGTGGAAGTAGGCATTACCTCTTACGCCCAGGAACAGTTAAGGGATGTAGTTTTTGTTGAACTACCACGCATTGGTAAGAAAGTAAAAGCCAAGCAGCCCTGTGCAGTGATAGAATCTGTAAAAGCTGCCTTTGATATTTACGCCCCTCTCTCAGGAGATATCCTCAGCATAAATAAGGAGCTGGAAGGCCAACCTGAACTTATCAATAAAGATCCCTATGGTCGTGGCTGGATGTTTACAATAAAAATTGAGAATAGTGGAGAACTACAGAACCTACTGAATGCCCAGGCCTATGCCTCTAAAATTAAGGAGGCACATTAAATGAATTACGTGCCCCATACAGCCCAGGAAAAAGAACAGATGCTCAGGGAGATAGGGATGGAATCTCTGGAGGCCCTATTTAGCGTAATCCCTGAACAACTAAGAAAGGCCACCATACGTCTTCCTGAAGCTTTGTCAGAGGCCGAACTAATAAGTTTATGCAAAGAGCTGAGTAAAAGAAATAGCCACCTTAACGAGTATAATTCTTTTTTAGGGGCGGGCGCGTACGACCATTTTATCCCTAGTATAGTAGGAACACTGTCCTCCAGGGGAGAATTCCTGACAAGCTATACACCTTACCAGGCAGAGGCAAGCCAGGGCACACTTCAGGCGCTTTATGAGTTTCAGACACTTATCTGTGAACTCGCTGGGCTGGACGTAGCCAATGCCTCCATGTACGATGGTGCCACAGCCCTTGCTGAGGCAGCCCTGCTTGCCATAAGACATACTGAACGAAACAAGGTGCTGATTTCAAGTACTGTCCACCCTGAGTACAGGGCAGTGTTGGCTACTTACCTTGCACAAATAGAGGCCTCTCTTGTGGAGGTAAGGATGGCCGAGGGGATAACCGATGCATCGGCCTTGAAAGACCTGGTTGACGAAGGGGTGGCAGCCATTATATTTCAGCAGCCCAATTTCTTAGGTTATCTGGAGGAAGCCGACGCCTTTTCAGCTACAGCACATGAAAAGGGAGCTTTAGTCATTGCTTGTGTTAACCCTATATCCTTAGGCATATTGAGTCCCCCTGGGGACTACGGTGTCGATATTGCTGTTGGAGAGGCTCAACCACTGGGCAACCCCCTCTGGTATGGCGGACCCCATGTGGGCTTCTTCGCAGTAAAAAAGGAATTGATGAGGAAACTACCAGGCAGGCTTGTGGGCGCTACTACAGATTTGGAAGGACGCAGGGCCTTTGTCCTCACACTTCAGGCCCGTGAACAGCACATACGCCGCCAGCGGGCCACTTCCAATATATGCACTAACCAGAACCTGCTGGCCTTGAGGGCCACTATATACCTATGCGCCCTGGGTAAGGAGGGCCTCAAAGAACTGGCTGAACTGAACCTCCAGAAGAGTCATTACGCAATAGACATGATATGCAAGGTAAAGGGCTTCTCTACCCCATTTAAAAGGCCCTTTTTCAATGAGTTCGTCATTCAGCTTCCAAGTGGCCTTACCCCTGAGGGCCTCAACAAACGGCTCTACAAAAGGGGCATTGTTGGTGGATTACCATTGAAAAGTTTCTATCCTGAGCTAAAAGATGCCATGCTTTTCTGCGTCACAGAAAATAAAACTCGTGCACAAACAGACTCCTTGGTCTCCGTTCTGAAAGAGATTTCAAAAGGTAAGTCGCCTAAGGCTACCGAGAAAATGATAAAATCCTAAGACGATTGCCAGAGCGAATCTGCCTATGTCACAACAAGAAAAACTCATATTTGAAATATCTTCTTCCGGTCGCCGTGGCGTAAGTCTGCCACCCTTGGACGTTCCCAGGAAACCTCTGGAGGAAATGATACCGACCAAGTTTCAGAGAAAGACGCCTCCCAGGCTGCCTGAGGTATCGGAACTGGACGTCGTCCGCCACTTCACCAGGCTCTCGCAACTCAACTACAGCGTAGATACCCACTTTTACCCATTGGGTTCCTGCACCATGAAGTACAACCCCAGGGTACACGAAGAGGTGGCTGGGTTAGAAGGTTTTTCAAGGCTTCATCCATACCAACCCCCTGAGCAGACACAAGGAATGCTTGAGCTTCTTTACCACTTCTCAGAACTCGTAAAGGAGATATGCGGGATGCCCGAATTTTCCCTGCAGCCTGCGGCTGGGGCCCATGGCGAACTCCTTGGGATGATGCTTGTCAGGGCTTACCATCGGAAGAGGGGCGAAACGGGCAGAAAAAAGATTATAATCCCGGATTCTGCCCATGGAACCAATCCAGCTTCCGCCGCACTGTCCGGGTTTGAGGTGATTGAGGTAAAATCTGATAGTCATGGACTGGTGGATTTAGAGGATCTCAGAAGGACGATGTCGCCCGAGATAGCCGGTATGATGATTACCAATCCAAACACATTGGGTCTGTTTGAGAAGGACATTGTTACCATCTGCAACATCCTTCACGAGGCAGGGGGTTTGGTATACTGCGATGGGGCCAATATGAACGCCTTGCTGGGGAGGGTGAAACCGGGAGCTATGGGCATTGACCTCCTTCATCTTAACCTTCATAAGACTTTCACTGGCCCTCACGGGGGCGGCGGACCGGGTTCGGGTCCCCTTGGTGTATCCGAGCCACTCAGGCCCTTTCTTCCTGTTCCAAGAGTAAAGAAAGAAGGCGATACATACATTTGGGATTACAATTATCCTGAAACAATAGGCAGAATTAAGGCCTTTTATGGTCATATTGGGGTGATAATAAAGGCCTACGCTTATATCCTCTCCCTGGGTACTGAGGGGCTAATGAAGGTTAGTGAGGCGGCCGTCTTAAATGCCAACTTCTTGAGGAAAAAGCTTTCCAACTTCTATGACCTTCCTTATCCGGAGGTCTGCATGCATGAATTTGTCCTCTCTGGGAGGCGACAGAAAAAGCAAGGGGTTACCACTCTGGATATAGCCAAGAGACTTCTAGACTACGACTTCTACGCCCCAACCATCTATTTTCCCCTTATAGTAGAAGAGGCCCTAATGATAGAACCCACAGAGACTGAGAGTAAACAGACCCTTGAGGCCTTTGCTGAGGCGTTAATAAAGATTGCTAAGGAGGCAGAGTCAGCCCCTGACCGGGTAAAGGGTGCACCTTTCGATACGCCTGTAAGGAGGCTGGATGAGGTGAAAGCCGCCAGAGAGCCCAACCTGCACTGGAACTTTCCATAAGATGTCGTCAAATAGCTACCTGCTTACCACTGGCACACCCAGCCAAGATATTTGCCCCTTCCTGCCAAGCCAGCAGACATGGAGGTTCTTGTATAGTACCCCAGGAGATGCTTTTACAAATATGGCCCTGGACGAAGCCCTGACCAGGACCCCAGATACACCTCCTACTTTCAGGATTTACTACTGGAACTCCCCCTCCATTTCCATCGGCTATTTTCAAAAGGCCGTGGAGGTATTAAATACCTTTAGCTCCACCAGGGGAGATGTAGCGTGCGAGCTTGCCTCGCACGATGTTAAAATGGCATATAAGAACCGTGGGACACAAGGTCGCACGCTACACACTTTTAACTTCGCCCCAGGGGGAATTAACTTAGTTCGTCGTCCTACAGGGGGTACTGCAGTCTTTCATGATGACCAGCCTAGCTTTACCCTGGTTCTCAAAACACCTGCAAAGGTCTCACAAATTTACAAGCTGTTAGGCAAGGCGGTAATAGAGGCACTGAAATCCCTGGGCATGGATGCATGGATGTGGGAAGAAAAGGATAGAGTTAGTTCTCACTTTTGTACGTCCAATGTCTCTCCCTTCGATGTAATCTTGGATTATAAAAGACAAGCCAGTTCGTTTCCCAGTCATGACAATCTCAACCATTACAAGTATACATCTCAGGGTCAGAAAGTGGCTGGTTACTCTGCCCGTCGTTACCAGGGAGTTGCACTTTTTCAGGGCTACTTTCACCTACCAGTAATCATTAAGGAGAGTTCCTTAGTGGAAGCCTTGATAGCAGGGATGGAAAAGGTAACCAAAGCAAGGCTAAAGGAGGGCAGTCTTAGCGAATCGGAGGCCCTGCTTACACAGGAATTGAGGCATAAAAAGTATCTTCAGGGCGATTGGAACTTTAAAAGATAAGGCGAGAAAGTGTTAGCTGAGAAAATGCTGCAGATTTAATTTTGCCAGAATAAACCGCCTGACCTTTAATCTAATTTCCCTTCACCGCACACCTTTCAAAACCCCTTCTGCCACTCCCAGGGCGTAGTCTATATCCTCAAAGGAGACTTCCTTATGAGTGACCATCCTGCATTTGGTACCCTCAATATGTAAAGCCAGTACACCTTTCTTTCCCAATTTATCTACCAGTTGCATGCAGTTCATAGTAGGGCTAGAGAACTCAAAACAGACAATATTGGTATGGACAGTCTCCAGGCGAACCATACCCTTTCGTATATTTTCCAGGCCCTCTGCAAGGCGCCTGGCCTTTTGGTGGTCTTCCGTCAGCCTATCTACCATTTCCTGCAGGGCCACTATACCACAGGCAGCTACCACCCCTACCTGACGCATTACGCCCCCCAGCATCTTCCTGAAACGCCTGGCCTCTTTTATGAAGTCACTGGGGCCGGTGAGAATCGACCCGATAGGACAGCTCAGACCTTTGGAAAGGCAAAACATTACCGTATCGCAATCCCTGGTCAGCCTTTTAGGTTCAACGCCCAGGGCTATTGCGGCATTGAAAATACGTGCCCCATCCAGGTGAAACTTCAGGCCGTATCGCCTGGCCAGAGAGAAAAGGGCCCCAGTCTCCTCAGGGGTAAGGATTGTCCCCCCTGCCAGGTTATTGGTGTTTTCCACTACCAAAAGTTTAGATCTTGGATAACGAGCGTTAAGATTGATTGTATCCTCTATCTCCTTTAGGCTCAGCTTTCCAATATGGTTCGTCATTAATGTATATAGGGTGACTCCTGCTATAGCGGTTGTACCACCCATGGTAAGCTTGTGTATATGGGCATTTTCGTCACATATGACTCCATCCCCGGGTCTTGTATGAGTCATTACAGCAATAAGGTTGGCCATAGTGCCACTGGCGCAAAAAAGACCGTCCTCCTTATCCATCCTCTCGGCGGCCATTTCTTCCAGTCTGTTTACCGTAGGGTCTTCTCCAAGGCCATCATCTCCTACCTCTGCCCTTGTCATGGCCTCCAGCATCTTTGGGGTAGGTTTAGTAACTGTATCACTCCTGAGGTCTACTATTTTCATCAGTTTGCTTCTCCGTTAGGACAACCTCCAATGCTAGATTCATGTAATCTTGCGCCCCTGGGCTTCCAGGGGCATAGAGGTGTATGGGCAGGCACGAGATGGGACACTCCGCCAGGCGGACGTTCTCTCTGATAACGGTTCTGAATACTTTTGAGCCAAAGCGGGCCCTGAGTTGTTCCAACACCTCACGGCTGAGGTTCGTGCGACCATCGTACATGCAGGGAATTATCCCCGTTACCTCAAGTAGGGGATTCAATTTCTTCTTAACCAGATTTATAGTGCTCACCAGTGTAACTAACCCGTTTAGGGCAAGAATCTTTGTTTCTACCGGGATAAACACCTCCCTGGAGGCAGTCAGAGCATTGACTGTGATAAGCCCCAGAGAAGGTGGACAATCCAGGAGGATGTAATCATAACTTTCCGCCAGGGAGGCAAGCTTCTTCTTCAAAACAATCTCCCTGCCCGCTTCATTAGCAAGTACCCTTTCTGCTCCTGCCAGTTCCACTGTAGAAGGGGCCAACCATAGCCCCTTCACCTTTGAGTCCTTCAACACCTCTTCTATCTTTGTCTCACCAATAAGTACATCGTATATGGATCTTTCTAGGTCCTCCTGTTTTATCCCAAACCAGCTTGAAAGATTGGCCTGGGGGTCGAGGTCTATGAGGAGCACCTTCTTCCCCAATTCTGCCAGGCAGGCGCCTAGGTTCACTGCGGTGGTGGTCTTTGCTACCCCACCCTTCTGATTAGCAAGGGCGATACGCCTCATCCGATTACCCAATATTTTTTATTCATAATGCAGATTTTTACAAGGGTGCGTCCCAGATTGCAAGTCCACATAACCTATGAGAGGTGTAAATTTTCAACTCCCCTTTCACGCCTACCTTCTCTGCGGTTTTTAGCACATGCAACATATTAAGTCAAGAACGTTTGGTTGTTAATCACCCTGCCTACAGATACGGGGTTGACAAAGGGTCAAAACGAGGTGAAAATGAGAAATTATGAAATACGCTATTGTTATTGCAGATGGGATGGCCGATTACCCTCAGCCCGAACTAGAAAATAAGACCCCACTGGAGGCGGCCTATACCCCTTATGCAGATGAGGTAGCCCGCTCGGGGCTTCTCGGGGTCGCCCAGACTGTCCCAAGAGGTTTTACCCCTGGCAGTGATATAACGACACTGTGCCTGCTGGGTTATGAGCCAAGAAAATACTACCCCGGAAGGGCGCCCCTTGAGGCGGCCAACCTGGGAATAGAACTTGGGCCAGAGGATTGGGTATTCCGCTGCAATCTGGTAACGGTCAGAGACGGCGTACTGGAAGACTTTAGCGCAGGGCACGTCTCCACGGAGGAGGCGGCGGGCCTATTGAGCTATCTTAATAAAAATCTGTCCGCTCCCAATGAGAAAGGTATCTGTTTTTTTACTGGAAAGGGTTATAGAAACATTATGCTTTACAAGGGACCCATTCAAATAAGGGCTAGGTGCCTGCCACCCCATGATGTAGTAGGTCAACCTTTAAGAAAGAACCTCCCCAGGGGAAAGGGTAGTCAGGTTTTAATAGAGTTAATGGAGAAATCCTATCCGCTTCTGAAGCAGCACGGCATTAACCTTAAAAGACTGAGCCAGGGGAAACAACCTGCTAACATGATTTGGTTGTGGGGGCAAGGACAGAGGCCCAAGATGCCCACCTTCAAGGACAAATACGGTGTAACCTTAGGGGCGGCAATAAGCGCTGTTGACCTTATTAAAGGGCTGGCCCGCCTCTTAGGCTGGGAGGTCATAGAGGTACCAGGTGCCACTGGTTATATTGATACAGATTATGCCGCCAAAGGGC
>JAHFOV010000018.1 GCA_023261505.1 Planctomycetota bacterium
ACTAAAAAACGAGGAGGATACGTTATGATACCCCTAAAAAAGTTTCAAGGTTTGACAGTGCTTTTTGTACTGCCGCTGCTATTTTACCTCCTGCAAGGGGCCACATACTCTTTTGCGAATGGGGCAGAGCCCAATGAGATGACTTGCCCTCAGCAGGCTTGCAAATGCAATCAAAATATGACAAAAGCGGAGGCCTCTAGTGCGACGGAGGGAAACCAGTGTGCATCGATTACTTCGGAAGTGTGCCTTAAGAATGAGGATTGGGAAAAGTTGCAGCGCGCGGTCCATGAAACGGTAGAGAAGCATCTTGTTGGCAGAAAGTTTTTAGACGTTTATGGCCCTCTTGGGGCAGGTACGCAGTGTGTGCCTCTAGACACCTACGATGTACCCTCCAGGGGCGGTATTGATATGCTTGGCGAAGGCAACCAGGCTGTACATCCTTTGAAGAGGGATATTGCCCACATACCACTCATTTATAAAGACTTCTGGCTCTTCTACAGGGATATTGAGGCAACCAAAAAGTCTGAGACGCCTCTGGATTTGAGTGCTGCAACAGGGGCGGCTGTGGCTGCGGCTAGGAGTGAGGATGACCTGATTTTCAATGGTTCGGCTGAAATGGGTATGGCTGGACTTTTGAATGTTAACGGCAGGAACGTTCTGAAACTTAGCGATTGGTCTATAATAGGGAATGGTTTTCAGGATGTAGTAACGGCGGTAGAAAAACTGATCAGCCTGGGTTTTAACGGCCCCTTTGCCCTAGTAGTAAGTCCGAGGCTATACGCCTACCTAAACAGGGTTTATGAGCGCACTGGCCAACTCGAGATAAGAGGCGTGCAGGAGCTTGTAAAAGGGGGAGTGTTCCAGAGCTATTTGTTCAAAAAGGACGTTGCCCTTGCAGTAGCCTTAGGCAGGCAGAACCTAGACCTGGCCGTGGGCACCGATTTTAAAGTAGAGTACTGGGGGCCTGCGAATCTTAACCACCGTTTCAGGGTAGTAGGAACTTCAGTGCTCAGGATTAAATCCCCTCAGGCCATTTGCACCCTAGAATAGCCCATGTTCAAGCGGTTAGGGATTTACTTTCTTGTGATGTGGGTGTGCCTCTTCCTCGGCTTTCAAAGGGTGTATGCCGCGATTCCCTACCTTACAGGAAAGAATGGAGTAGTGGAGCTGGAGATGGAGGCACGGCCTGTAGGTATAGAACTTAGGCCCGGGATATACTTTGACGCCTGGGGATACTGCCTGAAAGGGCAAATGCCTGCCGTACCTGGCCCCACGATAAAAGTAAGAGAAGGGACGAAGCTTAGAATACATTTAACCAACAAATTAACAGTCCCTGCCTCTGTCCATCCGCATGGAGTAAAGTACACTATTGCCAATGATGGTGCACACATTGCGGGAAATCCTACAAGTATTGTGGAGCCTGGGAATTCCAGAATCTTTGAGTGGGACACTACAGGCACACCAGGCACATGGTTTTACCACACCCATGCCTTTGAAAGGGGCGGGGAAGAGGGATTGTATCGAGGGTTGTGGGGGGCCCTTATTGTTGAACCCAAAGAGGGTGACCCTAACCCTCCGGACAAAGAGTTTGTGGTCTTCATGCACACCTTCAAGGTAAATGGAGCGGAGTATAACACCTTTAACGATAAATCCGCAGACATGGAGTTTATGAAAGGAGATAGTTCCGCCTTTCCTGGAGTGGTATGGCGGGCAAAGATGGGGGAGAAGGTTAGGTTTCACCTCATAAACTCTTCAGAAGAGGTGCACACCTTTCACACTCACGGACACCGCTGGGTGGATCAAGCGAGTGGTCACCTCATAGACAATATTGGGTTAGTACCTTTTACTTCTTATGTCCTGGAGTTTGTTGCGGGAGAAGGCGTTGGGCCAGGTAACTGGTCATTTCACTGTCACTTCTTTGAACATATGATGGCTGGTATGTCTGGAGTCTTTGTGGTAGAAGAGGCAGATGCAAAAAAGCCTACAATAAAAAGCTCCCCACCCCTAGAAGGGGCAAATGAAAACACTCAATCCTCCTTAAAATCCTCTGTCCCAACGTCTGAAAAAGGGGCTGAAGCTACCTCGCTAGCATCTTCCCCCGAGATACCCCCTCCTACCCTCGGAGTTCCTCAGCGCTCCTTCACCTATCCGGAAGCGTCGCTAAAAAAAATGTACGAGGAATTCGTTGGTCTAAAACAGGGCGATGGCCCCTGGGGGGATGTATATAAACCTATAGCTTTCTACAAGTATTTTAATCCCGCAAGGCATTACTCTCCACCCGACAGCCCGTACTATAAAGAACTAGTGAAAAAATATAAAGCTAGCCAGTGCGTTGAATGTCACGAAGAGGTCACCCCAGGGGTAGTGACCCAGTGGAAGAGATCCAACCATGCTAACACGAAGAAAGATACAGAAACCGCTCGAGAAACTAAAGAAATAGAAGAGCTTATAGGCAAAAAGATAGACCCCTGGACACCTGGCACAAAGAACGGGGTCTATTGCTCTTATTGTCATGGACAAGACCATGAACATCTCTATATGCCTACGGCAGATAATAGCTGTGGCGTCTGCCATCCGAAGCAGGCGAGGGAATTTGCCAAGGGTCGGGATTATGGGAAACCCAATCACCCTCAGAGCTGGGAAGGAAGCGTATCTACCCCATGGTACGCTGAGAATTATAGACGCGGCGAAGGCACAGCTATGGTGGGGTGCGACCAGTGCCACCAGAATATGTCCTCATGTGATGACTGCCACTTCAACCACCGCTTTTCCTCTGCTGAGGCTCGCCGCCCAGAGGTTTGTGCCGGTTGCCACATGGGCCCAGACCACCCGGACTGGGAGAGCTATGAAATGTCCAAATGGGGCATCCTCTATCACACGACAGGGGATAAATGGGATTGGGAGAAAAAACTCTCCCAAGTTGTTCCTGGACAGGATTACCAGGCTCCCACCTGCCAATACTGCCACATGTATGTAGGAGACAACCGATGGGAGATGAACGTGGAAACGAAGGGTATCTGGCGGATGGGGCTTATTCCACCTGAAGGGGTTGAATTCAAATCCCGTCTCAAAGATTTCCCTTACGGGGTAAAGATTCCACCCATGGATAAGAAATTAGAGATTTACTCCTCAGAAAGTAAAAGGAGGCGGCAACTCTGGGTGGAGTTATGTGCCAGGTGTCACAGTAACAGTTTTTCCAGTATGTGGCTGGACGCCCTTGACCAATACATGTTTACTGCATGGAAGAGGCTAGACAGGGCACAACAGGTACTTGAAGAAGTTTTTGCCAATAACCTTGTTCAGCCGACACCAAAGGCAAGGCCCCCATTCCCACTATGGGAGCTAATGGTACAAAGGTTGGGTTCAGAAAAACTTGGCCCAAAACTTTACGAACTCTTCAAGGAAACTAGCGGGCACCTTCCCGTTATAGGACCTGTCCTTGGTGCCTACGGCATCTTTACCCAGGCTAATGGAAACCCTAGCTTAATAGAAAGAGAGTATGTAGAGATGTGGTTCTGGCAGCATTTACAAGGTTACAAGGGCACCGCCCACGCCCAGCAGGATATAAGCTGGTGGTGGGGTACCGCCCAGACCATGGGGAAGCTGACACGGATACAAGCTGAGGCAAGAAAGCTACGAGACTTCAAGGCCCTGCAGGAGGCATTACAAAAGACAAATAGTTATTGATAAGATTTTTCAAGGGAGCAAGGAGCTTAATCTCTTTTAGACTCCTGGACAAATTCTACAAGATTCTTAACAGCCTTCTCGCCCAAAGCAGACTTCCAAAGTAAACTTCCGTTCCACACAGTTGTGGAGAGATAAAGCAAATAATTCCTACCAATAAACAAAATGAAAATCCTAAAGGATTATTCCTTTTTTACTATTCCCTTTTTGGGAATAGCAGTCCACTCTGACCAGGGTTCCCAATCTACAAATCGGGTCTTGTTAGAAAACCAATATTCTGTACCCTGCCTGGTGCGCGTGCAGACAAGGGCCTCCGAGGTGCGGGTTTGCCTCTGGGTTACCTGTCGGTAGTAAAAACAATCCACCTGGTGGAAGTTTATATTCTCTTTGTCCCCCACCTCGATTAATTCCAGGTCGGCTGGCAGGACCTCCCCTTTCTGGAGCTTTTCCTCGGGAACTGCCACCTCGTACGTGACCCTCTCTTCCACCTTCAATGTAGACATTTTTGGGCTATATTTGAGATCTGGAACTGGGATAGGTGGCGCCTGTCCACTCATGAAAAGATCACGGCTATAAGTACCCATGGACAGCTTGCTTACCCCAAAAATAAGGATACCCATGGCAGCTAGGGCAAGGAAAAATTCTTTTTTCTGAAACCTCATTTTAAACCTCCTCCTCTACAAGACTGTGTAAGCAACTAAAATATTATACTCTCTCTCTACCTTACGTCAACATTTTGATTTAAGAGAGCTTAAACATAAACTAGGATACGAGATTGTAAACGATGTCAATCCTTTTGTTTTGAACTTGTTGTATTCAAATCTTATTTTAAGCAGATTGACTGGCATAAATATAGATGTTATATTTTGATTGAGGTTTTTCCATACAAAAGATTCTTCTTACTTAAGCATAGGAGAGCATGGAAGAAGCAATCCGAAAAGCAGAGGTTCTTATAGAGGCCTTACCCTATATAAAGGCCTTTAAGGACCGTATGGTGGTGATAAAATTGGGTGGTAGCGCCCTTGCCGAACTTAATATCCTCCAGGAGCTATTGGAGGACGTAATCTTTATGAAGACAACAGGCATGCGACCTGTCCTGGTTCATGGCGGTGGGCCACACATCACTCAGGAGATGGCACGAAAGGGAAAGCAACCGCAATTTATTCAAGGCCATAGGGTTACAGACGCCGAGACCCTTGAGATAGTAGTGGATGTGTTGGTTAACCAGGTGAATGCCACTATTCTTAGGGAGCTAGAAAGGTTGGGGAACGGGGGTGTGAACTTATGGAGAAAAGGCAGACCTCCTCTAGAGGCAGAGAAGTATACGCCAGTGGATAGCAGTGGTAACCCTCTGGACCTTGGCTACGTAGGTGAACTCTCTTCTATAGATATTAAGGCATTCTCAAGGGCATGTAGTGGGGGAAAAGTGCCCGTTATTCCACCTCTGGCACATTCCCGAAGGGGTGACGGTATCCTTAATGTTAATGCAGACAGCGTGGCATCCTTCCTGGCCGTCACCTTGAAGGCAGAGAAGCTAGTTTTTCTATCCAATACCCACGGTATTATGCTTAACCCTGCGAGAGAAGATTCCATAGCCTCCACCCTTTCTCGTGAAGAAGTAGACTCTCTCATCCAAAAGGAAGTGATTACCGGGGGAATGCTTCCCAAAGCTAGGGCCTGCCTGAAGGCACTCGAGGGTGGGGTAGGGAAGGCCCACATTATTGATGGGCGCATACCGCACTCGCTCCTCTTGGAAATCTTTACCCATAAAGGGATAGGCACACAGATAGTCCTTTGAAGAAAAAGGCCAGAAATATAGATAAATTCTTTATATTTTTGGGAGAAAGGCTCCTCGAATTCTTCCAATCTGTAGGAGAGATGCTCCTGCTTTTGGCTGAGACTATTTTATGGTGCAGGGTAGTTTTCAAAAACCTGGACAAAGTCCTTCCACAGATGGGTAAGATGGGCGCTGACACCTTACCCATTGCCTCCCTTACAGCAGTCTTTGTTGGTTTTGTTCTTGCCCTTCAGACTGGGGTAGCCTTGCAGCAATTCGGTCAAGAAGAGAACATCGGTGCAATAGTCTCTATATCTATGGCCAGGGAGCTGGGCCCCGTCCTTACAGCAATACTTGTTATAGGGAGGATAGGTGCTGCCATAACGGCGGAGATTGCCACGATGAGCGTATCTGAGGAGATAGATGCCCTTAGAACTTTAAGCATCAATCCCGTAAGGTACCTGGTAATGCCCAGATTTCTTGCCTGCATTACCATGATGCCTGTGTTGGTGATATACGTAGATGGCATTGGTACCTTTGGGGGAGCCGCCGTGGCTAAGGCCTACTTCAAGGTACCCTTTCTCACCTATGTTGATAATGTGGCTGAGTATCTGGAGTTTGAAGACATAGCTAAAGGTCTTGTTAAGGCGGCAATCTTTGGAGTTATCACCTCAATAGTAAGCTGTTACAAGGGGTTGGTTACAACGGGAGGCCCAGGGGAAGTCGGGCTTGCAACGACTAATTCAGTGGTATTATCCTTTGTAAGCGTTTATGTCTCTAATTATTTTATTACGAGGTTGTGGCTAGAGTAGATGGAAAAAAACGGGATAGCTATTGACATCCGTCAACTTCACAGGTGGTTCGGGGACAACCATGTACTAAGCGGTATAGACCTTAAGATACCTGCCGGAACTGCGACAGCCATAGTAGGAGGCAGTGGAGCTGGCAAGAGTGTCCTTCTGAAACACATGGTTGGTCTTCTAATGCCAGATTCAGGTAGTATCTATATCTTTAATCATGAGATGCCACGTAAGGCTGGTCGGGAGCTTGAGGAGATACGCCGCAGGTTTGCTATGGTATTCCAGGGTTCGGCATTGCTAAATTCTTTAACTGTCGGGCAGAATGTGGCACTAGGTCTTGTCGAACAGAGAAAGCTCAGTCCTGCGGAGATAGACCGAATTATCAGGGAAAAACTTGCCCTTGTGGGTTTGAAGGGTAAGGAATCACGGCGTCCCGGGGAATTAAGTGGTGGTATGAGAAAGAGGGTGGCTATCGCCAGGGCATTGGCGATGGACCCAGAGATAATCCTATTTGATGAGCCCACCTCTGGCCTTGACCCCGTCATGGCAGAGAATATTGATTCTCTTATCGCAGACCTCAGAGATAGATTGAAAAAGACGGTGGTAATTGTTACGCACGATATGGACTCAGCCTTTAAGATTGCTGACGGCATCTGCATGCTATATGAGGGTAAAATTATTGAGCAAGGTTCGCCAGAAACTTTCCGGAGTAGCACAAACCCTATAGTTGAACAGTTTATTAGCAGGTTTAAAAGGCATAATGATAGGAGAATTGAAATAAATCGGGAGATTGGTCCTCAAAAGGAACTTTTAGATTTATAGATTTAAAATCTGAAATCTATAATTCCACAATCTTCGTAATTTAGAAGGAGGGTAGTTATGGATACATCTAGCCAGGCCAAAAAAGTGGGGATATTTTTTATTGTGGGTATGGTGCTTTTAGGTGTAATTACCTTCAGGGCAGAGAACCTAGGCAGCCTCTTTAAGAAGCATAATATATACAAAGCCTACTTCCATAGCTCCAAAGGGCTCAAGAAGGGAGCAAGGGTCAGCCTTTCAGGGATGGAGATAGGGGAGGTAAAAAAGGTGGAGGTAGAGGAGGGTAGGCTTTTGGTAACTATGGCCATTACTAGGAAGGTATCTATCAGAGAGGGTTCAGCAGCCACCATCGTCCCAGACTTTCTATTTGGCAAAAGTTACGTTGATATAACCCTGGTACCAGCTACCCAACCAATCTTGCCTCCAGGAAGCTTCATCAAAGGGGTAGACATTCCTGGCTTCAGCGACATGGTGGTACGTTTTGATGCAGTTATGTCAAGCCTGGAAAGGCTTACCAGCGAGGACCTTACTCAGAATCTGTCAGGTACCCTGAGGAGGGCCAACAACCTGTTGGGCAGAATGGAGGAAGGCAAAGGGACAGTCGGTCGCCTTTTCACTGACGAAACCCTGTTCGACGAACTTAAAGAAACAATAGGTAACGCCAATAATGTACTTGGCAAATTGTCGCGGGGTGAAGGGACCCTTGGAAAACTCATTACAGAGGAAGACACCTTTAACCAGCTCAAGTCCACTATCACCGAAGCAAACGTTATATTGTCCAAACTCTCAAAAGGAGAGGGCACTATGGGCAAACTGATAATGGATGAGACCCTTTTTAGTCAACTTAAAGAGGTCGTCACCAATGCTAATGTCCTTTTAGGAAAGGTGGCTAAGGGGGAAGGAACCCTTGGGAAGCTGGCGACCAGCGAAGAACTTTACCAAGATATAAAGAGGATGACCACCAACCTTACCGAGACAGTGAACGGCTTCAGGACCTTTATGCCCCATGGGGCCTTCAGTAGCGTCCTTTACAGTTCCTTTTAATAAAAGAATGTGGCGCTTTGGTAAACTTAAGACTGCTTTGAGTAATACGTATATGCCTTAGAATGAAGCTACTTGGGGTTGGCCAAGAGTTTGTATTTATGCTCTGCCTTCTCAGATAAGTGGTCTGTTACCTGTTCTGAGACCTTTTCCGCTATTTCTTTACTCTGAGATGCGTCCAAGAAGCTTTCAAGCGGTACGGCATAGATGTCCTGCCTTTCTTCCTGCCCCCAATAGGTATAAAGTTCAAAACTGGCAGTCTTGGTAAAGCCGTCTGAATGAAACCTTAAAAGCACCATCCAACCCTTTTGGTTGTCTAGTCCCTTTTCTTCCAGTTTTTTCTTCATTTCCTGTTCAAAGAGGGTCCCAAACTGGTCTTTAACCTTGAGCACTTTTTCTTTTTCTTCAGGTGTAAAGTCGTATTGGGGGACGGCCCGCAGACCCTTAACAAACCCATAAGTCATCTGCTCAGACATCCCTGAACAACCACCTACAAGAAACATACAAAATATTACCTTAAGCAGTAACATTTCGGTTTGTATCGCCTATAAAATGAGAGAGACCTCAGGATTATTGTACACAATCCGTTCTATCTCATCAAAGAAAGAGAGGGCTGAAATACGCCTTACTTCAATAAGTCCCCAACTTTTTCATGTTATCGCAAAACCAATTGGCATCTTTGAAAGGAGAGCTTGCAGATATACATAATAACAAAGGCAAACAGGTGTTATTCTGGATAGCCCTCCGAGGGAGGTAACTGTCCCTTCTCTCCAATGGTTTTGCGGCTGATACCCGTGGCATCCTTAGCGGAGGCCTTGACTTTGTTATACTGTACCAAATAGCTTTCTGCCTCCGCCTTCATTCCCTTTTCCTCGTAAATCTTCGCCACATTGTAATAGGCATCTGCATAGGTTTTATTTTGCTCTAGTACCTTTTGATACTCCTTAAGGGCCTCATCCAATTTTCCTCTCATAAAGTATATAGTAGCCACGTTAAAACGGGAGTGCACATGATTGGGGTCAAGCTCCAGGGCCTTCTCACTCTCCTTAAAGGCCTCTTCTACCATCCCTTTTTTTCCGTAGATTACTCCCATAAGATAATGGGGCTCTGCTAGATTTGGGTCCGTTCTTAAAGCCAGTTCAAATTGAGAGAGAGCCTCGTCCAACATACCCTGGGCATAATAAAGTAGCCCAAGGTTAACCCGACCCTGGGGATAATCTGGATTCACATCCAAAGCCTTTTCATAAATTTTAATAGCCTCCTCGTAGCGCTCTTGCTCCTGCAGGGCCACAGCCAGATTGAAATAGGCCTTATCATAAGAGGGCTTAAGTTCTATACAACGTTCATAGTAAGGTATGGCCCTTTCCGGGAGATTCAGGTCGTGATTGGCCACTCCAAGGTTATAATGGATGTTAAAATTATAGGGGTCCAGATTCAGGGCCTGTTTGTATTCCTCTATTGCAGCTTCGATATAATTTCTCTTGTGGAAGTAAAGCCCTAATTTAAGGTGAGCAGCAGGATTATCTGGTTCCCTTTCTACCGCCTGTTTACAAATCGTATATTCATCCTGAGGTTCGCCTATCCTTTTATAGGTTTGAGTAAGTTTCTCGTGGGCCTCAGAGTGCTTCGGGTTTATAGCTATCACCTTCTTAAAAGCATCAGTGGCTTCTTCCAGCATACCCTTCTCCATATAAGCTACCCCAAGCTGATAAGAGGCATCTGCATAATAACTACTTAAAGAAACGGCCTTTTTATAAAGCTCTATCGCCTCGTCAACCATGCCTTTTTTGCATAAGGCAATACCCAGGTAAACATAGCCTTCTGAATTTTCAGGGTCCGTCGCCATAGCCCTTTGCATGGCCTCAATGAAATCATCGGGCTGGCTAGGATTACACTTTACAGCCTTCTTAAACGCTGCTATTACCTGATCGTAACTTCCCATCTGGCTGTAAATTAAACCCATGCTAGTATAGGCCTCTGCGTAATTTGGGTTCAACTCCGCAGCCTTTTTATATTCCTGGAGGGCCTCATCCAAAAGGCCCTGACCATTATAAGCAAGACCAAGATAATAATGACCCTTCGGCATCCCAGGGGCTAATTTTATAGTCTGTTTGTATTGATTTATTGCCTCAGTTTCTAGCCCCTTTTTTGCATACGCAAGGCCAAGGGCGAAACAGGCCTCCGGATCTGAAGCCTCTTCTTCTACAGCCCTCTTTAGTTCTGAGATGGCT
Source organism: Planctomycetota bacterium (assembly GCA_023261505.1). Taxonomy (GTDB): domain Bacteria; phylum Planctomycetota; class Brocadiia; order Brocadiales; family Bathyanammoxibiaceae; genus JAHFOV01. The sequence goes on from JAHFOV010000018.1 coordinate 10,353, forward strand.
TCACCTAACATGCTTAGTTGCGAGTATGCCAGGCCTAGGTTTTTATGGCATCCTTTTAATTCTGGATTTAACCCAAGGGCCTTCTTGCAGGTGCTTATTGCTTCTTGTGGATTTTCTAGCTTAAGATAGGCCAGGCCCATGGTATTGAAGGCCTCCGGATAGTTGGGCTTGAGTTTCAGAGCCTGCTTGCATTGAGTTATAGTCTCATCATATTTTCCCTGCAGGTTAAGGATTACAGCTAGTTTTTGATAAGCTTCTGCCATGCCAGCATCTACCCTTATGGCCTGATGATATTCGTATGCTGATTTCTCCAGGTCCTCTAATTGTAAGTAAACATCCCCACAACGAAGATGAACCTCTGCAAATTCTGGATAAAGTTCCAGGGCCTTTTTGTATTCTTCTATCGCCTCCCGATGCATGCCCTTTTTTGCATAAGCATTGCCCAGGTTTAGATAGACCTCTGGGTCAAAGGGGTTTCTCTCTGCCAATGCCTTGTATTTTGTTATTGCCTCATCTGGGCTTGCAATCTGTTCACTTGCCAGGCTATGCCTGCTTCCAAAAGAGATACACAGAACAAAAATAATAATTAACCAGCAGCGCATTTGCTCCTACTCCTCCTAAAAAATAAAAAAAGGAGCTGCACAGAAAATCCCATGTGCAGCTCCATTGAAAACCAAACAATCATCGAGAGAAAGTAACTAGAGAACTTCTTTAGTGACCATGGCCCGTGTGCTTGTCGTCTTTTGTAGGCTCATGTTCGTGTTCTAGCTTGCCCTCTACGCCATGGGCAGGGTGCTCATGCTCGTGAATCATGTGCTTACCAGCCTTCATACCAAGTTCGGCCAGTTTCTTCTCGATGTATTCCACTTCCTCAGCAGGGGCATGGTGTGTATCCAGCCAGCCTGGTTCGGGACAAAGATCGAAGATGGTCTTTCCGGGGTACTCCCTGACAATCTTCCAACCTGTGAGCTGGTCAAGCCACTCGCCATGCTTCCAGTAGTCCTCAGGAACCCAGGTGATTCCAACCTTCTTCTCCAGGGCTGCCAATCTCCTGGCCCTTGAGGCCTGAGTCTTGACGTCTACAAGCCACCTGTCCATACCGAACGAACCATCACTGTAAGTGGCGTCGTTCCAAGAGCCGTGGAAAATACCCTTGAAGATATAGGTCTGGAAGTAACCAACGCTCTCAAAACAAAGTCTTTCTACATTGGAGCAGTTGGACATCCTGAACTCACCGGATTCGCCAGTCCCACCACCAAACTCATTACCATGGTAGGCACCGACCTTAAGACTCCAGATGTGCTGACCAGACCAGTCAGGGGCCAGGTCTTTAGGCATGGGGTCAAGTACACCATCCCTGTAGAGATCCTCAGCGACCTTGAAGGTCTCACGATACTTCAGGGAGGCATCCTTTACTGACTCGTCGCATGCCTGGAGGATTTCCCTCGCAAACCTGGGGGAGTGACAGTCGTCACAAACAGACACCCAGCTATCCCTCTTTTCCTTCCAGAGCGGTGCACCTCTGTCACACATGGACATACCCATACTGGTGTATACAGTGCACAGCTTCTGAACGTTGTGATGCCCACCACGCATGTGGCAATAGGCGCAGGTAGGACCAGTGTAGTCAGCATCGGCGAGCTTCTTCTCCCAGTCAAACAGCTTGGGGTCCCACTTGCCTGTCTGATACACTACACCATGGATGGAGATATCATAAGCCTCCCAGTCCCTGTGGTCCTTACCCCAGTGACAGGTCTTGCACTGCTCGCTTTTGCGGGCGGTCCTGGGGTCAAAGCGATGCCTGGCGTGACAGGTTGAGCAACGCTCCTCTGAACTGGTATGGCAGAATACGCAACCAGCGGTGTCTCCAGGGGGCCTCTCAATGCTCCATGCACACTCTACCTGAGCAAAACTGGAACAAGAAGCATGAGAACCAATACCGCCCTGTTGAGATTCAGTGTACTGCTGGGCATGACAATCTTCTGTGCCGCAGGTCTTGGAACTGGGCATGTGAAGCTTCTGATGGTCAGAACCGTGGCAGGTGGGACAACCCACAGCCGCAGGCTCTACCTTAGCATGTCTACTCTTCTTCCAGTCCCTAACTATCCCAGGGGTCATCACTTCGTGGCAACCAAGACACTGCTCGTTGCGGAACACACCCTTTATGGGGTTTGGTGGACGAAGTTCATCCCTGTTGTACATACCATCTGGGATATAATAACGATAGGCAGGTAAGGTTCTGTAGAACTTCCCGTACTTACCTGGCCAGGGTGGCCCGTCTTTGGGTGCTCCCATGTACTTTGCGCCTAGACCAGAAAAGAATATCTTTCCAGAATTATCTGGATCTCCAGGCATACCGTAGACTTCATGGGGTACCCAGTGGGTGATAATCTCTACTGCATAGACATCACTGTTGGGGCCACCGTTGAAGGAATAAATAAAGAACAAGCTTAACACTAAACCCAAAAAGAATAATACCTTCAACGATCTAGGCATGTAAAAAAATTTCCTCCTTTCCAAAAAAGATCTTCCCTCCATAGATCCTTTTAACTCTCCTCCTTTCCCCAATTGCACTACCACCTCCTTTCAGTTGACAGTGTTCTCCAAAAAATTGAATGATTTATTATATTATTAGTTCTTCAATTGTCAACAAAAAATTGAAGCCAAAGAAAACAGTTCAAATAGGTTCTGCTTTTAACCTTCTAAGATGGGAAATTCTGTCTGAAAACTATATATACTTTTTCACTACTGGGCAGACGGATGTCACAAACAGTTATTAATTTAAACCGTGGAGAGTCTTGTTTGCACTTTCACTATAAAACAAAATATCTTATAATAAAGCTGTTTTGGAGGATATAGATATGAAGTTAGAGACTTATGAATGCGAATTTTGTGGCACAAAGTTTCCTCTTGTGCCTATTGCTTTTATATGCCCCGAGTGTGGGTTGAGGCATTTCTTCTGGTTGGATAAGCTCTCTTGCACTAACGAACTCTTCATCTCAAATGTCAATTGTCCTCACGAAAAGACTTTAAAAGCAAAAAAGAAAAAGAAATTCTGGTCCCGTAAGAAAGGGCCGCAAAAGCGTAAATAATAACATAGTTCAAGTTTAACTGTCTAAGGCGAATCTCCCTATGCCGTGGACTTTATTTTTTGTAAGTTATAAAGTCTTCTCACATAATCTAGGGTATCTATCTCACATACGTTTTTATCATTCCTTAGGGATTGTATTCTGGGAAACCTCAAGACATAGCCGCTTTCGTGTCTCTGGCTCTTCTGGATGCCCTGGAAGGCCACTTCTAGCACTACCAAAGGTTCTACAAACCTGAGGCCGCCCATGTCTCTTATTGTGTGTTTGAGGAAGAAGTTTGTTAGGTGCTCTATCTCCTGGTCAGTTAGTCCTGAATAGGCCTTGCCAATATTTACAAGCCTTTCGCCATCCCTTACGGCAAAGGTGTAATCTGATAGTAGCCCTTTTCTCTTTCCATGCCCGTACTCGGCGGCTGTAACCACTACATCAGGGGTGGCAAAGGCCAGGGTCTTGCCCTGAGACAATACCAAATCCCTTGCCCTCTTAAGGACGTAGTCAGGGGCAGAAAACACACACCTGGCATGCCTAAATTCCTCAAGAGAAAGGAGCCTCTCTGTGGCCTTCTCAGAGCCAATAAAATTAGGAATTCTGCCAAAACACGGCGTGGGGAAGTCAGCAATGCCCCTATCTTCCAGGTAACTCCATACAAACCGCCTTACCTCTTCTTTGTTCATTTAACACCAGTTGCTACGAACTTTATGTTAACGCCCATAAGTCATTTTATTGCGGTTAACAGAGGCAAGCAACCCATAGCAGACTTTTTTCCAGCATAAATTTGTATTGTTCTATTGACAACCTGTCCTTAATGTAGATATAAAGTAAAAATCTTAGGGTGGTTATTGAAGTTTGCATCTCATCATTAAATCATTAAACGACAGCTTCTTCGGTGAGTAATCTTCTTTTTGAAATAGGCGCAGAGGAGATTCCCTCAGGCTACATTACCCCTGCCCTGAGGCAAATGGAAGTGCTTTTTAAGGAGGGACTCAAGGAAAACCGACTTGAATGCACAAAGGTGATTACTCTTGCGACACCTAGGCGTCTCACTCTTTATGTAGAAGGGGTGCCGGAGAGGCAGCCTCCGTTAATAGAGGAGGTACAGGGCCCGGCTGCCAGGGTAGCCTTTGATAAAGAAGGTCAGCCCACGAAAGCCGCACTGGGTTTTGCCAAAGCTCAAGGGGTGGAACCCAAGGAATTAAAGATAAAAGAAACCCCAAAGGGTGACTACGTTTTTGCGATAAAAACACATAAAGGGGAGGAGACCCTGAGGCTCCTTCCCCCTCTTTTAACTAGAATGATTCGTTCCTTGAGTTTCCCCAAAAATATGAAGTGGAAAGGACCCGGGCTATTCTTTGCGCGCCCCATACGCTGTATTATGGCCCTGCTGGATAAGGAAGTAGTTCCACTGGAGCTTAACGGTATAACTAGTGGAAGAATAACCTTTGGTCACCCCTTCCTTTCCGGTAAGAGTCTGTCAATAGAAAGGGCGGACTTGAATCTGTATAAGGAAATCCTCAGACAGGAAAAGGTCCTGGTGGACATAGAAGAACGCAGGGCCTTTTTGCAGGAAAGAATTAACAAGATACTTCAGCGCTACGGCTCCCAGCTAAAGGAGGAGGAACTTTTGGAAGAGGTAACTTTCCTGGTTGAGTACCCTTGTCCCATAGAGTGTACCTTCCCAGAGGAGTTCCTGGATGTACCCCAGGAGGTGGTTGAAACCGTAATGAAGGAACACCAGAGGTATTTCCCAGTGGAAGATGCTCAGGGCAAACTGCTACCCAGATTTGTGGTGGTAACCAACAGGAGCCCTAAAGAAGCAGCCTTTTGCAAAGAGGGAAATGAGAGGGTACTAAAAGCCAGGCTGGCGGATGCCAAGTTCTTTTGGGAAGAGGACCGTAAGGTCTCTCTTTGGAATAGGCTAGAAGGGCTCAAAGAGGTGGTTTTCCACGAAAAGCTGGGAAGCTATTACGAGAGGGTAGAGAGGATAGACAGGCTTGCCGAGCACGTTGCCCTGAAACTGGAATTGGGATTTGAAGAATTAGAGTCTCTCCATCGGGCAGCCAAACTATGCAAGGCTGACCTATTGACTCAGATGGTAGGGGAGTTTCCAGAACTCCAGGGTGTGATGGGCTACCACTATGCCAGGGAAGAAGGGGAGAAAGAGGAGGTGGCTGTGGCCATTCTTGAGCACTATCTCCCGCGATTCGCAGGAGACAGACTCCCCGAAACCCAATTAGGAACTATATTGAGTCTGGCTGACAAGCTTGATGCCATATGCGGCTGTTTTTCCATCGGCCTTGTACCCACAGGCTCGCAAGACCCTTATGCCCTTAGACGCCAGGCACAGGGCATCATACGTATCCTGGAAGCAAAAAATCTTAACCTTTCTCTCAAGAGTACCCTGACAGCCGCTTTGGAGAACTTAAGATTACAGGATCCGAAGATTTTCCTGGAAAAGCCCCATCCTTTAGGGATTGGAGAATTACTCAAGAAGGTTGAGACAGAACTCCTGGAGTTCTTCAGGGACAGACTATACCAGACCTTCCTGGATAGGGGACATCGTTACGATATTATTAATGCCGTCCTAGCGGCTGGCTTTGACAATGTAGCCGATTTTTCTAGAAGGCTCGAAGTCATTTCTCGCCTCTCCCAAACCCATGAGTGGCAAGGTCTAGTCACAGTAGTAGAAAGAACCTTCAACATAGGCAAGAAGGCTGAGGCCACTGGGGGGGTAGAGGAGGAGCTTTTGCAGGAAAAAGAGGAACAACAACTCTGGGATCTTTATAAAAGGCATAAGGATAGGATATTGTTCCTCATTGATAAGGAGCGGTACGAGGAGGCCTCTATGGAGTATTACACCTCCTTTGCGCAAGCAGTGCATATCTTTTTTGAGAAGGTCTTTGTGAATGTGGAAGACCAGAGGATTAGAAACAACCGCCTCCTTCTCCTGAAGAACATAAACGAACTTTATTCCGCAAGGATAGCTGATTTGGCCCAGATAGTACCTCCAGGGGATGGAGGAAAGTGAAGAGAAACTTATGAATGCATCAGAAAAACCACCGCTAGAAAGAGCCACAGAAAAAATTCTATTCGTATCAGGACAAATAATACCTGTTATAGTCCTTATAGGGGTTTTAGCTATCTTTTGCGCTGGAGTTGTTAAGTTGTGCATAATTGCCACGCTTGTGGAAGTGTATGATAAACAAAAATCAATGACCCCTATCTTATGGTCAAGCGGCAAAAGCATGCTTATTTTCACCGCTGTTGGGCTTATCTTAATGACTACTCTTCATATGGTAAAATTCGCCCTTTACGTGCAAGTTGAAGACGTTCTTGATGCCATTATTTTATCCGCTTATGCTATAACCCTTATGGGAGTACATAGAGGAATAGATATATTGCTTATGGAACAACCCTTACGCTGGGCCACGTTTACTTTATTTGGCTTTCTTGTTGTGGGAGGAGCCTTTGTAACAGCTATACTTTTTGTGAAAACTAAATTAGAAACACGGCCAACAAAAAAATAACCTTGTTAGACCAGGATACCAATTTCTTAGTGGCAAAGCTTGCCCTGTTATACTTAGACAACGTATTGTAATGCCAAACAAACTCACTACCATACCTTCACAAAAAATAAACATGGAGGAACTAATCCAGCGCTTTTTGGACTATCTCACCCTTGAATGCGGTCTTTCCAAAAATACTATCCTGGCTTATAAAAATGATTTGCGGAAATTTTACGCCTTCATGAAGATATGGGGGCTACGGGGTACTCAAGATATACGGCCAGAACACCTGAACACCTTTATGTCCTCTGAGAAGGAGCGTGGTATAAGCGTAAACAGCGTCTGCAGAAACCTTGTTGCTATTAAACAATTCTACAAGTTCCTGGTTCTGGAAGGAGAACACCAAAAGGACTCCTTAGCAGCAGTGGATTCACCAAGGTTATGGAAACGACTGCCCGGGTTTCTTCATTGGAAAGAGGTGGAGAAGCTCCTTGGAGTAACCCCCTCCCCTGGCCCTATTGGGTTAAGAAACAAGGCACTGCTGGAGGTACTTTACGCTACGGGGGCCAGGGCATCAGAGGTAACAACCCTGAAGTTAAAAGATGTGGATTTAGATTGTAGCTACCTCCGCTGTAGGGGCAAAGGGAATAAGGAACGGATAGTCCCTATAGGTTCGAAGGCTAGAGAGTGCCTGAACAGGTATATCGCGGAGGCAAGGCCTTGTCTGGTTGGGAACCAAACGAAGCCCAACCAAAAAGAGGACTGGAACGAGCCGGTGTTCTTGAGCAGGCTAGGCCATCCCCTCAGGCGTGAAGACGTCTGGCGCATAGTCAAGACCTACGCCAGGAAGGCGGGGATAAAGGCCATCTCTCCCCATACCCTGAGGCACTCCTTTGCCACCCATTTACTTGAAAGAGGGGCCAATCTGAGGAGCGTTCAGGAAATGCTTGGCCATGCCTCTATCGCCACTACTCAGGTCTACACGCATATAGACCGCCAACATCTAAAGACAATACACAAACAATTTCACCCGAGAGGCTAGATTAGGAGGTTGGGCTATGAAAGAACAAGTCTTCAAAAGGAACTTGCTCGGCTTCTTTGTTATTATTTTTTTTGTCTTATATTCTACTGCCCTTTTTGGAGCCTCAGCCAAAAATGTAATCCTTTTTATCGGCGACGGCATGGGGCAGGCTCAAGTCCTTGCTGCAAGGGTGTGTGCTTATGGGCCTGAAGGACGGTTGAATATGGAGCGTTTGGAACATTTCGGCTACGTTACAACCTACTCCAACAGTTCCTTTGTCACAGACTCCGCTGCGGCAGCCACTGCCATAGCTACGGGGCACAAGACTAGAAACAATACCGTGGGACAAGGGGAATACGGGCAAGAATATGAGAGCATCCTGGAGCTAGCCAAGAAGATGGGGAAGGCCACAGGATTGGTAACTACCGCAGAGGTAACTCATGCTACACCTGCTGGCTTTGCCGCTCACGAGGCCAACAGGCATGAGGCTAAGGCTATAGCCCGGGATTACCTCAACGGCGCTCAGCCAGATGTACTCTTTGGGGGTGGCGCTGGGGTCTGGACATCTAACCTTCTGGAAGAGGCCAAGAAACTGGATTACTCTGTTGTATTCACAAAAAAGGAGCTAGATACTTTAGACCCTTCCGGAGTGAAGAAAATCCTGGGGCTGTTTGCCAAGAGTCACATAGCATTTGCACTAGAAAGGGGTAACCAGGAACCTTCCCTGAAGGAAATGACCTTGAAGGCCCTCGAAATTCTTCAGAGAGACCGCGATGGGTTTTTCCTGATGGTGGAGGGGGGCAGGATAGACCACGCTGGACACAGTAATGACTTCAGCCGGTTAATCCCTGAGGTACTGGATTTTGATGAGGCTATTAGAACGGTTATGTCAAAATTAGAGGCCAGCAAGGATACCCTCATGATAGTCACTGCTGACCACGAGACAGGAGGACTAACAATTGTGGGCCCTCGCGGACACTTAGCCAGAAAGGGGGAGATGGTGGAGGTAAACTGGGCTACCAGGAATCATACAGGGGCGGATGTCCCTATATGGGCCCAGGGGCCGGGGGCTGAGTTCGTAAGAGGGAGGATGGACAATACGGAGGTCTTTAGTTTGATAGAGCGGGCCTTCGGAATTTATGGAAAAGAAAATTGATTCGCCCTCTCCTTAAAGCTGGCACTAAGTTGTATTATTAAGATTAAAAATAATACTGTCTTTGTTCATATTCATGAACGTTCCCTAGTCCAAATCACCTAACCCCTTACTCATGTTAGAGGCTATTGACAAGAGAAGGACTTAATGTTAAGTTGTTTCCACCTTCCTTTTAGTCCTGCAAAACTAAAACCTATAGGTAGGTCAATCGCGGCGGAATTGTTATTTTTTAATAATGGACTCTTTAACCGTACTAAAGAAGAAAGTAAAGGATAGTCTAAGGTTTGCCTTTTTCGAGGGGGCGCCTGCTGGTATAGCCCTGGGGATGATGGATAGCTTTATTAACCCCTTAGCTGTTGCCCTTGGGTCCAGCAACATACAGATAGGTGTACTGAATTCCTTGCCCAGGCTCTTTGTGTCTCTATCCCAGTTGAAGACGGCGGATTTAGTGGAAAGGCTTGGTTCAAGGAAGAAGTTGATTGTGCCCGCTGTGTTTTTGCATGCCCTTTCTTTTTTACCCATAGCCCTTACGGCCTTTTTCACAGGTAGTACTGCCCTTGCATTGCTATTTTTTGGGTACATGTTGTGCATGGTTTCCACCAATTTTGCTGGCCCAGCCTGGGGGTCTATGATGTCTGACCTTGTACCGGTTAGAAGGAGGGGAAGCTATTTTGGCAGGCGTGATAGGCTACTGGGTTTTGTTTCCGTCACAAGCGTCTTTTTGGCAGGCTACTACTTAAACCTGAAAAAAGAGGAAGCTCTCTCTGGATTTTTTGTGCTATTTTTAATAGCCGGGGTAGCGAGAGTAACTTCTGGTTATCTTTTGACCAAGATTTATGAACCTCCATTAAGGATTAAAGAAGAACACTATTTTTCCTTTCGGGACTTTTTAAGGCGTGCCCCGGAAGGCAACTTTGGACGCTATGTGGCCTTTGTGGCAGCTATACACTTTGCCGTCCTGATGTCTGCTCCTTTTTTTGCCGTATTCATGCTCAGGGAACTCGAGTTTTCTTATCTTACCTATTCAGTGCTAGTTACTGTGGCCCAAACGTTCGCCATCCTCTCCGGACCATTCTGGGGTAGATACGCTGACAGGGTGGGAAATTTAAAGGTCTTAAGGATTTGTTCGTCTATATTGCCCCTACTGCCTGCATTGTGGGTATTGTCTCAGGATGTTCGCTATCTCTTTTTTGTGCAGATTTTAAGCGGAATAGCCTGGAGCGGATTCAACCTCTGCGCAGTAAATTTTGTTTACGAGTCTGCCATCCCAGAAAAACGGACCAGGTGTGTATCATATTACGGCGCAGTAACAGGTATAGCGGCCTTTGCAGGTCTCCTTTTAGGAGGTTTTCTAGCCAGCCATCTACCCCCTATAACGGGCTATAGATTGTTATCACTGTTTTTACTTTCCGGAATCCTTAGGGCACTTGCAAGGGTTTTTCTCCTTACCAATGTGAAAGAAGTCAGGAGTCTAGAAGCACCTCCAAAACCAGAACCCAGGCAACTCTTGAGACTCGAGCCTAGCCTGGAGGAAGGGGCTTCGGGGTGATAAAGGCCCTCCTTATCTTTCTAATTACCTACTTTATTATATCTGCACAGCGGATTAGCTGGTCTGCCTTTGGCGGATTGGATAGGCCAACAGGTGCCTTAATGGGGGCGGTACTAATGGTGAGTCTTGGGGTGATGACCATGGAAGAGGCCTACAGGGCCATTGACCTTAATACCATCGTTCTGCTGTTGGGAATGATGATAATCGTGGCCTATCTAAAGGTGGCTAATTTTTTTGAGTACCTTGCTTATATACTACTGAGTTGGTCCAAAAGCGCCACAGGGCTTCTATGTCTTGTGAGCCTCTCTAGTGCTGTATTTTCTGCCCTTTTTATAAATGATACCATCTGCCTCCTTTTTACTCCGTTGCTCCTTTGTGCATTGAGTAAGACTAGTCTAAATCCTGTACCTTTTCTTATTGCACTTGCTACTTCTTCTAACATTGGTAGTGTCGTTACATTGACAGGTAACCCTCAGAATATGATTGTAGGGGTGCTTTCTGGTTGGCCCTATTGGAAGTACTTCTTGTACATGTTGCCTGTGGGTTGTTTAGCCCTGATATTAAATGTGGCTGTGATATATCTTTTTTTTCATAAGGACCTCTCCCAAAAAGAGCTTAATCATTTAGTCCTTTCCAAGCCCTTCATAGATGGGGACCTGATGACGAAACTTGTTCTAATCCTGATAGGCATCTTTTTGGGGTTCACTTTTTCAAAGAACCTGCCCCTTGTCTCCATTATGGGCGGTACGGCTGCCCTAATGTTATCAGGGGTAAAACCCTCTTATGCCCTGGAGAGGGTTAACTGGACACTTTTACTATTTTTTGCCTGCCTTTTTATAGTTGTCGCTGGCGTGAGGAAGGTAGGTTTGGTGGATATGCTTTACAGGCAAATGGAGCCCTTTATGGGTCAAACTCTCCACGGCCAGATAGTCGGTTTTAGCCTGTTTTCCGTTTTAGCCTCCAATCTTGTGTCAAATGTCCCTTACGTTATCCTGGCAAGCCAGTGGATGGACAGATTTTCTGAGCCTTCCGTTATGTGGCTAGTGCTAGCCATGTCCAGCACTTTTGCGGGGAACCTGACGGTTATAGGTTCCGTGGCAAATATGATTGTCCTTGAGCTCTCTAGGGAGACAGTTCACATAGGTTTCTTACAGTTCCTCAAGGTAGGGCTGACGGTGACCCTTCTTTCCGAAGCTGTGGGGGTGGCTATTACGATTCTTCTTCTTGGTTAGCTTTTAACAGAAAAAATTTAAGAACTTTTTGAATTGAACGTTTTATTTTTATTGCTAATTTTTTTTAAAAACTATACAATGCTATCAAACACCAGTCGGATACTGATGTTTATCGCTTCAGGCGGGCCCGAAAGCTTATATGACTTTAGGGTATTTTAATGTAGATTTTTAAACGTTAAGGAAAGATAAATGGGAAAAAAACTGTATGTAGGGAATCTGGGAAGTTCGATTACCCGTGAGATGTTAGAAACCTTATTTAGTACAGTGGGGAAGGTAGAGTCCGTAAATGTAATTATGGATAAATACACCGGACAACCCAGGGGATTTGGATTTGTGGAGATGTCCAATAACCAGGAGGCACAGGAGGCCATAAACAAGCTAAATGGCCAGTCCCTGGGAGACCGTACGATCACTGTAAATGAGGCCCGTGCTGAAGAGCGCAGAGGAGGCGGTGCTGGCGGGGCCAGGAGGGGTGGTTTTGGTGGAGGAGAGCGGAGAAGGCGGTATTAGAAACTACGCCTTTAGATTCTTAGCATAGATGAACCCGTAGATTAGGCTTTCGAATAGTCCTCTAAGTAAGCGCTTTTCAATAGGGTAGCGCAAGGGGCTTTGTGGGGGGGGAATTTTATCCTCTCGCTGACTTTTAACTCTTTGATAGCGTATTTTTAGGGGTGAAGGGTCTTACGTGGGATTGTTGCGGCCATGGACGCAACATACACGTATTTACATTTCTGGGGGCTTCTTTTTTCCCATAGTAAGCTCTATTGCCTCAAGCCTGCTCTTGGTATCGTTTAGCTCTTTAGCATAATTCTTGTATTCTTGTTTTAAAGCCGCGACCTCATCAATAATGTAATTTTTGAGGCGTTCTTGGGCTTTGAAGGCCTCAGCTAAATTCATGTCAACAAACCTCTTTGTGTCATCTATCTTGTTGGTTAAAGAGGTCAATTCTGTATCCTTGGTAGTGTACATTGATTCTTTTAAATAGGTTAACTTATTTTCCATATCCTCTACCTGTTTTACCTTTTTTTCTAGCTCCGACCTTAGGTTAATTAGTTCTTCCTGTCCTATTTTTATGGATGGCTCTTTCTTCTCCCCTTCGACAGAGTCCTGAAATACCGCGAGTTTTCTATTCATCGTTTCCAGAGACACACGTACATCTTTTATCTGTCCTTCCAGGGCAGCTTGTTTATTTTTTAGCTCCTCTTGACTTTTCACCGTACTGTTCAAGTCTTCCTGCAACCCCGTAGTTTCTCTTTTCACATACTCCTTTACCGACTCTTCGGAGGTACAGCCTATACAAAAACCGAAAAGAATGAACAATAACACCATTTTTCCTTGCACTTTTCCTCCTCAAAGAGAACTGGTTTAAAGATAAGCTTATCCTGACAGTAGGATTTAGTCAAGCAACGAGGTATAAAGGTCATCGGTACTTACTCTTTTAGCATTTCTTTTAACTCAATGGCATTTCTCACAGCCCAACCATCGGCGTCATTATTAAAATAAATATAAACGCTTCTTCCTTTATCTAGCCAATCTTTTATCCGCCTTGCATCCTGTTTGAGGAAAGCTTTGCTGTAACATCCAGAGTAAAGACCTCCCGGCCCGTGCCGCCTGAGGTAAGCAAAGCTAGCAGTTAAAGGTAAATCCTGGGGCATACAAGGCCAGTCTGCCTCACAAATGGCCATGTCTGCTTCCTTGAGTAATTCATAAATCTGCTCTTCCAGCCAACTTGGATCCCTGAACTCAAAGGCATGGCGATAGCCAGTATAAGGTTTAAGGGCTTTAATGAAGTCCCTCAACCTTTGAGCATCTTTTTTATATCTTGGAGGAAGTTGCCACAGGACTACAGAAAGTTTCTCTTTCAACAGGCGTGCCCTTTCAAAATATAACTTAAGAGGCGACTGACAATCCTTTAACCTTTTTATATGCGTAATGAATCTGCTACCCTTCAGGGCAAAGGCAAAGCCTCTAGGGCTCCTTTTATACCATGATTTAAAGGCCTCCGCAGTAGGCAGGCGGTAAAAGGTCACGTTGAGTTCTACCGTATCAAAATATTCTGCATAATGCTCCAGCCATTTTCTTTGCGGCAGGTGTTCCGGATAAAAAACTCCCCGTCCCCAATGGGGATACATAAACCCACTTGTGCCAGTAAAGGCTGTAAGTGTTTTTTGTGTTTTTTTTGGCAAATTTTTCAGTGATGCAGGGACAGGTCTTTTGTCCGCCTCAGGTGGACTGTATTTAATGCGAATTAACCAAACCTTAATCCTTAACAACCCTTTTTACTTTAGCTTTTTCCTTAACTCCTCAAGGTAGGCAGTATGCCTATTCAGATCCGGGTTCTTTGTCTGTTTATCTGTCTCTACCACCTTTTCCAATAACTCTACGGCCTCTTTAATCTCGCCATCTTTTTCAAGGATGGTGGCAATATTAATTAACGCTATGCCCTCTCCTGGCCTATCCCCCACCTCGCGTAGTATCCTCCTAGCCTCCTGGTAGTGCCTGAGTGCCTCAGTGTAATTACCCAAGTTGTCGTAGACCAGGCCGATATTATTGAGTGTGTTGCCCTCCGCTGCCCTATCCGCCACCTCATACAGTATCTTTAATGCCTCCTGGCAGTGCTTCAATGCCTCCGCGTAGTTACCCAGGCGCAGGTAAATTCCACAAATATTATTGAGTGTGTTACCCTCTCCAGTCCTATCCCCTATCTCATGTAGTATCCTCTTTGCCTCCTGGCAGTGCCTCAGTGCCTCCGTATAGTTACCGAGGCGTTGGTAGACTCCACCGATATTATTGAGTACGTTGCCCTCCCCTGTTCTATCCCCTCCCTCACGTAGTATCTTTCTTGCCTCCTGATAATACCTCATCGCCTCTGTGTAATTACCCGTGTGCCTATAGACCGCACCAATGTTATTGAGTGCGTTGCCTTCTCCTTGTCTATCACCTGCCTTGTGTAATATTCTCCGTGCCTCCTGGAAGTGCTTAATTGCCTCTGGGTATTTGCCCAAGCGTCGGTAGACCAGGCCGATATTATTGAGTGTGGCGCCTTTGTCCTTTAGGTCTTTATAAGATTTAAGGCAATTAGAAAGGCACTCTAAGGCAGGTAGATATTCGCCTGCAGAATTGTACCTTTGTCCCAGGTCCGTGTTAACCCTGTAGCATTCCTCCCGGTCTTCAGAATAGATGAGTAGTGCGGCGTATATATGGAGGGGTCTCGAGATAGTTTTAACCAGCTTTATCTCATCCGGATACTTCTGCTTTAACAGCGAAAGGATGTCCCTGGCTAACTCCTTTTTGACAGGAAGGGTGGTATCACTAAAAATAAAATCTTTTATGAGTTCATGTTTGAACCAATAGTCGCCTCCTCTCCTATCAAATATTCCTTTCCTTACGAGATTATCAAGGAGGTTATGGCAAGCTGTGATAGTCTTGTCTTTTGTGAGCTGAAAATAGTCTTCTATGCCACCAGGGAGAGGGGCGGACAAAAGGGAGAGGGTACGTGCAAGATTCTGGGACTCTTCTGGACAGCTTCTGAGTAGTTCAGCATAATATCCTTGCAGTTTAGATACCTCATTAGTTACCGCCTTTTCGTCAAAGTTTGACCTAACCCACTCGTAAATGATGAGGGTGTTACCACCTGTTTTATTTATTATTGTTTCAAGTTGGTTTCTGATAACTTCTGGGCCATAGAAAAGCCTTATTAATTCCTGTATTTCTTGAATATTGAACCCAGGTATTTCTACCGATTTGGTGCCCAGTCTTTGAAGCTCTTGGCCATGCCTATGAAGGAAATCTATCCCTCTAGGGATTTCATCGTTAAGTCCAAAAATGAGGAAAAATTTTCTGGGTAGGTTTCGGGAAAGGTCTATCAGGAATTTTTGATAACTATCAGTCCCACTTTCTGCCTGGTCTACTATTATAAGGAATCGCTCCTCTTGCTGTGAGCAATCGGATACAGCCTGAAGGATTTTAAGGTAGATAGTGAACAGGGCTTTCCTATGTCCTATCACTTCTTCCAAACTGGATTTGGTTGACCATTCTTTGGAAACCTCTTTAAAGACCTCACTTAGCTCCTTTGAAGTGTTTCTGGTCTTTATATTTAAGTGTTCAGAGACAGAGGCTATGATGTCTCTAAATATGCCTGTGGCCAGCTCCCTCCAATTGAATAGGAGCCTCTCTTTAAAGAGGCTGGCTTTTGTATTTAAATCTTCCCTGGAGGATGGCATCCATTGGCCTAGTATCTGAGATAAGATTTCCAAAAAAAGGCGATTTGATTCTGACCCTCTTAGCACATAATAGCCTGTGCATAAGGCTGGGTAGCGTAGGTGCAGCTGTTCCTTAAGTTGTTCTATAAAAACACTTTTTCCTATCCCTTGAGGGCCTGAAATCTGAATAACGGCCCTTTGGCTTGAATCTAATATCTTCTGTATTTCTTCTAAGGGTTTCTTTCTGAGTACCAGTTTTGCTTCTCCTTCCACGTCAGTCACTCAATAACCACAATTGCCGGCCGGTAAAACAGCCGGTGGATATCATACACATTTAGCAACATTTCTGAAATGCAACACGATACCGTAGCTACATCCTTAGAAAATCCTTAATAAAGGAGGGCAGGTCGTTCATCAACCCTCGGTGGATCCAAACAATTTTTAGATGTTATTCACCCTCTCCCGGACCCTCCCCCATTCCTTCGGCTTCGCTCAGGACAGGCAAGGGGGAGGGAACTTTTGGATTTGTCGTTCTGAGATGTAGCGTGCCAGCTTATCTGGCACGTTAGCTACGTCCATAACGTGCGACATCCGCCTGAGGCGGATCGCACGCTACATCCTGCGCCCTAGACCAGTCTCAAGTAAATTCTGCTGTCATTGCAAGGCTCTCCGTCCCGAAGCTGTCATTGCGAGGGCGGAGCCCGAAGCAATCTCTCGTCCTCTTAGGGGGAAATATGAGATTACTTCGCTTCGCTCGCAATGACATGCTCCCTCTAAAATTTCAGCTTTTTTTCTCTTAATTTACTCTTTCTCCCTTGATTAACACATTCAGTTTCCCCTCCCTTGATGTTGCAAATCCGCCATTCTTCGGGCGGAGGAGGGGGAAGGTTGAAAATCCTGAAAGTCCGCCATTTGTTGGGAGGACGCCATCTTTTGGGCGGGGGGAGGATGACAAATAGTTCCCTGTTCCCTGTCTACAATCTACTTTCTACTGGCTACTATTTCTAACCCCTCACTCCTTGAGCCTCTTTTTTAGGCCCTCAAGGTAGGCGGTATCGCTGGCCAGGTTAGGGTTCTGGGTCTCCCTATCAATCTCTAGCACCTTTTCCAATAACTCCACAGCCTCTTTAATTTTTCCATCCTTTTCAAGGATAGTGGCAATATTAAACAAAGTTACACCTTCCATTGGTCGGTTACCTACCTCTTGATGTATCTTCAGGGCCTCCTCGTATTTGCTCAGTGCCTCAGGGTATTTGCCCTGCTTATGGTACAGAGTACCAATGTTATAAAGTATTTCGCCCACCGTTGGGCGGAACCCTACCTCCTGAAGAATTTTTAGTGCCTTTTGATGGTAGTCTAGTGCCTCAGTGTACTTGCCTAAACTGTAATAAGTGACACCAATAAAACTAAGTGTGAAGCCCTCCCCTGGACGGTCACCCACCTCCTGTAGAATCTTTAGAGCCTTTTGATAGCAGTCCATCGCCTCAGTGTACTCGCGCGAGTGGTAATGAACGAAACCTGCCATATTAAGTGCGAGTATCTCAAATTTTCTGCCTCCCACCTTCTTGAAAAGCTTCTTTGCCTTTTGGTTGTAGTCTAGTGCCTCAGCGTACTTGCCCAATCCATCATAGACGGCGCCAATACCAAAAAGTGTGAGGCCCTCAAAATTCCTGTCCCTCACCTTCTGGAAAATCTTCAGTGCCTTCTGGAAGTGGTCTAGTGCCTCAATATACTTACCCTGACTACTGTAGACATAGCCAATAAAATAAAATGCAGTGCCTTCCCCTGGGCGGTCACCCAATTCCTGCAGAATATTAACAACCTTCGTCCAGTCTTTTAAGGCATTTTGAGGTTCACCGGTAAGATAGAAGATCATGGCTCGATTGTGGTAAGCGTAGCCAAGGGTGTTAGTCCATTTCTTATTCCCTAATATTTCAATACTCTTCTCATAGGCTGACTCCGCCTCCGCCCACATGTATTTTTTATAGTAAGTGTTGCCTATATTGTAGTAAAGCACGGCTTTAACCTCAGAATCGTTTGGCAAATATTCAAGAGCTTCCTTAAACTTCTTGATAGCCTCGTCATATTCTTCTAAGGATAAATGCTGTTCAGCTACCTGGAAAGCATTATACGCTACAGCAAGGTGGGCTTTTTCGGTTTCTGCCTTTTCGTGAGACTCCTTTTCAAGGACTTCTTGCTTAAATTCATTTCCTGTTATGTTAGGACGAAAAGTTATCATAGTGATCGTGCTATTTTCTATGCTTCCTATGTTAATGTCTTCAGTCCTAACCTTTTCGCTGAGCTTTACCCCAATTTCTTCCCTTTGCGCAGGCCTCTCCTGGGCGTAGATCGAAAAAACATTGGCAAAAGCACTGTAACTATGGCGGCCACAATTCCACAGAAACCAGTTATAGCAGGGGACAGGATTATAATTAAGAGTTTTTTGCGCATTTCATTCTATCACCACGACCGCCTTTTCCTTAGCCACCCTCCTTGGGGCAGTTGGGTGTTCGGCGGGATAGCCTACGGGGATTATGGCCACGGGACGTAAGTTGTTCGGAAGTTTAAGGATTTCAGTGACCTTTTCCTCCTCAAAGGCCCCCACCCAGACAGTGGCAAGACCAAGTTCATGGGCCACAAGAAGGAGGTTCTCTATGCTCGCAGAGACGTCCTGGATACTGTAAAGGTCCTTGCCACGGCTGCCGTAATAGGTGCCTATTCTTAGGTCGGTACAGCAGACTACAGCTAATGGGGCCTCAGCTATAAAACTCTGCCCCCAGGCGGCCTGTACAAGTTTTTCCTTCATCTCCTTGTTGTAAACAAAATAAAATTTTCGGCTCTGGAGGTTACCAGCGCTGGGGGCCCAGATGAGGGCATCTATGAGCTGTTCTATCATCTCCTTAGGGATGGACGTACCTTGAAACCGCCTGACACTGCGTCTTTCTTTTATGACTTGCAAGATATTCATGGGTTTTTCTCTCTTGTCTTCCGTGAAATATATGTTGTTTATGGACAGACATAAAAGTCTGTCCCTACATTTACTTCCCCTCCATTGATGGGAGGGGGAAGGGGGAGGGTGGCATTCACCCCCACCCTACTCATGCCTGAGGCAGATTCACCTTTGGCGAACCTCCCCCATCAAGGGGGAGGAAAATTTAGGTCGTTGCATTCTCAGAGTCCTCAATATACATGGGTTTTACTCCATTTACTAGTAATGTGGAGATAAAGAGGCTGTTATACGGAATAGCGGCAAGGTGCTTGTAGTATATATGTCCCAGTTGCCTATTCCCGGTGTAGTTGGCTCGCCGTTTCTTAGGTCCATCCAGACGATTTTATCCCTATACAGGCTGGGCTGTCTCTGCGGGGCAGGTGGGGAGAGACACAATGGTTTTTCCTGGTTTGTTTTGAGGTTGTAGAGGTAAATAGTGCTCTGGCCTGTCCGTTCATCCACCCAGCGTACGGTATTGCCCCATATCTGAGGCCACCACTGTTTAGAAGGCTCCTGGCACAAGCATCGGGTTGTGGAGGTTGTGAGGTCATAAAGGTAGATGTCCCAATTACCATTTCTAGTATCCACCCAGGTCACCCAATTTTCATGTATGACAGGGCTGAACTGGTCGGAGTGGTCATCGGTAAGGGGGCGTTCTTCTCCTTTAGAGAGGTCGTAGAGGTAAATATCCCAATTCCCATTTCGCTTATCGTGCCAAACTATTTTGTCTTCAAAAATATCGGGATGTCCCTGGGCGCCGGGATGACGGGATAAAGGCTGGGTTTGTTCTGTTTTAAGGTTGTGAAGGAAGATTTGCCCTTCCCCATAGGAGCTTCTCCAGTCCTCCCAGACCACCAAATCACCCCAGATTTTGGGAAGCATCTCATGCCAGTCTTTGCCTTCTGAAATGGGCTGTGCCTTTCCAGTGGAAAGGTCAATGAGCCATATATCATAAGTGCCTTTATGCCAGAGTTGGTAGACTACTTTATTTTCATATATGTCGGGGAAACCCTCCGGATAAGGGGTCTGGGTTAGGGGTTTTTCTATCCCCTGAGAGAGGTCATAAAGAAAAAGGTCTTGATTGCCAAGGCGGGAGTCCAACCAGATTATCTTATCACTCCATATTTGGGGGTAACACTGAAAGGAGGGGTCGGTGGTAACTGCAGTGCAACAAATAGTTTTGGCAATACTACTTGTCAATCCCAAAATCTTATCATCTGCCAGACAATGTGGCAGCCTACCGCCAATTATGGCAAGTGGGAAGGTATAAAAGGAGATTAGCAAGAATAGGATAGAAAAAACCAATTTCATAGTTAGTTAGTATACAAGCTTCAGAAGGGGGGAAAATTTTTTAGAAAAGTTTAACAGCCCTTTATTGCTTTGTAAAGGGCAAAGGAAGGATTGAAGAAGACGGAAAGACTCATGAGGGCGAATATCTCTAATCATCAAGATGTTCCTTGGCAATCCTTGACCACTCACTTGAGGGGTCTTTTTCCAGATAGGCCTTCCAGTACTTTAATGCCTCCTTCTTTCTCTGGAGGGCCTCAAGGCAAAGGGCCGTGTCAGACCTATTTTTTTGAATCCCTAAATTTTGCCGATATTTAGCGCTTAAGATTAGATTGACGCCTCTTTAGAGAGTATGATAATATTCTTTCTAATATGTGGAGGGAATATTTGAAGGAAGGTAGTTCTACCGGTAAGGGAAAGGTAGGGTATCTGTCTATACATGTCCCAGAGGAGATAATTATTGCGGCCGGTAGAATACCTTACAGAATCCTGGGTAGGGGGAAGCCGGTTAAGCGGGCTAACGCCTATCTGCCTAAGACCTTCGACCCTTATGTATTGGACAGCCTGGAGGGGGCTATAGAAGGGGAATATAGGTTCCTTGAAGGTGTGATAGTGGCTAATGTTAGCGATGCCCACCGCAGGTTGTATGATGTTTGGCGGCTTTATGGTGAGCCCAAGAAGGTCTTTTTCCTGGATGTACCTAAGGGGTCGGATGCATTAAGGGTGAAGACCTTCTCCCTCGCCCTTTCTGCCTTGATTAAGGAGATGGAAGCGGCCCTGGACACAGAAATAGGGCACAAGGCCCTAAAAGAGGCCATAGAAATTTGTAATGAGACCAGGTTGCTGTTACAAGACCTGGCAATACTGAGAAAGCAAAAAAAGCCGCCCCTTTCAGGGCAGGACTTCTTTGAGGTTGTATGCTTGGCCCTGAGGAACGATAAATCTCATGTGAATCAGGCGCTGAGGAAAGTGCTTCAGGAACTGAAGGGGTCGCAGGGTAATGGTGTCATGCGGCCAAGACTTATGCTCATGGGGGGCCTGCTGGGTTCTCCGGAGCTAATATCCCTGATAGAGAGATTGGGTGCCCAGGTTGTTTGCGAGGATTTATGCACTGGGATACAGTACTTCTCTAACCCGGTAGAAAATGGCAGTTCCCAGACGCCATGTCCGCATGAGGCAGATAACGCCTTGACTGCCCTTGCAAGGAGATACCTTAACATCCCAACTGCTAGGATGGTAGATACTGAGGCTCGCTGGAGGTATCTCCTTAAGATGGCCGAGGAGTACAATGTAAACGGAGTCATTTACTTCGCCTTGAAGTTTGATGACATCTACCTCTTTGAGTATCCATTTCTAAGGAATAAATTCCAGAAGACTGGTTACCCTATTTTGCTAATAGAAGCAGAAAATTTTCTGACCAATGTTGGTCAGATAGAGACAAGGGTGCAGGCCTTTACGGAGATGCTTGCTTAGTAGGGGCGAACCTGCATGTTCGCCTCACGTAATTTGATTTTATTTGGGCAGACACACAGGTCTGCCCCTACATTTAGGGCAGGTTAATTATGACTGTTGTAGAGGAACAGAGGAAAAGGCAGAGGGAATTTTTCGCTCTCCAATTCCAGAAACGTCTAAAAAGATCCCCTGGTTATTCTCCATTAAAGAGTTCCCAGGCCAGGGAAAGGGCTATGTTCCGCCTCTTTCTGGAAAGTTTCAGGGAGGGTTCAATAGTGGTATGGAAGAGCACCTTCGTCCCCTCTGAGATTATATACTCCCTTGGTGCCATTCCCCTTTACATTGAAAGTTTCAGTGCTGTGGCCGCTGCCATAGACATATGCCCACCTATGCTGGACGCCTCAGAGAAATGCGGTTACTCCAGGGACTCCTGCAGCTTCCTGAGGGCCGTCTTGGGGGCCTCACACAAGGATATACTACCCAGGCCGGATGCCTTGGTATCTACGTCTTATTACTGTGATGGTGACCCCAAGATATTTGACATCCTTGCTGAAGAATACAAGAAACCACATTTTTACCTCCACGTGCCTTACGCAGCGGAGGCCGAGTGGGCGGTAGAAGCCCTAGCAGAACAGCTTGAGGAGATTACACTGGAGCTAGCCAGGCTAACTGGTAAACCTTTTGACAGAGAAAGACTCTCTGAGATTATCCAGAATTCCAATGAGGCCAGAAAGCACCTCCTAAAGGCTAACGAATTGAGAAAGCACATCCCCGCCCCTATGCTGGGCTGTGAGGCCATAGACTACATTGCCTCTATTACCCAGCTCTGGGGCTCCCCCGAGCTGGTTAGGGCCTCAAAACTCCTTTGTGAAGAGCTGGAAGAAAGGATAGAAAAAGGCGTTGCGGCTGTGAATCCGGAGAGGTTTCGCCTCTTATGGTGCCACCTCAGGCCTTACTACAATGACGAGGTTTTTAATTATCTGGAGGGTCAACATAAGGCAGTAGTGGCCTTTGAGAGCATAAACCTGATTACCTGGAAGGAGATGAACCCTGCGAAACCTTTTAGGAGCCTGGCAGAAAAGCTCCTTGCCAATCCGGCAATAGGTCCATATGAGCGGATGAGCAGGGAGGTAGTAAGGATGGTGAGGGATTATCAGATAGACGGCGTTATATGGATGTCCCCCTGGGGCTGCCGCCACTTCAACAGTATGGCTCAGCTCATTAAAGATGATCTCCGCACGGTGTTGGATGTGCCTTTTTATATACTGGATTTGGAGTGTATAGATAAACGGAATTATTCAAAGGAGCAGGTTAGAACACGCCTGGACGCCTTTATAGAAGTTTTGGGAGGAAGAAAAGAGGGATGTACACAGCGGGGATAGATATTGGCTCTGTTTCTACCGAAGTAGTTATTTTAGGGGACGAAGGGGTTAAGGGTTATTCTGTCCTGGATTCTCAGGTAGATATAGAGAAAACGGCTGAGGAGGTGCTTGATATAGCACTGGATATGGCCAGACTTAAAAGGACAGATATAGCCTACGCGGTGGCTACGGGCTATGGGAGGAATAACATCCATTACGCCAACAGGCAGGTCACTGAAATAACCTGCCACGCCATTGGTGCACATTTCCTCTTTTCCAATACCAGAACCATCATAGATATCGGTGGTCAGGATAGTAAGGCCATTGCCTTGACAAATGATGGCCAAAGTGGACCCAGAGTCGTGGATTTTTGCATGAATGACAAGTGTGCGGCGGGTACGGGTCGTTTTCTTGAGGTCATGGCCAGGGTGCTGGACGTGGGCATAAAAGAGTTGGGACCCCTCTCTCAAAAGTCTACTACGGAAGTAAACATCTCCAGTATGTGCACAGTTTTTGCTGAATCAGAGGTTATTTCCCTCATCCACCAAAAGTACGCCAAGGAGGACATTATTAGCGGCCTTCACACGGCCATCGCCCGCAAGGTGTTAAGCTTAGTCCAGAGGCTGAATATCAAAGAAGAAGTGACCCTAACAGGCGGGGTAATGAAGAATATCGGTGTGGTTGAGAAGCTTTAGGAAGAGTTAGCCCCCAGGGAGGTTAACCTACCCGAAGAGCCTCAAATAGTCGGAGCCATTGGGGCGGCAATTTTGGCCAGGAAATATATTTCCTCGTAAAAGCTAATTAGAAACTACCTCTGGCTTCGTGTTCCTTGACGATACAAGATTCTCATATATAATAAGTGAAGAAACATACTTAATATAAAACTCCGCAATGTGGGATTATTCTGATAAGGTAAAAGACTATTTCCTTCACCCAAGGAACGTGGGTGAGATAAAGGACGCCGATGCGATAGGCGAAGTAGGTGCTATCGCCTGTGGTGATGCCCTCCGACTTTACCTTAAAGTAGATAAGAAAAACGGGAATCGTATAGTAGACGCCAAATTCAAGACTTTTGGATGCGGTAGTGCTATAGCTTCTGCCAGTGCCCTTACAGAAATGGTCATCGGTAAGACCTTAGATGAGGTCGAAAAGATAACCAACCAGGACATTGCAGATTTTCTCGGAGGTCTGCCACCTGAAAAGATGCATTGTTCTGTCATGGGCAGGGAGGCCCTTGAGGCCGCAATTGCTAACTTCCGCGGTACAAAGGTAGAGCCCACGGAAGAGGGGGCTATCGTGTGCAGATGCTTCGGAGTGACAGACCAAAAAATAGAAAGGGTTGTAAAGGAAAACAGGCTTACTACCATTGAACAAGTTACCAATTATTGCAAGGCAGGGGGAGGTTGTAAGTCCTGCCATCCGGACATTCAGAAGATTATTGATAAGGTCTGGGAAAAAGAGGCGAAGCCTGTCGCTGCCCCCGCCAAGCCAAAGAAGATGAGCAACCTTCGTAAAATGCACTTGATACAGGAGACCATAGAGCGAGAGATACGCCCTGTTCTCATGATGGACGGTGGAGACGTAGAGCTAGTGGATGTGGAGGGTGACACAGTCTATATCTCCTTCAGGGGAAGCTGTGCCGAATGTGTGGGCTCCAAAGTTACTCTGAAATCTACAGTAGAGGCAAAGCTCAGGGAGTTTGTTACAGAAGAGCTTGCTGTAGAAGAGGTTAATCAATAATGAAGAGGATATTATACGTTGATAATAACGCTACAACAAGGGTTGCTCCAGAAGTTGTGGAGGCAATGCTTCCATACTTCACCGAACTTTACGGCAACCCCTCTAGCATGCACACCTTTGGAGGTCAACTTTATAAAAAGATAAATCAGGCCAGGGAACAGGTGGCTGATGTTATTGGTGCATCTCCTCAGGAGATAATCTTCACAAGTGGTGGAACAGAAAGTGATAATGCAGCCATCCGGGGTACGTTGGAGGCCAATCCTGACAAAAGGCATATTATTACTAGCCGTGTGGAGCATCCTGCAGTACTGAACGTCTGTCAATACCTGGCAAAGAATGGTTATGAAGTTACTGAATTGAGCGTGGATAGCCAGGGGCTATTAGAACTGGATGAACTGCGCGAAGCCATTAGAGATGATACCGTCTTAATCACTATCATGTATGCCAATAATGAGACAGGTGTCATATTTCCAGTCGAAGAGATTGGCCAGATAGCAAAAGACAAGGGCATCACCTTCCACTGCGATGCAGTTCAGGCAGTTGGTAAGATTCCTCTGGATATGAGTAAGAATACTATTGATATGATTTCCTTATCGGGACATAAACTTCATGCTACAAAAGGCGTTGGGGCTTTATATATAAGAAAAGGGGTTAGGTTCAAACCCTTCATCCTCGGGGGCCATCACGAGAATAACCGCAGAGCCGGCACAGAGAACGTACCTTCCATAATAGGGCTTGGTGTGGCTTGCGAGCTGGCCAAAAAATACCTCCCTGAAGAACAAACCGAGGTAAGAAGACTCAGGGATAAGCTGGAGAACCAAATCTTAGACACTATGCCTAATGCCAGGCTGAATGGACACAAGATTCTTCGCTTACCCAACACCACAAATATCAGTTTTGAGTATGTAGAAGGAGAGGCTATACTGCTATTATTGAATGAGCTGGGTATCTGCGCCTCTTCTGGTTCTGCCTGCACCTCAGGCTCTCTGGAACCCTCCCATGTTCTAAGGGCAATGGGTGTTCCTTTCACGGCGGCCCATGGTTCTATCCGCTTCAGCATAAGCCGCTACAATACTGAAGAAGAGATTGACTATATTATCGAGCATATACCAGGCGTTATCCGTAAACTCAAGGACATCTCCCCTTACAGTGCAGAGATTGAAGAACTAGAGCTTAAGGCTTCTGCGAGGAATAGTTAATGAACAACGAACTCATCGTCTTTACGCAGGAATGCTGTCCTAAATGCGTAGAGGCAAAGAAAAAATTGGGAAAGGCAGGTCTTTCTTACAAAGAGATTAACGTAGATACAGTGGAAGGGCGGGCAGAGTTCGCATTGCATATCTCCAGGAGCGCCACAACACCAG
>JAHFOV010000019.1 GCA_023261505.1 Planctomycetota bacterium
GAACACGGAAGGAAGGTCTGCCAGGCAAGAAAGCCCCTTTGCCCCACGTGCGTAATCATAAAACTTTGTGATTATCCAGCCAAGACCACCGAAGATGACCCATATTACCTGAATTACTTGAAGAGGGCAGTGGTGAGTGGGTAGTAGACAGTAGGCAGTAGATAGTAGATAGGGAGATTTATTATGAATATTACTTGCATAGGATGTGGATATGTAGGGCTGGTAGTGGGAACTTGTTTGGCCGATCAGGGACACAAGGTTCTATGTATAGATTCGGACACAAAAAAGATTAACAAGCTCAAAAAAGGCATCCTTCCCATATATGAGCCAGGTCTGGGGGAGATACTCAATAGAAATGTGAAAGAAGGCAGGCAATCTTTCAGTACCAGCCTTGCAAGGGGGACAGAAACTGGGGAGGTAATATTTATAGCAGTGGGAACCCCAATGGGCGTTAATCATGATGCCGATGTATCAGCCGTCTTCACAGTGGCAGAGAAGATTGGTCGGCACATGAGGGATTACAAGATAGTAGTTGTTAAGAGTACAGTTCCAGTAGGCACTGCCTCCGAGGTAACAAGGCTTATAAAAAATAATCAAAAACAAACTGTAGATTTTGATGTTGTATCAAACCCCGAGTTTCTCAGGGAAGGAACTGCTGTAAAGGATTTCTTGGAACCAGACAGGGTAATTGTTGGACTGGATAGTCCCAAACCCCAGCTCAGGCATATAATGGAGACCTTATACAGGGGCATCACGCATACAGAACGCCCTCTTCTATTTACTACTACAAAGAGCGCTGAATTAATAAAATACGCCAGTAACGCTATGCTGGCTACCAGGGTATCTTTCATAAATGAAATAGCCGGGCTTTGCGAGAAGGTTGGTGCAAATATTAAAGAAGTGGCCGCCGGTGTAGGGCTTGATTCTAGGATTGGTACAAGGTTTCTGGAGGCAGGAGCAGGCTACGGTGGTTCGTGTCTGCCAAAGGATGTAAAGGCCCTAACCAGGATAATGAAGAAATATGGATTGAAATCAGAGATTATAGAGGCGGTGGATAAGGTAAATGAGGAACACAAGCTGATGCCAGTGAAGAAGATAAAAACCCTTCTCCCTAACCTTAAAGGGAAGAGGGTCGCCGTATGGGGGTTAGCGTTTAAGCCAGGAACCGATGACATGAGAGAGGCCCCTTCTTTAACCGTTATCAAGGAGTTACAAAAGGCCGGGGCAAAGATCCGGGCTTACGACCCTGTAGCCGAGGCCAATGCAAAGACGCTCCTAAAACATGTGACTTTCTCTTACGACCCTTACGACACGCTCAAGGGCTGCCATGCCCTGATAATTCTCACCGAATGGAACGAATTCAGAGAACTAGACAAGAAAAAGATAAAGGAACTTCTAAAGGAGCCTAACGTAATAGATGGCAGGAACATCTACGAACCAGAGGAGATGAGAAGGCTCGGGTTTAACTATTTGAGTATTGGAAGGAGTTAGCAGTTAACCATTACTTTGAGGATTCCATGGCTTGGAAGTATTAGAATAGATGATGTCCTGGTAAACGGGATTATTTGGACGCACAATTAGGTTTTGACCTAGGACGCCGCAAAAAAACGTGCTTTCTTTATAATTCATAGTATAGAAATTAAGAATTTTGTGGCTTTCAAGAGCGATCAGGAGGTCTCCTACGGATGAGCATGGTTCCATTTCATGAACACCATCAGGATGCACGAGACATTTTTGTAGGAATTCACAGGCCTTTTCAAGTTCCTTAGTTTTATTTGGTAAATTGGATAGAATTTCTAATATCTGTTTGCACAATTCGTTCTTCTCTTTTAGAAAATCGGTAACGGGACAAAGGGAGCAGCACTTTTTCTCCCCCAAATCGTAGCGTTCATATGGCTTTTTCTCTTTAATGGGATAATTAGATAAGTAACAGCCGGTACCGCTAACTAAATGACCTAAATTCTTCTTAAGCCTAAATATACCGTGCTTTATTAATGTGCGAAGGTAACGTTTAGCACGTTCGGTTAGTTCCGCATCGTCTCGGTCCTTAAATATTTCTTGCAGCATTAATAAGCAAATTTGCCGCTTTCGATTCTGCTGAGGAGGAAGGACACTTGTTACATGTCTTTGCACTTTCTCATAAGAGCCTTTGGCGTTTAATTGATTCATCAGATAAACGGCTTCATTAATAACACGGCGTTTGAATTCTTGAACAACAACTGGACTGGATATTGTAATGTTATAAGAAGCCAAACGCTGCTCAATGGCTTTCTTCATTTCTGGTTCACGTAATAGCCTGGCGATTTGGATTGATGTATCAGTGAAAATAGCGGTTCCGGATGGCATTACAGGAATCGTTAAGAATTTAAAAAGAATTATTCTTGGGGCTTCCCACTAATTCCACGCCAAGGGTCAAAGCCGGCATCAGAAAGTACATCTAATGCTTCCTCAGAATCTGCGTCGGTTACCCCTGCTTTGCAAAGGTACTCACTAACAACCTTTTTTATGCCCAATTTTTGCGAGCAAGAAAGTTGCTCAAATTCTACTTGGGCCAACACAGCTTGCAGAATATTTAAGAGGTCTCCCCAATTGTCCTCTCTAAGACGCCTATGCTCCCATAGATCTTCCAAACAACCCTTAAATGTAAATGCTAAATTTGCCTGTTCAATGGGACCTTCCACAGTTAAGAATTTTGTAACCGTATCCGAAGCTTCACGTAATAACCTATTCACCACTTCTGCAGTTGCAATTCGTTGAAAATCTTTACCAACTGTGACTTCTGCCTTTCTTTTAGGATTTATGGGTTCTACACCAGTTTTACTATAACACAAATCATAATTGGAACTCCTTCCACCTTGATCCTCTGTATGCTTTATAAAAGCAGTAGTGCTGCTATGTTTACCAACAGTTCCTTCGGACTCGACTAATAAATTGCTGAAACGCATAAATCACCTTCCTTCATTTTAAGTAAAGGCATTTGGAAGCCTTCCCTCAATCTGTCTCAATGATTCGGTAATAAAGTCTCTAGCTTCTACATCCTTGGGCATTTCTACAAACGAATCAACATCAATCATTGCTGCAAATGCGGGATTCTTGGCTATTCTTTTCTTTGCCTTCAACTGGTCTAATAGGAATTTGTTTTGGTCGCGGCTAAGCTGACTTGCACGAAGACCAAGTATATTCTCTCCAAGGTCTACTTGAGCGTAGCGCTCTACCCCGTTTATTGAAATACGGAACTTTCTATCTTTTGCTGCAATAATAGCTATATAATTCTTTGCTTCGATAGTGCCATCGAACGCCGTAGCTATTGAGTTATCAACAGGCATCTCTTTTAATAGTTCCGATATCCACCTTTCCGAATCTTCTTTTGTTGGAGAAGCAAACAAGTACCATATTCTAAAACCGACCCTAGTGAAATCCTTTAAATTAAGTCTTTCGTTTAGTATAGAGGAAACGAAATCTACTTGCTTTGTAAACTCATTTGTATCTTCTTCTTCTAAGTCTTTATCTGAACCCAGTGGTTGTTCTAATGAGAAGTCATACTTTAGTGCAGAAAAATTTAACCTTGTTCCATTTCTTAGGCTTACAAGGGGTGCATTTTGTGGATTTGGGCTGCTTTCTGGCAATATCCATTCAGAAGCACTTTTCATAATCTCATTAACAGTACTTCCACAACGGTCAAGATACGTAAAACCGTATTTGTAACGCACTTCATATACTACCTTGTTGCAGATTGAAGACTTCCCTTTAATTACCATTGTTTTACCCTGGAGTTTAGAAAATGGTAATGTCTTTACCAGAAAGTATTGAAAGGGCTAATCTGTTACTTGGGTTTCTTGGTAGCAAGAACCAAATTGTTGCTTCTAAGTATTTGTGCAATCGCGTTATTGTACGCTTTTTTTTGAAATAATCAAACCACCGTTCAGTAAGATTCAATAAGATTCAACATAGTTTTATTTTTTGCACTTGATGAGAGAGCAAGAGCCAAGGAAGTTCACCCTCTCCTGGTGTTCTATCCTTAGTTCAGCCTCCTTGAGTAAGGACTCTATATCAATATGCTGCCCGAGGCCCAGGGCATTTCTGAAGGGGGAGATAAATTTCTCTATCTGAGAGAGCCACCCCTTTGTGCTGCCTGCATAGTTCAGGATATAAATCTCCCCACCCGTCCGACAAACCCTCTTCATCTCCAGTATTAACCTCAAGGGTTCAGGTACCACAGCCACCGTGTGGGCCGCAATTACCTTGTGAAATCTACCAGACGTGAAGCCCATCTTAGTGGCGTCCATTTCGTACAGCGTCACGCGCGATAACCCGAAATCCCTCTGCCTCTGCCTGGCCTTTTCAAGCATCTCTTTAGAAAGGTCTATTCCCACTACATTAGCCTCTCTAGGGTATAAAGGCAGGGCTGTGCCTGTCCCCACCCCAACTTCAAGGATTTCCTCCCCCGGCCTTATGTTCATAAGCCTGATAGCGGCCCTCCTGCCAGCGGCGTACAGCCTTCCAAAAATGCTGTCATAGAAGGTTGAATAAAAGGCGTATACTGTTTTAAGTCTCTCTGACATTATTTAGTAGCAACTATATCTTTCGGTTTTTCGTTATTATACGCAACGAGTACTCTACACACTGAGTCCTGGAATTCCTTTACATTGGCAGGTACGGCCTTGAAGTCATTGACCAGTATAGAAAAGGCAAGGGTATTTCCACCCCGGGTCTCTACGTAGCCAGAAAGGGCACAGACCTTAGAGATGTAGCCTGTCTTGGCCCTGACCTTTCCTGCGCTTGAAGGTTCTCTTAATCTTTTACGGAGACTCCCTGTGATACCGGAGACTGGTAGAGAAGAAATAAATGTTTCTTTCTCCTTATGCTGATACATAAAGGTCAGCAGATCGGTTATCATTTCGGGGGAGAATCTGTTCTCCCTGCAGAGCCCTGAACCATCGGCCGACTGATATTCCCAAGGTTCGTAACCCAACTTAAGCATGAATTCTCTAATTACCTCCAGGCCGGCTGAGAAGCTGCCTTGTCCCTTCATCTCTGCCCCCAGGGTCTTTAGTATCTGCTCGGCGTAAAAATTCTGACTCCTTGTGTTAGTAACCATCACAGTCTGTGACATCGGAGAAGTTGTGCATGTAAGAAGTTGCCATGCTTGGCCGGGTTTTTCTGACCCCAGTAACCGTGGCTGGCCAGACACCTTAATACCCTTCCTTTCTAGAACTTTCTGGAAGGCGCTAACAAGAAAGAGTGGAGGCTTGTCCACCGGCACTGAATATCTTAGGGTTTTGGCTGCCGAGGGTATCTCTCCCCTGATATAAAGCTCCCCAGAGGCGGGGTTTCTACATATATGTATATGAGATTTTCTTATATTATCCGATACCCTGCAAGAATTTGATATTTTTATATAACTACTGTCTGGTTCTAATTCCATCTTTGCCCTGCCATCTCTGCCAGGGTGGAGGATAATGTCCACACAGTTATCATTTATAGAAAGGGCGCTGGCTGGTGCGCAGTACCAGGATAGGAGCTGGTCTTTTGGCCATTCGGGGTGGACCCATTGTTCGTCGAAAAAAGAGTCATCGGCTACTATGTCTCCCTCTATCTCTTTTATCCCGGATTTGAGCAGGGCTTCTGCCCAATCATCAAGGATGGCAGTAACCTTTCCCCCATTAAAACGCCCAGAGATATTGGGGTCTCCACCTCCCTGGATGATTATATCCCCATGGAGTTTGCCCTCCTGGTCTACATTACCTCTTAGGTATAGTCTTGTCTTGAATTCGTAACTGGAACCCAGGCAATCCAGGGCAGCCGCAGTGGTAAAAAGTTTTGTGTTGGAGGCTAAAGTAAAGAGTTCTTTGCTATTGTAAGCGAAAAGTGGAGTCTTATCAGGAAGGCTAATTACGCTAATCCCTACTAAGGCGCCTTGTACGCTGGGATTGGAGAGTAAAGGTAATAGCTGCCTGGCCAGTTCTTCCGCAAGGAGTGTGGGTTGGAAAAAAAGGAATACAGAATTCAGAATACAGAATATAAAGCACAGAATTCCGACTCCTGACTTCTGAATTCTGAATTCTTTGATATTAGGAGGCACTCGAAGTCCTCTTCTTTTTCTCCTTCCCCTTTATAGCCATTTTTCTTGCACGTGTTTTTAATGTCATTTTTAGGGGCAGGACCTCTGGTTTTTCCACTAATTTTTCAATTTTTTCTATGACCTGGTCTTTATCCAGGGGAAGTTCCAGGATGGCAGAGGCCCCTGCCTTTATTAGAGTGGATTGGTAGCGCTTCGATTTTTGTTCCGAGAGAAAGATTATGGGTAACGTATTATCTAGCTCGCAAAGTTTTCTGATAGTATTAATTTCTTGGAAACTCGACCCTACAATGGCCAGGTTCATCTTTCTTTCCTCTAGGATAGCGTAGGCAACCTGAAAGTTTAAAGCCACCTCCGTTTCAAAACCTGCAAGTTCCAGGTTGTCCCGAAGCTCATCTACTATCTGCCTGCTTTCTTCTATAATAAGAATACGATCCCTGGCCATTTACGACAGGATGGTGGAGGCGGCGGGAATTGAACCCGCGTCCCAATGCATCTTGGTAAAGGCTTCTACATGCTTAGTCTATCTTTTTAACCTTCATCACCTTAGGCCCCGATAGACAGGGTCCCAAAGCAACTATCTTGATGGAAGTTCTCGCTCTACCCTCATCAAGCTCAAAGGTCGAGCCAGCCTGCTAGCTGTCGTCTCTTCCAACCCCGCAGGCAGGGCCAGAGAGACGGGCTGCTAATTAGGCAGCCATTGCCATATTGTATTCGGCACTTTTCTTTTTGTCAGGTGTTTTACGAGGCCTCCTGACAACCTCAGCATGCCACTCTTTTACCTCCTTGCACGGTCGAATCCCTTCGCCCCCCTTTCTATCTCTTTAGAGCCCTTTGGACCTCCCGTTCAACTACTCTTCGGCGGAGGGTCTCCCGCTTGTCAGCCAACTCCTTTCCCTTGGCTAAGGCAAGCTCTATCTTGGCGTAGCCATCCTTAAAGTACAATGAGACAGGCACTAACGTAAACCCACGCTGTTGCACCTTGCCCAGTATCCTTTTAATTTCCTCCTTATGGAGCAGCAACTTCCTAGGCCGCTTAAGCTCATGGGATTCCATCCCTGCCTGCTCATAAGGGCCTATGTGCATACCGTACAGGTATATCTCTCCATTTCTTACGTTAGCAAAGCTCTCATTAAGGCTTACGTTACGGTTTCTTAAGGATTTGACCTCACTACCTTTAAGAACAAGACCAGCCTCATACCTCTCCAGGAGGTCATACTTGAAATGAGCCTGTCTATTAGTAGCCACAACATCCATGGAGTATGGCCTCAAAAGCTAAAATAACAGATTTTTGCTTACAAATCAACGCCTAAAATATCACTTTTCTCCAAGATTTCAAGACTTTTTCTGCTAAATTTGTAATTTTTTGTTCGTTTTTTGCTCATTTTTGGCTCCGTCCTGGCCCGAAGAAAGTCATTGCTACACTAATTATCAATGTTAACTTTCCCATGATTTGCTAACTTTTTATTTGACATGTATAGGAAGAAAGACTATATAGTTGGCTCAAAGAATTTGAAGGGGTCAGTAACACAGAGGGTTTAACCACTTATGACAGTCTTTCTGACTTTTCTTTTATTACTTACTCTTTGCCTCTCGCCCTTCGTTCGTTCAGCAGATACAGCCGGTTCTGGACAGCCCTCTGAACCGAAAACTCCACCATATTCAAAAAAACTCAAAAATTTAAAAATAGAACCGCCTATTCTAAAAATAAGGCCCGGAGATACCAGCCGTATCCCTGCTGTTATAGAAAATCAAGATGACAATTTTGCCAGGATACAAATACCTGATAGTTTCACGGTATTTGGAGAAAAAAGCGGTGAGGAGGTATTGGTAGAAATAAACGAACCCGAGGCAGCAGAAAATCTCGAAAAGCTACCCGAAGGAATCAAATTTCCTGATTCACTTCCTGAGTCACTCAAGGGCAGGATAAGTCACGACGCTGCCAAAAAACTTCTCGTACTTAAGGGCTTTATGAAAAAGGAGGAAAGAGATGCCTTGCTGAACTTATCAAAAGGTAACACACCGGAAGATTCAAGATACAAGGAAGCTGTCGAAAAGCTTTTTCAGAACTCTCAAAAGAAGTGGACGATGGATTTGGGGCCAAGGGAGAAAGGCTACTTCTTTGTTAGTGTTGACAAGAAAGAGGCTGAAAAGGTAGACAACGATACGTTCAAAGGGAACCTTATAGTTGAGAATGTCGAGAATCCAGACGATAAACGAGGGATAGAAATTCGCCTACAATCAAGGTATCACAAGGAGCTTTGGCAGCTGGGCGCGTTATTCGGATTGATTTTTGCCGGGGCAGGGATGTCCCTCTTGTTAGGAAGGTTTCTCCCAGCCATGAGCAACAGGGCCAGTAACTTTAAAGAGATTAGGGAACTCTTCAGCAGATTAAATTCCATAAAAACAGAGTTCTACGCACTGGAGATAC
Source organism: Planctomycetota bacterium (assembly GCA_023261505.1). GTDB lineage: Bacteria > Planctomycetota > Brocadiia > Brocadiales > Bathyanammoxibiaceae > JAHFOV01. The sequence goes on from JAHFOV010000019.1 coordinate 8,511, forward strand.
AGGACCGCCTGAAGGCCCTCCTGTATGAGGCCCGACAGTGGAACGACTTCTGGTTCTTCTCAGGTTCTGCCCTAGAAAAGAACGAAAAAGTAATAGAGCGCATAAAGGAGATAAGAGGGAAGCTGGGGTTACTTGAAAAGATTCAAGATATGTACACCATAATAGAAAAGACCGACTTCATCCCCCCCAGCGCAGAGAAACGTGTAACGGATCAGTTAGAGTGGGCCATTTATTACCTATGGGTAGGAGATACCGGTAGCACTCAAAAAGCCTACGACACCGTCTTAGAGACCTTTTCAAAGGGCGCCGTCTCAGACTACGCAGTAGAACTCAGTAAAAAGATAGAAACAAGATTCCCCGAAATCTCTGAAAGCTTTAAAGAAAAACCACCAAAAGGATTTCCCCCTCCGTCACTCAAAGATAAAATAAGTTACGATGCTGACAGACTACTCCTTATTTTTAAAGGTGTTATGACACCTGATGAAAAAAAGACATTGCTACAGTTAAAAGAGCCTCCAAAAGGGCAACAAAAAGAACAAGATGATGTGCAGCCAAAAGGGCAACAAGAAGAAGCCTCATGGTGGGAGTGGATTGTAGAAAGACTTAAGGCGTGGCTACGGTTAAAAGAGCCTTCTTTTTGTTGCCCTTTTGCTGGCCAGCCAAAACGGGAACAAGAAGAGGCCTCGTATGAGGAGGTCATAGAAAGACTTTTTGAGCTGTCACGAAGAAACTTAAAACTGAAGGAGGTAGATGAATTAGTGGAATTGCAAAACTATAAGGAGCAAATAGCAATTTCCCTAAACAAGCTAAACGCTTACTTAAAAATGTTTCCGGACGACACCAACTATGTAATGAATGCTGATGCACTCTACCTTAAGCTTGAGCTCATTGAAAAGTTTGAAACCCTTTGTCAGCGGTTCGCTAAAGAAGAGAAAGAAAAGTGGCCCGTCAAATTTTTAAATCTACTCCAGGATGATAAATTGCCTGAGGCAGTCGATTTTGTTAAAGGTATCGCTGCCGGAGGTGTAACAGTTAATAAAATAAAGAAGCTGTTAGAAGAGAGAAAGTATCACATAGAATGGGAACCCTTATGTCCCGTAGCAAGGACTTTAACCACATTCCGGGCTGTGCTTGAAGATTCAACGTGCGATAATAGCGTCCTTATGGATAAGTTTGACTTTATCTGGACAATACGTAGCCCGCTCAGCAAATTTTTTAAGACCTATGAAAGGCTTGAAACACCACCACCAAAAGGATTTCCTCCTGCCTCACTCGAAGATAAAATAAGTTACGCTCCCAAAAAACAACTCCTTATTTTTAGAGGTGTTATGAAAGAAGCAGAAAGAGCCGAATTGACAAGGTTATCAGAAGAAGCCCCATATCAAGAAGCTATAAAAAGACTTTTTCAAAAGTCCCGGATGGGACATATGGTCGAGTATCGTTATAAAGGAAAAGAGGTTATGCATATTTTTAAGGAACCAGGTACTAATTACGAGGTGAATGTTAAGGCTTATATAAGAGACGCCGACCCTTCGGAGCCCCGCCCTAAGCAAGAGAGTCAGCAGCAAGGAGAAACCAAAGAAAAAAAGAAGAGGGAATTTCGCCCCGTTATCTCTGAAACAACTAACAGGCTTGTAAGGGTGGAGAACCCTCCCAAACTCTCCCAGGCCCTCCTCTGGATAGACCTTGGTTCCTGGGCTGGGACTTTCCTAATTGCAGGGGCGAGCAGTTACATGGCCTGGAAGGCCGAACTTAGCAATTTACCCACCTGGACGGCCTTATTCACGGCCTTCTGGTGGGGTTTTGGATTGAGCCAGGGTCAGATTCGCTTTCTCGACGCCTTCAAAGGTGTAGGAGGGAGACTGGAGAAACTAACGGCCGCACCCAAAAGTGAAAAATGAAACCTAATGGACTCCGCTGCTGGATAGAATGAGACCCTCTGCAAAATGCATAATTTTGGAGTCCACACACCCCCATCCCCTCTTTTAAGAGGGGAGAGAGGGGTGTGTGGAATATTTCCCATCCGCCTGAGGCGGACTAAGGCGGACTGGACTCCATAAAAGGGAGTTTTTCAGAGGTCTCAGAATATGAATGACAAGTCGAGTGTGAGAGAAGGCAAGGAGTGGTCGGTTTAACTTGACCCAGTCGACAAAAAGTGCTTTACTTAGGATGTAAAAGTTTTTCCCTTGACAGGAAATAATGTTTGTGTGTAGTGTCCTTTGTCGTTTCACGAAGAGGTTATTCTAAGTAGCCAATTCAAAGGACTTAGGAAGGGGCTGAATATACATGAGAACCGTGGAATCCTTAATAGACTATCTTTTTGAGGTCCGTCATGGCGAGAAGTGGTATCGCGAGGGAGAAGACAAAGTTCCAGAAATGATTAACCTTCTCAGGGAAGCAACGAAAACGGTTAAAATAGCTGTGGGGGAGTTAAATCCGGACAATTTCGAGCGTGAAAAGGTTATAGTAAATTTTAGTTCTCTTCTGGGAAAACATGTAGAAATAATAATAGTATGTCATAAAGCTGATAGTAAAGAATCCGCTATAGAAGGGTTTATTAAAGAGAACCCGAAACTAATTGAACTGAAAAAACGTTTCCCTGATAAGCTTATTCTTTACTGGCAAAAGGAGAGGGCTGAAGTTCATTACTGTGTTGTAGATGAAAAACATGTTCGTTTAGACACCCCGCATTTGCCTTATAAGGGGAAAGTGGCCGTATTTAAGTATAACGCAGAAAAACTAGCAAAATTATGGTCAGAGAGATTTGATAAACTCATCGCTAATAAAGACGAATGTCAAGAAATTCAGCTGGAGGAGATTAAAGAGGTAGAAACCAAGTTTGAAGCTTCACACTCTATGCATCAAGGAGTGTAGTTAGGTAGTTTCAACAATATCTTCAAGAACCCTATTCCCAGCAGACTGTCTTTAATACCATTCGCCTTTGTAGGTGCGGTTTGCGTGAACCTAGACAACCTAGACAAAATACACTCGCTGGCCGTCATAGCTGCTATAATACTCGCCGTAGAGCTATTTGTATCTCCTTCAAAACAATTGCAGCCGAAATGGAAAACACTTCACCTTGTAAATATTATTGTTAGAGCTTTCGTGTGGATTTCATTAGTTTTCTCTATGACATGTGTTTTCTGGGAGTTTGGGGCTTTTATAGCGTGGGCATTAATTATGGTTGCTCTTCCCATGTGCCTAGGAGCTGAAACATTACTTTTGGTGCTAGCATATGCAGAATCCCCTGACGCTAGAAATGAACAATTGGATAAATACTTCGTTAGCTTGGCTTAAAAGCCCAAACCGCTTACGGGCAATGTTGGCGAGTCCCTGTAGGGTGCGTCTCGACGCACCTTAGGCCTTAATCCGCATCATCGGCGAAGAGTTGCAGGGTAGCCTGGCGCACCTTTTCCAGGAGTTCCGGATGTTGTTTGACTGCCCCCTTTTCCTCAAGTCCGTGACAGAGGATTTCCCCCTTGTATTCAACATTTAGCGTGTAAAAAAGGGCTTTTACTGTCTGGATGGAACCTGCAAAGATTTCATCGCCTTTGTTCAAGGCGGCGGCAGAGATGTACATCCCCCGTGGTTGGCATGTACCAGCACGGAGTTCCTTTTTCAATACGTAGCGTCTAGACCAGAGGGCCTGACAGCGGTCTATAAGGGCCTTGAGCTGGGCGCTTACACCCATAAAGTAGAGGGGCGAGGCGATAACTATATAATAGGAATCCAGAAGCTGGGTATAAACAGCTTGCATGTCGTCCTGCTGAACGCACTCTCCGGTCTTCCTGCAAGCCCCACAGTCTGTGCAGGGGGCGATTTTCAGTTCACTCAACTTCAACATGTGTGTATCCACCCCTGCCCCCTGGGCGGTTCTTAAAACCTCTGCCAGGAGGAGGTCTGTGTTACCCCCTTTCCTTGGGCTTCCCGCTATGGCTAGGAGTTTTTTCTTCATGACTAATCTACAATTTTAATTGTCAACAATCACTCTTGTCCAAAATAATTTTTATGGGGCTGTGTGGCGTTGGAGCTTGCTCCAACGGGGTCACGGGCGTTTCCTTGAATAAAACGTATGAGCAAGCTCGTAGGCTACATTTTCAATTTCAATGGTTTTCTACGGTCAATACGGAGACTACTACGCCGAAGGGTTTGTAACCCTCTGCAGTTTCCTGGAGAAATATCCTATGGTCTTCAGCAATCCCTCTCTGCGTCCCACCTTCGGCTCCCAGTTAAGTAGCCTTTTGGCCTTTGAGATGTCCGGTTTTCTTAGTCGGGGGTCATCTTCAGGAAGGGGCTTGAATACTATTTTGCTCCTGCTAGAGGCAAGTTCTATAATCTCTCTAGCCAATTGAAGGATGGAAATCTCTTCCGGGTTCCCGAGGTTAACTGGTTCATGCTCATTAGACAGGAGGAGCAGGTAAAGGCCTTCCACCATATCGGAGATGTAACAGAAACTCCTGGTCTGTTCGCCTGAACCGAACACGGTAAGTTCTTCGCCCTTAAGGGCCTGGGAGATGAAGGTGGGCAGGGCCCTGCCGTCGTCCAACCTCATTCCTGGGCCGTAGGTGTTGAAGATGCGGGCTATGCGGGTATCAACGCCATGGACCCCGTGGTAGGCCATAGTAAGGGCCTCAGCAAAGCGTTTGGCTTCGTCATACACGGCCCTTGGGCCTACCGGGTTGACGTTACCCCAATAGGTCTCTACCTGGGGGTGCACAAGAGGGTCACCGTACACCTCAGAGGTAGAGGCGAGGAGGAATCTGGCTTTCTTGTGCTTGGCCAACCCAAGGGCAATCAGGGTTCCCAGAGCACCTACCTTCAGGGTCTGGATGGGCAATCTGTGATAATCCACTGGACTGGCTGGAGAGGCCAGGTGTAGGACGCAATCTATGTCATCCTTCAGATAAATACTTTCCGTAATATTATGATTTATAAACACAAATTCCCCGTTCTCCGAAGAGGCAGGTAGATTTTCAGGAGCACCTGTGCTGAAGTTGTCTATGCAGACGACGGAGTGTCCTTTTTCAAGGAGGTATTTGCAGAGGTGTGAACCTATGAAACCAGCACCGCCTGTTATTACTATTCGCATGCGAAAAGGTTACGCCTCTAAAGAATAAGACTTGCGTATTTTATTAGTTATTTCCGCTTAGGATAAAAATTTTTTTGTAGTATGTATTAGCTTAATCCCTCTCTGGCTAAAAATCAAACGATATTAACTGCCCTTGGTGGAACGTAACTTAAAACCAGATGTTAAGCGTCAGCCTTCTAAGACTTTATTTTGTCTGCAAAAGGTGATATGTTGACTTTGATAGGCTGATAAGCCCTTATAAATCTTTATATTAGGTAAGAAGGAGGGTTAACAATGACTGGTGAAGAGCTAAAGGAGTTGAAGAGGTTCATACTTGAGACATGCCTTGCCCAGGGTTTTGCTACTTATATGGCCCTCAAATATAAAGACCAGCTTCCTTCTCTCACAGACGAAGAGGTGGGTGCCTTGTGCTCCGAGCTGCAGTTTTACAGGACGGTAATGTCTGAGATGCTGAGCGGGCTGGCCCTCCATCCCGTGGAGGAGGAATTCCCCGAGGTATTTGGTAAGAAAGAAATTACAATGAAGGACGTACACAAGATTTTTGAGGGCATACTAGACGAGACCCTTCGCAAGGTTCGCTCAGAATAGGTAGTGCAAGGGCATTTTTAAGTAGAATTGAATTGAATAGAGGGTTCTGAAAAACCCTGCACAGCTGTCATTCTGAGGGAGCGAAATCCGCCTAAGGCGGAAAGAATCTCTATGCAGTATATTTTTTGCTTCACCCAGAATGACATGCGCGAAAGGATGGTACAAGTTGGAGTGAGGGTTGACAAAAAAGAATAAGTAAGATAAACTCTTTAACTAGAAGAACACTGAGAAATAGCAATGAATAAAAACGTCCAAATAATTAAGTTCATTGTGGAGCGCCTTCCCGGTAGGCTAGGCCGTGTTCACTTGATAAAGCTAATTTACTTAGCAGATTACTACAGCCGTAGGCTCTATGGAAAGCCGGTCTCAACCTTTGATTATATTTGGTGGAATCATGGCCCGTTTGATAAAAAATTCTATGAAGATGTAGAAAATCTCAAACCAGATTACATCTGGGAAGAGGAGATCTGTTTCTTATCAGACAGAGGTTGCATATCTTACAGATATCATGACGGCCCTGCTCGAATTAAGTATAGTTTTACTGACTCAGAACGCTATACATTGGAATATGTGATTAGAACCTTTGGAAAGGCCGACCTTGGCGCGCTTTTGGAAGAAGTGGTGTACAAAACAGAGCCTATGGATCAATTATTAAGAAAAGGAAAGAAAGCCTTTGGAAGTAAGCTAAATATGAAGATTATAGATAATGTCGACAGAGCCTTGTACGGGGGCCTTAACCCTGAAGACATTATTGAGGGTGAAAAAGCTCTTCAGGAAGGGAAGGTACGTTCCCTGGAAGAGATGTTTAGTGCCTTACAAAGTTGAAATTGTTGACAGTAGGGCTAACAACCTTTTTTTGAGCCAGCTTCCCAAAGACCTTCTTCCCAAAGTAGCTGAACACCTGAAACTGCTTGGTGCACATCCATATTTAGGACGTAGCGTAGAAGCGCCTATACCTGCCTATATTTACAGCTTCAACATAACTTACTCTAAACAACTACAAAAGTTTACTGTCTCTTATAAAATTAATGAAGGGGATGAAACCATCATCATTAACAGTTTCGGGCGTGAAATCATCAAAAGAAGGTGAGTACTTATCACTAACTCTTTAAGGGGATATCCCATAATGTCACGCTTACCATTAAAAACCTCAGAAAGCTACATATTTATTTTTAAGTATCCGTCCACAGCTTGAACTTTTTAAACCTTTTTGCTATACTTTGGAAAATTAAATAAGAGGAAAAAGTTTTGAAGCTGAAGGTAAACGAAATCTTTAAAAGCATACAGGGGGAGTCTACATATGCAGGTCTACCTTGCAGCTTTATTAGGCTAACAGGGTGTAACCTCAGGTGCAGTTACTGCGATACGGTCTATGCCTTTGAGAAGGGGATAGACATGAGTTTTGACGAGATTCTTTCAGATATGGAACTCCTGGGATGCAATCTTATAGAAATCACAGGGGGTGAACCCCTCCATCAAGAGGGTACAAGTGAAGTTGTCAAAGAACTGCTTGGGCAAGGATACAAAGTTTTAGTAGAAACTAACGGAACCCTAAACATTGATGTCCTTCCTGAGGGCACCGTAAGGATAGTGGACATCAAGTGTCCTGGCAGTGGTATGGCCGAGCGGATGGACTGGAAGAATATGGAAAGGCTCTGGAAAACGGACGAGGTTAAATTTGTCCTGAGTTCCAGAGAGGATTACGAATGGTCCAAAGTAATTATAGACAAGTATGTACTAACTGAGAAGTCAAAGGTTTTAATGTCTGTAGCCTTCGGCAGACTGGAGCCCAGGCCACTGGCCCACTGGATACTCCAGGACGGATTAGAGGTACGCCTTCAACTTCAACTCCACCGCTACATCTGGCCTCCGGGTGCGCAAGAAGGGACACTGTTGAGGAGCACATGCCGCCATGAAAAGGGAGTTGGCAGTAGTACTTCTTAGTGGTGGCATGGATAGCTGCGTAACCGCGGCCATTGCCGGGCAAGACCACGAGCTTGCCTTGTTACATGCAAACTATGGACAGAAGACTGAGCGGCGGGAACTCAAGGCTTTTAACGACATCGCCCAATACTACCATATCCCGCCCCACAGGAAGCTTGTAGTGGATATGCACTACCTGAGGGACATGGGTGGGTCTAGTCTTACTGACCCTAGACTAGAAGTACCCACGCAGGCTAAAGCCTGCGGCTACAATAATACGCTTAAGGCGGGCGTCCCCTCCACATACGTTCCATTCAGAAATGCGAATCTCCTTGCCTCTGGAGTATCATGGGCAGAGGTGCTGGGAGCGAGAAAGGTCTTCATAGGGGCAGTGGAAAACGACAACCCTTGTTACCCTGACTGCAGGGAGCTCTACTATAAGGCCTTCAACCAATTGGTAAAAGTGGGCACCCGTCCTGATTCTCAGATAACGGTGGGAACACCCTTATTACATCTAAAGAAATCCGAGATTGTAAAGAAAGGCTTGGCCCTGGGAGCACCATTAAATCTGAGCTGGTCTTGTTATAAAAATGAAGATAGGGCCTGTGGCGTGTGTCTGAGTTGTAAGCTGCGGATAGAGGCCTTTAAAGAGGCAGGTTACAAAGACTCCATTCCCTACGAAGCAGTAAGTCTTGAAGTGGCTCCTTCATGACCTTGCAGGGTTAAGAGCCTGTAGGTAGCCTCGGCAGCGAGTTGTTCGGCCTGTTTCTTACTCTTCCCCTTCCCGTGACGGTATTCAGCATCCTTTATCATCACAGCCACCTCAAAGGTTTTCCCGTGTTCCGGGCCGTGTTGATGTATCAACTTATAGTGTGGGGTAGTGCCTAGATGTTTCTGGCAATATTGCTGCAAGAGAGATTTGTAATTACCTTCGTGTTTGCTCTGGCAGACGTGGGCAATCTCTTCTCCTAACTTTGAAACTATGAACTCCCTTGCGGCTTTCAGCCCGCCGTCCATGTATATAGCAGCGATAACGGCCTCAAAGACATTAGCGATGAGAGAACCAGGGTACTTCTTCCTATCGGGTAGGCCCTTGCCAACCACCACATGGTCCCTTAGATTTAAACCGTCTCCAATCCTGGCCAGGATGGCCTGGCTCACTACTACAGACTTTACCCTTGTCAACTCGCCTTCGCAGTATTCCGGGAAAGTTTTATACAGGTGCTCTGAGATAACCAACCCCAGGATGGCGTCTCCGAGAAACTCTAATCTTTCATTGCTGCCATTATATTCCAGTTTACAAGAGGTGTGTATTAAGGCCTTCTCCAGGAGGGAAACATCCTTAAAGGTGTAACCTAGGGCTGTCTGACACTCCTTAAGTCCGCCTAAGGTGGGTTGGAAATCAGGTTCCTGGGACTTCATCCTTTTGGAATTTTTTCTCCTTAAAAAGCATATCCTCATCCAGGGCGGTATACTTAGTAGAAGACTGGATTAGGTCATTGGAAGTACTCTTTCTAAAGGATACGACCTCTACCCGGCATCCATGTGCCTTCAACATCTCCACCAGTGGAACAAAGTCCCCATCACCAGAGACTAACACTACTGCGTCAAGCCTCGGAGCTATAGCGATACTATCTATAGCAATGCCCATATCCCAGTCCCCTTTGGCTGTGCCATCTGGACGGAGGCGCAGCTCTTTAGTCTTTATCTCGTAACCAAGGCGTTCCAGGGCCTCTATAAAGCTAGACTGGTCAACGTCTGGCTTTTGTACTACATATGCAATGGCTCTTACTAATTGTCTATCCCCTACTATTTCTTGCAGGAGTTTACTGTAATCTATCTTTGACTGATGCAAGGCCTTAGCAGAGTAAAACATATTCTGTACGTCAACAAAAATCCCCACTCTTTGGTCTGAATTCTTAGCACCCTTCCCCAATATGAAGCTCCTTAGTATAATTTAATAATTTAACACTGAAAATAGATATGTAAGCCACAATCATCATAAAGTGAACTGCAAAGTTATAAACGGCTGCGTTCCATAAATATGTTTGCATAGTCACTATTCGAGGAGTGGCTGTCCTCCGTTTACAATTCTAAACGTGAATCTTATTTAGAGATAAACCACTAAATCTATTTTAACAAGGCCGTAAAAGGAGTCAATTAATATTTTATTGACACCTTTCTTAAATTCTGTTATATGTAGCAGTTAAGGAAATTTGTCTCTACTCCGCCAAACATTGGCTCCTCCATAGAAAGAGCCGTATCAGGACGTAAAAACATGACAAACCAGAACTCTCTGGAGTTTTTAAGGGGGCAGATAGACGCCCTGGATACACGGATAGTCCAGCTCCTTAACGATAGGGCCAGGCTTGCACAGCAGATAGGAGAGATAAAAAGGCAAACCAATACGAGTATATACCACCCAGATAGGGAATTACAGGTCTATAAGCGTGTAATCTCTGAAAACAAGGGCCCCCTCCCTAATGCTTCTTTAACAGCCATTTACGGGGAGCTCATGGCTGGCTCCAGGGCCCTCGAGAGGCCTTTCAAGGTATCTTACCTGGGACCTTTAGGTACCTTCAGCTATGTGGCCGCAAGAAAAAATTTTGGCCCTATCGTGGATTATATACCCCAGAGGACTATTGAAGGTGTATTCAGAGAGGTGTCCATGCACAGGGCAGACTATGGCATAGTGCCGGTAGAAAATTCTACCGAAGGCGGGATAAGGGAAACCCTGCAGATGTTTTTAGAGTTCGATGTTAAGGTCTGTGCAGAGGTCGTGCTTCCTATACACCATTGCCTCCTAAGCAACAGCCCAGAGGAGTCCATACAGAGGATTTATTCCAAACCTCAAGTCTTTGCCCAATGTAAGAACTGGCTTGTCGCTCACTTCCCCCAGGCAGAACTTCTGGAGGTGGGAAGCACTACTGAGGCCTCCAGGCTGGCTAAGAAAGAGGCCGGCTCGGCCGCCATAGCACATGAAGAAGTGGCAGAACTCTACAACCTCAACATACTCTATAAGAATATAGAGGACAGCCCCTTAAATATTACCAGGTTCTTCGTTCTAGGGGAGAGCTACCCTTGCCCCAGTAGCCAGGACAAGACCGCCATCATGTGTTACATAAAAAACCAGGTGGGTGCCCTTTACGGACTCTTGCATCCTTTCAAAAAATACTGTATCAATCTCACCAGTATAGAATCCCTCCCTTCGCGCAGAAAGGCCTGGGACTACAGTTTCTATATCGAATTTGAGGGTCACGCCTCTGAGTCTAGAGTTAGCAAGGCACTGAATAAGATTAAAAAGAGATGTCTGGAACTCAAAATCCTCGGCTCATTTCCCAGAAGTGAACCACTTCTGGTGGAGGAAAAAAAGATTGAAACCATTCATAGCAGGTAACTGGAAGATGAACCTGAGCCTGGAAGAGGCTAACACCCTTGCCAGGGGTCTAAGGGAAGAGCTGGAGGGACTGGATGGCGTAGAGGTGGGAGTTTGCCCGCCGTTCGTCTGGCTGCCTGCCGTATGCTCCATCGTTAAAGGAAGCAAAATATTAGTTGGGGCGCAAAATATGCACTGGGAGAAAAGTGGGGCCTTCACCGGGGAGATTTCAGGATACATGTTAAAAGAACTGGGCTGCACCCACATCCTGCTTGGCCATTCCGAAAGGAGACACCTCTTCGGCGAGACCGACTCAATGATAAATAAAAAACTGAGGACAGCCCTTTCAATGGGCCTGAAGGTCATCTTCTGCCTTGGGGAGAGGCTGGAGGAGAGGGAATCTGGTAAGACCTTTGAGGTGGTGGAGAAACAATTAACTGCCGGCCTGGAGGGTGTAGGGCAAGAAGCGATCCCTGAACTGACAGTCGCTTACGAACCAGTATGGGCCATAGGAACGGGGAAAAACGCTACCCCCGCCCAGGCACAAGAGGTTCACAGCTATCTTCGTAATCTACTAGAAAATAGCTGCGGAAACGAAATGGCCTCCCGGGTAAGGATACAGTATGGAGGAAGTGTAACTCCTGAGAATGCAAGAGAACTCCTTGCCCAAGCCGATGTTAATGGCCTCCTGGTAGGAGGCGCCAGCCTTAAAAAGGATTCTTTTTTAAAGATAGCTTTCACTGCACTGGAACGTGTGAGGAGTCCAATATAATATGGAACTAAGGTCAGAAAAGTCTTTGAAATGGATTTTAGCCTCAGTAGTATTGTTTGGCATAATAGGGGCACTATACTATCTTAGATTAGTCTTTTTATTAAAGGTCTTTTTGGTCCTAAATTGTCTTACCCTTTTAGGCACCATCCTACTCCAGGCTGGTAAAGGAGGGGGGTTGGCAGCCCTGGGTGGGATATCCGACCAAACGGCCTTCGGTACTAGAACAAGCACATTTCTGAGCAAGCTCACTTATTTTATAGGTGCAGCATTTATCATCAGCACTATATGCCTTACCAAGCTCGCCACCACCGTATCGGTGGAAAGGGCAGTCTTACAAGAAGAAAGAAAAGCCCCTATGCCTCCTGAGCATCCTCCTGTAGAAAGGGCTAAAGAGGCTGCACATCCTGCACTTCCTCAGCCCGAAAAGGAGGCCAGCCCCACCCTGGGATGGCAGGAAAAACAGCCTCAGGGAGAAAAGCCCCAACAGGCTACCGCTCCTTCAGAAACCCAACAGAATCCGCCTAAGGCGGACAAGCAATGAAATGCTAAAGAGCATGACAGGCTTCGGAAGGGCCGAATATAAGGAGAATAAACTTCATATAGAAGTGGAGGTTCGTTCGGTTAATAATAAGTACTTGAAGATTACCTCCAGCCTCCCCGATACCCTTCTACCCTTTCAAGAGCAACTCGAGAGGCACCTAAAGGACAAGATACACAGAGGAAGCGTACACCTGGAGATAAAATGCCATACTTCTACAGAAGCACCAGCTTATCGCCTTAACCTGGAAACCCTCAAAGGCTATTATCGTTCCCTGCAGGAATTAAAAAAGGAACTTGGACCAGAAGGAGAAGTACCGCTGGCGGCCCTTTTTTCCCTTCCAGGTCTATGCGAGAAGAGGGAGGGGCCAGAAGATATAGAGGTAAAACTGCCCCTCCTGGAATCTTTGATAAACTCGGCCCTTGAGAAATTCCAGGAAACACGCACCCAGGAAGGAAAGACCATAGAGGAAGAAATTTTCAGATGTAAAAGACAGATTGAACGGCTACTTACACGCCTGGCGAAAAAGGCACCACAAGTGGTAAAAAACTATAAAGAAAGGCTCCACAAGAGGGTCTCCCAACTCTTAGAAAGTTCAGGCATAGAACTGGCCGGAAGTGACCTTGCCAGGGAAGTGGCCTTCTTTGCGGAGCGTTCCGACATTACTGAAGAAGTAGCCAGGCTAAAGAGCCATCTCCAGCAGATAGACGAAACTACAAAGGCGGAAGCCCCCGCTGGGCGCCGAATGGAGTTCATCACCCAGGAGATGTTCCGAGAGGCTAATACAACGGGCTCCAAGGTGGGGGATGGAGAGATGCTCAGAGACGTTATAGACATCAAGATGGAAATAGAAAAAATAAAAGAACAGGTATTGAATGTGGAATAAATCCTGCGGCAGCAACCTGTTACATTATCGAAAATAGCTCAGGGGAAGAACATGATGTGGTTGATTAAAGATAAATTGGAAGGAAGAGGAGTTTACAGATGGAATTCTTGGTGAAAATACACAAAAGCAAGTATGGCTATGATGTAGTCTGCCCTATATTGAAAGGCTGTGCGAGTCAAGGGGATACTGAAGAAGAAGCCCTGGAGAATATAAAGGATGCTATAAGGGAGTATCTGCTGGCTGTAAAAAAGGTACGTAGGGGCGAGAAGCTCGTGAAGGTAGAGGTTAAGGTATAGTGCTCTTTACTGATGTATCTAGTGAAAGGGCTGTGCGTGCGTTTAAGAAAAAGGGATTTAAGATTGTTAGAAAAGGAAAGCACATTATTATGTCTGATGGAGAACATTTTATCTCCATCCCCCCACATAAACGCATCAACCCTTACACCCTGATAGCCATAATTGAAGGTGCAGGTCTGACCGATAAAGAATTCAAGACTCTCTTATAATATTAGATAAGCACTTTTGGGAATAGCGGACTGCGACGCTCAAGCCCCTCAGAGATGTAATGGATATAAAGATGGAACTAGAGAAAATAAAAGAACAGGTATTTAATGTGGAATAAACCAGGAACTAGTTTCTCTACGCGTCCCTTGCCTTTCTCAAGGGCTAATTCAATTGAGGGTGATAACCCATTCAAGATGACAGAAAGAAACGGAAAACTCTTAATTATTTCCGGTCCCTCGGGTAGCGGCAAGACCTCTATATGTAGAGAACTGGAAAAAAATCCACGGGTAAGGAAATCTATCTCTGCCACCACTCGCCCTCCCCGCCCCCAGGAACAAGAAGGGAAGGATTATTATTTTGTTAGCGAGGAGGAGTTCCAAAAGAAAATAAAAAGAGGGGAATTCGCCGAATATGCCCGCTATTCGGGCCATCTCTACGGAACCTTACTAGATGCCCTAAAAAAGGCAATTAAAGAAGGCGTTGTTTATCTGCTAGAGATAGACGTACAAGGTGCTCAAGAAATTTTGAAGAAATTTCCGGAAGCCATTTCCATCTTCATACTACCTCCGAACGAAGAGGCACTAAAGGAGAGGATAATGGAAAGAAATTTGCAGACCGATATAGAGAGCCGCCTGGCTATAGCCAGGGAGGAAATCAAATTTGCCAAAAAGTATAAGTATCGGGTAGTAAATGATGTACTGGAAAGGGCAGTGGAAGAGATACAGCAGATACTTGAGCTAGATTCTCCTAAAAAAGGGTAGCAGCAGGTCTCCTGACCTGCGGTGGATATTTAAGCATGCGGTCAGAGACCGCATGCTACCCTGAGAACAGGCAGAATTAGAATTTATTATACTTGATTTTAAGGGAGGCATTAAAATGAGTCTAATTAAAGAGGTAACTATAGAAGCTATAAAAAAATTGCCTGAAGAGTGCTCTGTTGAAGATATAATGTACGAAATAAACTTTGTTGCTCAAGTTCTTGAAGGACTCAAAGATGCTGAAGAAGGTAAAATGTTGACCACTGAGGAACTCCTCAGCAGGGTCAAACAATGGGCAAAATAAAATAGACTGAGAAGGCGAGCAGTAATTTGCAAGCAATTTACGATTATATTGCCAGAGATTCTAAAACGTACGCCATTAGATTTGTAAAGTCCCTTGTTGAGGTTGCCACAAAACTTCAGACAATGCCTCGTTGTGGCCGTATTGTCCCAGAGCTTGAAGAGTATGGATTTCGAGAAGTCATATATCATAATTATAGGAATGTTTATAGAATTACTGAAGACGCAAAGGATGTTGAAATACTTGCAATAGTACATGGCGCTCGAGAAATTAAAACGGTATTTCGCCAAGAATGGGAATTATAGTTGCGGAAATTGCTAATTAAAACCATAATCGATACAGGCATAAGGTAGCTATATGGCATATACAGTAATCCTTGGAGTTACGGGAAGCATAGCAGCCTATAAGGCCTGTGAAATTGTCACCAGCCTCGTGAAATCTGGCGTGGAGGTAGTGGTGGTGATGACCAGCCCAGCCAGACAATTTATCACACCTCTTACCTTTCAGACCCTTTCCCGCAACGAGGTGGTTACGGAACTCTTTGGTCCCCAGGAGGTGCACGACCCCCAACATGTCTCCCTTTCCGACAGGGCTGACCTAATATTAATAGCCCCCGCCACCGCCAACATACTGGGCAAGCTGGCCTCTGGCATAGCAGAGGACGTCCTTGCCTGCACAGTGCTGGCCTCTAAGGCCAAAGTGCTTATAGCACCCGCGATGGATGACAGGATGTACAATCATCCAGTAGTTCAAGGAAATATAGAGAAACTAAAGGGCATCGGATACCGCTTCATCGGTCCGGTGGAGGGCAGGCTCTCCTCTGGCCGCATAGGGGTAGGAAGAATGGCCCCTGTGGAAGAGATAGTCAGGCTGGTACAAGAAGAATTGAAAGAATTAGCCTCTAACTCCATCAAGGATATAAAAGTAAGGGAACCCAGTGGAAAAAGTAAGGGTTAATATCAAAAGAAAAGAAGGATGCAAGGACCTCCCCCTACCACGCTACATGAGCGAAGGAGCAAGCGGCGTTGACCTCTATGCGGCAGTGGAAACAGAATTTATACTTGAGCCAAGCCAGATAAAGGCCATCCCTACGGGGATTTTCATAGAAGTTCCTGTAGGCTATGAGGCGCAGGTAAGGGCCAGGAGTGGACTTGCCCTGAAGAATGGTCTGGCAGTAGTTAATGCCCCGGGTACTATTGACAGTGACTACCGTGGGGAGGTTTGTGTTATACTTTGCAACCTGGGCAAAGAACCGTTCAAAATTCAAAGGGGGATGCGCATTGCCCAGATGGTATTTCAGCCTGTGGTAAGGGCTGAACTTAAAGAGGTGGAAGAAGTTCAAAAGACGGGAAGAAACGAGGGTGGCTTTGGCCATACAGGAGTCTAAGGACATGGAGAGAAATAGAACCCTAAGTATTGTCCTGGCAGTGTTTCTTGTATCCTTCGCCCTCTTTGCCTTGATAAGCATTGGAAGTTTTAACCCCACGGACCCGCCTTTTTCCAACTTTCCCCCAAGTGCTAAAGTGAAAAATTATTGTGGACTGGTTGGCGCCGTGCTATCGGGCTACAGCCTATCCGGGCTGGGCCTGTCAAGTATTGCAGTGATGCTCCTTCTAGGGGCCTGGGGCGTAATACTCCTATGTAAAGGAGATCTGGGAGATCTCTGGATTAAGGCCATAGGTGGAATACTGCTTATAGTCTCGTTCAGCCTATTTTTTGGTCTCCTGTCCCCACTCCTACCCCCTAAAGGTCTCCTGGCATGGGCGGGTGGAATATTTGGCAAAACGGCCTCTAATCAATTAGTAAAAAACCTTGGCCTGGCTGGTACCTGGGTATTTCTGGTCTTCGGGTTCTTTGTATCCACTGTCCTCTTATTCAACATAAGCCCTGTAGAGAGCCTGATTGAATCTATTAGGGGGTTAAAAAAGCGACAAAAGGAGCCCAAAAAAAATCCCTCTAAAACCCCTGACCCAAATGAGCCAAAGGAGGAGGTTGCAACAAGGCCTCTTGCAGGCCCTTTGCAAGTACCTCTGGAGCTATTGGATGAGCCGGACCGGCTAGATTTCCAGGATGAGGAGTCCCTACGTCATGGAGGGGTGGTACTTGAGTCCACCCTGGAGAAGTTTAACATAATTGCCCATGTGGTAGGTTACGAAACGGGCCCAACGATAACCATGTATGAGGTAGAGTTGTCTCCAGGTACAAAGGTATCTAGGGTAATCTCCCTGTCCGATGACATAGCTATGGCCATGAAGGCACCCAGTATAAGGGTGGTTGCCCCTCTTAAAGGAAGGTCTACAGTAGGAATAGAAGTACCCAACCTGCGCAGGAGGGACGTCAGGCTAAGGGAACTAATTGAACTTGCTGCTGAAGGTAAAATAGACACAAGCAATAACTCAGTGCCACTACCCCTGGGAAGGGACATTACAGGTTACCCTATCTTTTGTGACCTTGCCTCCATGCCCCATCTCCTAATTGCAGGCACCACGGGCTCAGGAAAATCTGTATGTCTGAACTCTATCATACTCAGCATCTTGTTCTTGAGGTCACGCAGGG
Organism: Planctomycetota bacterium; assembly: GCA_023261505.1. Lineage (GTDB taxonomy): Bacteria > Planctomycetota > Brocadiia > Brocadiales > Bathyanammoxibiaceae > JAHFOV01. The sequence continues at coordinate 25,801 of JAHFOV010000019.1, forward strand.
ATGTGAAACTGCTGCTGGTGGACCCAAAAATGGTAGAGTTTTCTGTATTTAAGGATATACCCCATTTAATAACCCCTGTGGTTATAGATGTGAAAGAGGCCCAGGCAGTGCTTGAGTGGGCCGTTAACAAAATGGAAGAACGCTACAGCCTCCTCGCCAGGGTTGGGGTGAAGAATATTTCAGAATACAATAAGCTCGGGGAAGAAAAGCTCAGGAGCAAACTAGGCCCCAGTGCAGAACTTGACCCGGAGGCCTTCCATCTTCCCCACGTGGTAATAATCATTGATGAACTGGCAGACCTCATGATGGTGGCCTCAAGGAAGGTGGAAGACTATATCATCAGGCTTTCTCAAAAGAGCCGTGCCGTGGGCATACACCTGATAGTTTCCACCCAGAGGCCCTCTGTGGATGTAGTTACGGGGCTAATAAAATCCAACCTCCCTGCCCGAATATCCTTCCATGTAGCCTCCAAGGTGGACTCCAGGACTGTACTGGACGCTAACGGTGCGGAGAAGCTCTTAGGCAGTGGAGACATGCTCTTTATGCCCCCTGGTACCACAGAACTCATGAGGGTGCAAGGCACCTATGTCAGTGACGAGGAAGTGAGCAGAGTGGTGGATTACCTTAAGAAGCAGTCTACGCCGGAGTTCTCGACGGAACTCAGGCAGTGGAAGCTCCAGGCGAAGAAGGAAGAGAAGGAAGACCCGCTCTACAAAAAGGCCGTGCAGGTAGCCCTGGGCAAGGGCAGGTGCAGTGAGAAGTTACTCCAGGAAGAACTCCAGGTAAGTTACGCCCAGACAGTGCGCCTGATGGACCAGATGGTGGAGGACGGGATACTTGGAGAAGACAAAGGGGGAGGAATCAGAGCGGTACTTCTTAAGCCTGAGGAGTGGGAACCTAAAAAAGAAGACTATAGAGAAACACTAAAAAGATGAAGACCCCCAAGATTGCACTTGTCAGCCTTGGATGTACCAAGAATCTGGTGGACTCCGAAAAGATACTCGGAAGGCTTGCCCAGGGAGGGGCGGTCTTTTGCCAGGAACCAGAGGTGGCAGATGTACTGATAATTAACACCTGCGGCTTTATAAAAGAGGCCAAAGAAGAGTCCGTAGAGACTATACTCCAGATGGCACGACTTAAAGAAGCTCACCTGAAAAAACTCATAGTCACAGGCTGCCTGGCCGAGAGGTATAAGGAGGAACTAACCAGGGACATCCCTGAGATAGACCATGTAGTGGGGTTGGAAAACTTTGACCTGGTAGCAGAGCTTTCTGGCCTGAAAGAGGAAAAAAATGTTCGCCACGACGAACCTGCCGCAGACCTGGGATGCCAGGGAGACTTTAGAATACGTCTTACCCCCAGGCACTATTCGTATCTGAAAATATCCGAAGGCTGTAATAACCCTTGCAGCTACTGTTCCATACCCATAATAAGAGGCCCGTTCAGGAGCCGTGCTATGGAAGAGGTGCTAAGAGAGGCCAGGGAGCTTGTCTCGGGTGGAACTAAAGAGATAAACCTCATCGCCCAGGACAGCACCATTTATGGTATAGACCTTTACGGAAGGCAATGTCTGCACGAACTCCTTCAAAGACTCTCAGCAATTGATAACCTGAAATGGATAAGGCTTCTATATACCCACCCGGCCCATTTCTACCCTGCTCTCATTAAAGAGGTTGCCGATAACGAAAAGGTGGTGAAGTATATAGACCTACCTATCCAGCATATAAATGATAAAATTCTGGAAATGATGGGAAGGGGCGTTAGCAGTGCTAATATTGCGGGCCTTATAAAGAGACTGAGGCAGAAGATACCGGGGCTGTTTCTAAGGAGTACTGTAATCGTGGGCTTCCCCGGGGAAGGGGAGGAGGAGTTCCAGGAACTCCTGAACTTTTTAGAAGAAAACGCCTTTGAAAGGTTAGGGGCGTTTAAGTATTCTAAGGAAGAGGGGACAAGTGCGGCGAAACTTAAGGGGCACGTCTCCGAAAAAACAAAGAAGCAGAGGCTGGAAAAGGTAATGTCGCTTCAACAAGAGCTTGCCTTCAAGGAGAATGCCCGCTGGGTGGGTAAAGAAATAGAGGTTCTAATAGAGGGCGTAGGGGCAATCCGCCCCAGGCGGACGGTTGCCCAAAATAATGGGGCAGGTACAAGACCTGCCCCTACACTGCAATGGGGGTATGGAAGGTTTTATGGAGATGCACCAGAAGTGGACGGTGATGTCAAGTTGAAGGGGCTCAACCTGAAAGTAGGGGAACTTCGCAGGGCTCTTGTAACAGGCTGGGAGGGTTACAATCTTGTTGCCCGCTCTGTGGACTGACAGACTAATAAAATGGCTGGGTAGGGAACCGAAAGGGTTGTCGTGGCCCTTTAACCTATCCGTAGTAGGCAAATGGAGCAGGTCGGAGAACCTGCCTAACCAGCTCACCGTCTTGAGACTCTTCATGAGCCTCTTCTTTTTCCTCGCCCTTTCGCTGAGTTTCTTTGACATGGCCCTGGCGGTCTTCATTATGGCCATTGCCACGGACTTTCTGGATGGTTACCTGGCCAGGCGTAATGGCCAGATAAGTAACTTCGGCAGGATAGTTGACCCCCTTGCAGATAAGTTAATCATCTGCGGCGGCTTTTCCTTGCTTCTTTCTTATCTCCCAATTTTGAAGCCATGGATGGTGATAACAATTATCTTGAGAGAATTACTGATAAGCCTTATAAGGGGATATGCTGAGCTAAATGGGGTTAACCTTCCCAGCAACATATGGGGTAAGGTTAAAATGACCTTTCAATCATTTACCCTTGGGCTATTAGTTTTCATTACTGGCCACTATCAGCCTCATTGGGTTAGCAGAATAGCGGAAGGGCTGCTGTGGCTTACTATTATGCTCACCGTATTTTCTGGCGTTTCCTGTTTCCTTCAGGGAAGACATCTCTTCCAAAGAAGGCCCACCCGAGTGAGGATTGAGTAAGAAACCCTATGGAGTTTTGTAAGACCTTAGCCTTAACTCTTAACAGGATAAACTATAGCAATACCAGTCAGATAGCCACCTTTTATACCCTTCACTATGGAAAACTTCAGGCCCTGGCCAGGGGTTCAAAACGCATGGGGAAAAAGGCCTTAGGCTCTATAGACCTTTTCTCTTACAATGAGATAATCTTTCTTAAAAAGGAAACAAGCCAGTTACACCTCCTAACCGAGTGGGAGGTACTGGAAGGTTTTCCAGCCTTCAGGAAAGATATAGAAAGGTTTTATTCTGCCTGTTATGTGGTGGAGCTATTAAATGAACTCAGCGAGGAGGGAGAGCCCGATAGTCCCCTCTTCTATCTGCTCCTGGACACCTTGTTCGGTTTATCAAGAAATGACAATAAGGATTTAAATCTTTTGGCCTTTGAACTGCAACTACTCAGACATCTGGGTTATTTACCTGAACTTGGGGAATGTACTCAGTGTGGCGAGAAGTTCCTCCGGAATTCGGGGGCGGTGTTAAGCCCCTTCCGAAAGGGCCTGTTATGTAAGGAGTGTGCCTCTGATATAGCAGGGGCACAAGTCCGCCTGAGGCGGATGCCCCTACATCTCTCTCCTGCTGCTATTGGGGCTGCTAATTTCTTAGTAGATTGCAAACGTTCTTCTCTTAACCGACTCCATTTACCGAAAAAGGTACTTGAGGAATTGAGGAGTCTGAGTGCAGAGTACCTTTCTCAAATCCTGGATAGACCGATAGGACATTGGAGATGCTTACAGACTATCGCAAAAATATAAAGCTAGCCTTTTTTATAGGGATAATACTACTCTTGCCTTCCACCAATCTCTATGGCAAGATGCTATGGAACAAGGATACAGGCTGGGTGGACCCTGCCACTCTGAATCCCCGTATTCCAGACCAGCGTCTTAAATTAGCCCTGGCCATGATGGTAGACCGGCAGTACGATAGTGCAGTAAAAGAATTTCAAGGCCTACTGGATAAATATCCAGAGGGAGATATGGTAGAGCCCTGTCTATACAACATCGCTCAGGCCTATTTCCTTGCGGGAAAGTACAAGAAGGCATTTGATGCCTATGAAATCTTCCTCGAGAGGCTTCCTGGAACCCGGCTCTCGGGGCTGGTCTTAGAGAAGGAGTTCCAGACAGGAGTAACACTAATGGAATCCAAACCCACAGCCTCAGTGGAAATATTTGAAAAGGTAATGGACCACAACCCTAAGGGTCCACTGGCCCCTGAGAGCCAGGTGAAGATAGGTGATGCCTATTTTCTGGCCATGGAATATGAAACGGCTGAAGAGACCTATAGAAAACTACTTGAGAATTACCCCAAGAGCGAGTGGGCACCTTATGCTATGTTTCGTATTCCACTTACCATGCTCAATCTGGAGATTATGAGAGAAAGAGACATGAGTAAGCTGTGGAAAGCAAGGGAAGGTTTTGAGGAATATCTTGCCAACTATCCTACGGGGAGCTTTGCAGAGGAGGCCAAAAATAAAATCCATGAAATAGACGAGCTTATCGCTCAGAGACAATACAACGTTGCTGAGTTCTACCTCAGGAAGAAACATCCTCAAGCTGCTTTGGACCATTTTGAAGGAGTAATAAGCCGTTTTTCTACTACGACCTGGGCTGAAAAGTCCAGAGAGCAGATAGACTTCTTAAAAAAGATTAACGCAATAAAAAAATGAGACTATTATGGGTGGGGTTTCTAATAATGAGCTTTCTCGTGGCAGCCTGCGGCTACACCTCAAGGTCTCTCCTTAAGCAAAATGTAAACACTATTTACATACCTATATTTGAGAACCAAAGCTACCGAAGAGGGCTAGAATTTGATATGACCAACGCCTTCAAAAATGAGATACTCTTCAAAACCCGTTTAAAGGTAGTAGATAAAGACCGTGCAGATTCCATATTTTATGGCATAATAACAGATGTAAAAGAGTCCGTCCTGATAGAAGACTTCCAGGCTAATATAGCGCAAAGCAGTGTAATAGTTTTTATGAACTTTAAATGGGTAGACCGTCGAACTGGCAGAATTATAGTGGAAAAGCAAAATATCCAGCAACGAGCCGAATTTTCCCCAAGAAGAGTAGTAGGAAAAGAAGATATAGGGACGGCCGAGAGGAAGGCCTTTGTATACCTGGCAGAGAGGCTGAAGCAACTCATGGAAGAAGGGTGGTAAAAGCTTGGTAGAAGCTAATCTTAAAGAGCGTATACCCAGAACTAAAGACCTTAATATGTTATGCGGGACAAAAATTCTGGAGATTGAAAAGAAAACCCAGGTAATGGGCATTTTGAACATAACCCCAGACTCTTTTTATGACGGCGGGCGTTATCTTAAGATCCGTGATGCCGTCAAAAGAGGTCTCCAGATGATAGACGAAGGGGCAGACCTCGTGGACATCGGAGGGGTTTCAACCCGACCAGGTTCGGAGGCCATCCCTGTAGAGGAAGAATTAAAAAGAGTAATACCAGTGATAAAGGAACTAACTTCCCAAACAAAAAGGCCCCTTTCTATAGATACCTACCGCGCCAAGGTAGCAGAAAAGGCCCTGGAGGCTGGAGCCGTCATGGTCAACGATATTAGCAGCCTGAGCGATAAGGATATGGCCCGGGTGATAGCCTCTAACGGAGCTGCACTGGTTATAATGCATATTAGGGGAAAACCCCATTGCTACCCTAAAAACCCTGTTTATTACAATCTTATTGCAGAAGTTAAATCCTTCCTGGAAAGAAGGGTTGAAATGGCACTGAAAGCGGGGGTAAAATCGTCAAATATAATTATCGACCCGGGGTTGGGCTTCGGCAAGACTGCCTGGCAGTCCCTAGAACTCTTAATGAGACTGGGAGAGCTAAAGGTCTTAGGGCTACCCATAATGGTGGGTCCTTCCAGGAAGAGTTTTATAGGAAAAATATCGGGGGAAAACGCAAAAGATAGACTCCCTGGCACACTAGCCGCCGTTACACTGGCCATCCTCCAGGGGGCAAGTATAATAAGGGTTCACGATGTAAAAGAAGCAGTACAGGTGGCCACCCTATGCGATGCCTTAAAAGAAAGAGATGGAAAAAATTATAGGAAAACTAGATTTTGAGGTCCTCCTACGGAACTCCATAGAGATTTTTATCATATTCCTTATGTTCTACTTTGTTCTTGGGTTTATGCAAGGTACAAGGGGTGTGGGCATACTGAGGGGACTTGTCTTCCTGCTGGTCATTGCCACTGTAACCCTCCTTTTCATTATAAGAAAATTTCAGCTCTACACTGTGGACTGGCTATTAACCGAGTTTCTGCCCTGGGTCACCATCCCTTTTATCATCCTTTTCCAGCCAGAATTCAGGCGAGCACTCGTAAGACTGGGTCAAAACCCCTTTCTCGGAGCCTTCTTTAGGGCAGAAGCCCCTATATTAGAGGAGGTTGTAAAAGCGGCCGCCACTTTATCTAAAAACCGTTTAGGAGGAATAATAGCTATAGAAAGAAAGGTCGGCTTAGACAACTTCATTGAGGGAGGAAATCGCATCAACGCCGACCTCTCTAGCGACCTTATAAACACCATCTTCTGGCCAGGTTCACCCATGCACGACGGTGCAGTAATCGTACAAGGAAATAAGATAGCCGCAGCAGGGTGCCTCCTGCCTTTGAGCGATAATCCCAACATAGATAAGGCACTGGGCACCAGACACAGGGCCGGCCTAGGCCTCACAGAAGAAACAGATGCCATATCCATCATAGTATCGGAACGTACGGGCAATGTCTCGCTTGCTGTAAGAGGGCAGCTTAGCGGGGGTTACGATGCCCAAGGACTAAGGAAGGCCCTGGATCAGTTGCTGGGCCAAGTAGACCACAATTCCAAGGAGGCCAGCCTTGGTTAAAGAGGCAATCCTAGGCAACTGGGGAACCAAACTCATGGCCCTTGTTATGGCCATAGCATTGTGGTCTTATGCCACAGGCAAGTACACGGGTGAGCTAACCTGCAAAGTCCCTATACAGATTGCCTTTCCATCAGGCTATACTCTACTTCAACAATCCACCAAAGAGCTAAAGGTCAAACTCACAGGACCTAAACATAGCATTGACTATGTCTCAGAACTCGTCAGGGCCAAAGAACTGGTGGCCCGATGCGAGATTACCGCTGAAGGCCGTCCTGCCGTAGACCTTTTGGAAGAAGTGGTAACGCCTGATAAAAAGAATTTCAACCTACCTCCAGAGATAAAATTGGTGTCCTTAGAGCCAGATGCGGTGAGGATAACCCTGGGGAAGCTAGAGGAGAAGACCCTCCAGGTCAAGCTCCAGAAGAGGGGAGAACCGGCCCTAGGATACACCCTGGCAGGGGAGTTCTTCTATCCCTCCCAAGTCAAGGTTACAGGGCCGACTAGCCTTCTTAAGGAGGCAAAGAGTATATCTACGGCTATTATTGACATTTCTAACCTGACTAGCGATCAAAACCGTACTTTTCCATGGAGAGTGCCTCTGGAACAAAGAGTAATATTAAACCGCAATGGAGAGACCGTAGAGGTTACAGTAAAATGTACTGAACAAATTAACGTGTGGTTACAGCTAACTGAACAACCGGGCAGTAAGACCTTCCAGAAGGTAAAGATTAAACTCATTCACCCCTCGGATTTCCTCTACAAGATAAAACTAGAAGAAGAAAACATAGATGTTAAAATAAGGGGACCAAAACTTGTGCTTGACAAGCTCGCCCCACCAGTGGTTTATATTGACGTTGGTGGGTTAGAACCCCCCGGACCGTACAAACGCCCGCTCGCATGTATCCTCCCACCTCAGGTACAACTGGAAGAAGCCTTGCCAGAAATTCACCTTGATTTCCTTGAGGAGGAAGAGGTCAAGAAATGACGAACCTCGGAGTAAACATTGACCATGTCGCTACCCTTAGACAGGCCAGAAAGACCTACGAACCCGATCCTGTTACTGCTGCACTCATGGCAGAACAAGGTGGTGCCGACGTTATTACTGTCCATCTAAGAGAAGACCGAAGGCATATCCAGGAAAGAGACCTGAGATTACTAAAAGAGACCATCTTTATCAAACTGAACCTGGAAATGTCTACAGCCCCGGAAATAGTTGAAATAGCCTTCTCATTAAAACCCAATCAGGTAACTTTGGTGCCTGAGAGAAGACAGGAGGTCACCACCGAAGGGGGACTTGACGTCGCTGTACAAAAAGATACCTTTAAAGATTTGATAAAGAGGTTTAAAGAAAATGGTATCCTGGTGAGCCTCTTCATAGACCCCGAACCACTGCAGATTCGGAGTTCCGAAGAGGTCGGGGCGGAACTTGTAGAACTTCATACAGGAGCTTACGCCAATGCCCCCACAGGAGGTCTTCGTCTTGCCCAATTAGCCAGGCTGCGTCAGGGAGCCCTCTTAGCCAGAGAGAGGGGTATGCTAGTAAATGCTGGCCACGGGTTGACTTACCACAATGTAGGCCCTGTTGTGGAAGAACTTTGTGCGGAGGAACTCCATATTGGCCACAGCATTGTCTCCAGGGCCATTTTTGTGGGAATAAAAAGGGCCGTTGAGGAGATGAAGGAACTTATCTACAGGCATAGTCTCCTGGCCGAGAGGATAAACCCTAAAGGATAACACAGAGGAGGTAGTCATGCTCAGTGGTTCTATAGTGGCTTTAGTTACACCTTTCCGTAACGGTGAAGTAGACCTCGGAAGGCTAAGAGAACTGGTAGAATTCCATATAAGGGAAGGTACTAGCGCCGTCTCCCCCTGTGGTACGACAGGAGAGTCTGCCACTCTTACCCCTGAGGAGCACGAAAAGGTCATCTCAGAAGTAGTCCAGCAGGCCAGGGGCCGTATCCCCGTGGTCGCCGGTACAGGTTCTAACAGCACCAAGGAAGCCCTCAGGCTCACGCACTACGCCAAAAAGACAGGTGCCAACGCTGCCCTAATCATCACCCCTTACTACAACAAGCCTACTCAGGAAGGCCTTTATCGCCACTACAGGGTTCTGGCGGAGGCCGTAGATATACCCATCGTGATTTATAACGTCCCCTCTAGAACAGGGATATCCATCTCTGCAGAAACAGTGGCCAGACTGGTAGAGTTCAAGAACGTTGTGGCTATAAAAGAGGCCAGTGGAAGTCTTGACCAGGTTAGTGATATCCTCAGGTTGTGTAAAATCACTGTGCTTTCAGGAGACGACTCCCTTACCCTTCCTATCATGTCCCTCGGAGGCAAAGGGGTGGTCTCCGTTGTTGCAAATATTGTCCCTAAAGATACTGCGAAGCTAGTGGAAAGCTTTTTGAAAGGAAACATCTCAGAGACAACCCAGCTCCACCACAAGCTCTTCCCTCTGTGCAAGGCAATGTTTATTGAGACCAATCCCATTCCAGTAAAGACGGCTATGAAGCTACTGGGGCGGCTCAATGGGGAATTGCGCCTGCCCCTATGTGAAATGAGTAAAGAAAATGAAAACAGGCTAAGCAAGGCCCTTAGAGATTACAAACTGATGTAAGAATGGATACCCAAAAGATAATCAAGGCAGTACGCCTGTTCCTGGAAGGCATAGGTGAAGACCCAGACCGACCCGGCCTGAAAGAAACCCCGGAAAGGGTGGCCGAGATGTGCGAGGAGATTTACTCTGGTATCGGGAAGGATGCCAAGGCGGAGATAAAGGTCCTAAAATCAGAGGACCACGATGAGATTGTCCTTTTGAAAGACATACCCTTTTACTCTGTATGTGAACACCATCTTTTACCTTTTATCGGTGTGGCTCACGTAGCATACATCCCTCAGGGTGGGAGGATCACGGGAATAAGTAAACTGGCCAGGGTGGTGGAGAACCATGCCAAAAGGCTTCAGGTTCAAGAAAGATTAACTACTGCCGTTGCTGACAGCATTATGGAGGCCTTACGTCCCAAAGGAGTGCTGGTCATCGTACAGGCTGAGCACCTCTGCATGACCATGCGCGGGATAAAGAAGCCCGGTTCCAAGGTACAAACCTCGGTGGTGAGGGGAATATTCAGGGAAAACCCAGCCACCAGGGCCGAGGCTTTGTCCCTCATACAGTCCACGAGAAGCTAATTTCACTTCGGGTCCGCAATATGTAGGGGCGATTCATGAATCGCCCTTTTCGTTTCTCAGAATCAGAGGTAATCAAGAGGGAGAAAGTAATGGAGAGGCAATGGGTATTAAAACGAATTAACATGATGATACAAAGGAAGCTCGATAGTGCGGGCGGCGGGCTTGAGCTTTTCTCCGCCATTCTGATGTCGCTTGCGACCGTGGGCTCCGCCTGGTGCCTCTATCAGGCGACTTTGTGGGGTGGGAAACAGGTCTTTCTTCTAGCCGACGCATACAAGGAAGCCCGTATGGCGTCTGTAAGAACGGTTGAAGCGAACCAATACAGATTACTTGATGCCTCAATGTTTATGCAATATATAGGTCATGTTTATCGGGGTGAAAACGCATCAGCGGAGTTTTGTCTTAAACGTTT
>JAHFOV010000080.1 GCA_023261505.1 Planctomycetota bacterium
CCCGTGGGTACAATTGAGGATAAGCCCCCTCTCCAGACACATCCTCACAAGCTGGGCACCCTCTTTATGGAGTTCTATCCCTATCATCAGTCCCAACCCTCTTACCTCTTTTATATGTTTAGGAAATCTTTTGTGTAAATCGCGAAGTCTCTCCAGGGAGTAGTTGCCCATCGTGGCGGCATTTTTCAGTAAGTCCTCCTTGTCAATAGTCTCAAAAACCGCAATCGAGGCCGCACAAGCAAGCGGATTACCGCCAAATGTAGAGGCATGAGTGCCTGGCACAAGGCAGCTGGCCACCGCCGGCCTTGCCACCATTGCTCCTATAGCCGTCCCTCCCCCAAGTGACTTGGCAAGGGTCATTATGTCAGGACTAATATCATAGTGCTGGTAAGCGAAGTATTTACCCGTCCTGCCCATGCCACACTGCACCTCATCAAAGATAAGCAATAGTTTGCGTTCGTCGCAGAGTTTCCTCAAACCCTGTAGATACTCCCTGGTGGCTATGTTTATCCCACCTTCCCCCTGGATAGGTTCTACCATGATGGCACAGGTCAGCCCGTCCACCGCCTGCCCGGCAGCATCAATATCATTAAACGGTACATAAGTAAAACCTTCAAGGAGAGGGGCAAAACCTTTCTGATACTTAGGCTGGGCGGTTGCAGTAATAGTGGCTATGGTGCGTCCGTGGAAGGAGTTATGCATAGTTATAATCTTATACTTTCCCTGGGGAGAATTATATAGCCTCGCTAATTTTATTGCGGCCTCGTTGGCCTCGGCGCCACTATTACAAAAGAAGCATTGACCACCAAAGGATTTTTCCGAGATGAGCTGGGCAAGCCTACCCTGGGGTAAGCTGTAATAAACGTTAGGTACGTGCTGCAGGGTTCCAGCCTGTTTCTTAAGGGCTTTTACGACCCTTGGATGACAGTGCCCGAGGCCACTTACAGCCCACCCCGAAAAAAGGTCTAAATACCTCCTGCCTTCACTATCCCAAAGGTAAACGTCTTTTCCCCTTGTAATTACAATAGGATTCCTGTTGTAATTGGGCACTACGTACTTATCAAAGAGTTCAACGGTCTCTCTAGTAATCTCTTTCATTTCTTTTCTATATTTTCTGTAGGGGTTGAAGATTTTCAACCCCTACGTCTTACGTAAGGTCTTTAAAGAAAGACTTAAAAGAAAAGGCTAATATTACAAAACTATCTATAAATAATCAAGTTTTCTTGAATTAGAGAGTTCTGCTAATTTTATTTAAGGTCCAAGGATGGCCGAAAGCAACCAGCCCCCGCCAGACCCCACACTTATCCGAAAACTAACTCACCAGAAACTACTTTCAAAAATCGCATTTTTTGGTATAATTTTAGTGTTTTTATTGGCAAAAATGTTCAAAAATGAATTGATTTTGCGTCATTTTTTGGCATTTTTTTGCCCCTTTTATTGGAATTTTTAATTATCTTGATTGTCAGTCCTCTTAAGGCAGGGTTTAAAGTGAAAAAGAAGGGCATAACTTTTATTGCACTTCTAATATTTTTACTTTTTGGGCCCTTTTCCAGGGAAGAGGTAAGGGCCGATGAGCCACTCACAAATAGTTCTGAACAACTTATTAACAACGGTAAGGACCTAGCAAAACAAGGCAGATATGAAGAGGCATTAAAGGTCTTCGATGAGGCTATTAGCTTGAAGCCACAATGCTTTGACGCCTGGATGGATAAGGGCGGCGCCTTAATGCATATGGCACGTTTCAAAGAGGCCGAAGAGGCCTTCGATAAGGCCGCTCAAATCAATCCCAACTCCCTGGAGGCGTGGAACAACAAGGGCATGATGCTTATACGCCTCCAGAAATATAGGGACGCTGCAGAGTCCTTCCGCAGTGCACTTCAAATAAAACCTGACTCCTATGAAACCTTTCTCAACATCACCGGTCTTTACGAGGAGATAGGCAGATACAAGGAAGCCTTGGAGGTGCTGAATAAGGCACTCCAATTAAGACCCGACGCCTTTGAGGCACTAATGGGCAAGGGGCTCAACTATGCCCGCCTGAGGCAGTTTGACCCTGCCCTTCAGGCCTTTACAAGGGCCGTTGAAGTAAGGCCGGATTCTTCTAAGGCCTGGTACAATAAAGGTCTTATGTTCCTTCGCCTGAGGAGATACCAGGAGGCCATCGATACCTTTAGCAAGGCCATAGAGATTGACCCTGGATATTGGGTGGCTTATGTTGATAAGGGCATGACTCTGGGGGAGATAGGAAAGGATAAGGAAGCGCTGGAGGCCTTTGATAAGGCCTTAGCTATAAAACCAGATTTCAGTGAGGCATGGAATATTAAGGCTCTAACCCTTGTAAGGCTTGGGGACCTGGAGGGGGCACTTGGGGCCTTTAATAAGTCTATCGAGGTTAATCCCGCTTCTATGACACTGAGCAATAAGGGGCTTGTCCTGGTCCGTTTGGGCAGGTATCAGGAAGCCATTGAGACCTTAGAAAAGGCCATTGAAATAACTCCAGAATACTACACCGCATGGGGAAATAAGGGACTGGCCCTCGATGGCCTGGGGAGGCGTGAGGAGGCAACCGTGGCCCTGGATAAGGCCCTTGAAATAAGGCCAGATTACACAGAGGCATTGATTAACAAAGGGAAAGTACTCGTTAAATTGAACAGGTATGAGGAGGCCTCGGCGGCTTTCAAGAAGGCCTCGGATGCAAATGCCAATTCGTATGATGCCTGGTACAACCTTGCGGGGACGCTTTTTTCTGCGGGGAAAATTGAGGATTCAAGGGGTGCTGTAGAAAGGGCCGTAGTCCTCTGGCCCGATAGCCCGGAGGCCTGGAATCTGAAGGGACTTATCCTGGAAGTCCTTGGGAAGCACAATGAGGCGATAGAGGCCTACACAAAGGTACTCTCTTTAAGGCCAAATCATGCGGCCTCCTGGTATAATATCTCCTTGAGCTGTGCAGAGATGGGAAAAAAGGAGGACCTTCTTTACTGCTTAAGAAGGGCTATCACACTCGAGCCAAAATACAGGGAGGAAGCCAAAAAGAATCCCTATTTTCAGGTCTACAGGGAGGAAAAGAAGTTTAAGGAGATAGTAGGCGAGTAGATTTAAGATTATGCCTATCCGTTTAATTCTGAAAAGTGATATAATCCTGCCTCTAAGGAAGCAGGAAGCTAGTGAATATTGCGGTGAGGTAGATGAATCAAGGTTTCAACTTATAAACCCTATCTTTCTATCCCGATACAAACCGGAGAAATGTATGAAAGACTATAGAAATCGTATAACGGTTAACCCTGAGGTGCATTTTGGCAAGCCGTATGTGGCTGGTACCAGGATTACAGTTGATAATGTGCTGGAGTTGGTCCAAGAAGGGATCTCTTTTGATGAAATTATCAAGAATTACTACCCAGACTTAGAAAAAGAAGACATCAAGGCCTGTATCCAATATGCCCTGGACTTGATTAGAAAAGAGGAGATACATGCGTAAGTAAGCTGATGAGGGTACTAACAGACCATGATGTGTACAAGGTAACCGTAGACTTTCTAAAGATGAATGGCCGCGATGTTGTGACCGCTAAGGAACTCGGACTCCAAAAGTCTTCAGACAAAGAATTATTGGAGAAGGCTAAGGCTACAGATAGGGTACTTCAAACCCGTGATAAAGACTTTGGGACAATGGTCTTCCTTAGAAAAGAATTGTGTCCAGGAGTTATTTACTTAAAAATTACACCATCAACCATGAACGCGGTTCACAATGAATTGAGAAAGATCATGGAGAAATATGCTGAAAAAGATTTGAAGACAGTTTTTAGTGTGGTTGAACCCCATAGGTATCGCATCCGTCGCATTGATTAACATGGAACGACTTATCATAATCCAATGGAACTCCTAGAGAATGCGGAGATATTACCTAGTACCCAGGAAGCTAGTGAATATTGCGGTGAGGTAGAGGACGGCTACATGTATGGATAAGGGGCTTGAGAGGATTATAAAGACTCTTAAGAGTTTAGAAGCTCAAATAAGGATTGAGTACAAGGCAGAGATTGTTGGACTTTTTGGTTCTTATGCCCGGGGAGAACAAAAAGATGGTAGTGATGTAGATATCCTAGTGAACTTTTTTGAGGGGGCTACGCTGTTTGACTTCGTCGGTCTTGCAAATTTCCTTGAAGAAAAGCTCAAATTAAAGGTGGACATCGTTCCTATTGACACCGTTCGAAAAGAGATTAAAGACCAGGTTCTTAAGGATGCAGTATACTTGTGAGAGACCCAAAGCTTTATTTGAAAGATATCTTAGAGGCTATAGAAGCTATTGAGAGTTTTGTTGGAGGCGTGGATTTTGAGACCTTTAAAAACGATGATATGAGAGCAAGTGCGATAATAAGGAAGTTTGAAATAATAGGAGAGGCTGCCAAAAACGTTCCTGAAAGTATTAAACAGAAACATTCCTCTATTCCATGGGGCGATATGGCTGGCTTGAGGAATAGACTTATCCATTTCTACTTTGGAATAAAGTATGAACTTGTCTGGAACACTATAAAAGAGGATATTCCAAGGATAAAACCATTGGTATCTAAGATTCTAAAGAACTTAGAAGCTAAGAAATAGGAGAAAGAAAGACGATTAAAGATTATCACATGGCCGATAAACACGTTAGATTTACCTGTTTCAGGATTTGTTCTCTGAAAAACTGCCTCTTTATGGAGTCAAGTGCCATGTCGCTGGGGATAAAAGAGATTGCTTCGGGGCTACGCCCCTCGCAATGACCCGTGTTGTACGCCCGAACCGTCTTTGTGAGCCCCTTTTGTCATTGCGAGCAGAGCGAAGTCGCGCCTGAGGCGGATTCGCCTGGGCGAACAATCTTAATTAACCGATTGACACGTCAATGTTGAAAATCCTGGAAGTCCGCCATTTTTTGGGAGGACGCCTCAGGCGGGGACTCCAAAATTCTGTATTTTTCAGAGGTCTCAAGATTTAAGATTTAAAAATTAAACTTGCAATTTAAAATTTAAACCTTAAATTTCAGATTTGTAAGAAAAAAATGTTAACTTCCGTTCAAAACGCTTTTGAAGTTTATAATAGCACGTCCTGGGGCAATTTATATATTCGTGTTGCCAATAAAGAAAAGATAGTGGAGTATGAAGACCCACTTTTCCAGGAGAGATTTGGCAAAAGGGTAGGTCAGCATTGTTACAAATTCTGGATGAGAAAAGAGGCCTGCGAGGGCTGCGTGTCTGAAAAATCCCTGATAACCAAAAAACCTGAAAGTAAAGAGGAGCTTGCAGAGGACGGCAGGGTTTACCTGATGACCTCTATCCCTGTCTGTCTTAATGGCCAATGGAGTACGGTAGAAGTAATAAAAGATGTAACAGAGGCAAAGGTGTGGCTGAATATCCTGACAATCATCGCCTCCAGCCTGGACATTCGTCAGGTTTATAACCTTCTTAGCCTGGAATTAAATAAGATAATAGAATTTGACAGGATGAGCATATCAGTCCTGGATGAGGTCAGGGAGGGGACCGTTGAGACCTTTGTTCTCACCAAAGGCTACCAAGACACTGAACTAAAAGAAGGTACTCATTTCGCTCTAAAGGGTAGTATTCTGGAAAGGCTTATTAGTAAGAAGGCGCCTATCATAGTGAACGATACCCTCAACCCTGTAGTAGAGACCGACCGAACCCTCCTGAGAGAAGGTATCCGCTCAAGGCTTTCCTATCCCCTGGAATATAAGGGCCAGATAATTGGAAGCTTAAATTTTGGTAGTAAGCGGCCAGAAAATTTTAATGAATTTCACTTAATACTTCTTAGCCATATTGTTCCTCAACTAGCTATAGCCGTAGAGAATACCAGGCTATTCAGGAAGATAAAAGATTCTGAAGAAAGACATAGGACCCTGGTGGAAAGCCTTCCCCATCTTTTCTTTACCCGTAAGAAGGAGGGAGCGTTCGTCCTTTTGAGCCCATCTGTAAGGTTGATCACGGGGTACGGACCCGAAGAATTTTACATCCGTAGCGCTTTAATGGAATCTTTGATGCATCCTGAGGATAAAGAAAAAGTAAAGGCTGAACTTGGTGAGGTCTGGAATGGGACTAAATCTTCTTCGAAAAATCTAGAATATCGTATCTATCATAAGAAAGGCCACACTGTATGGCTCTCTCAAGACAGTTATCCTGTAAAGGATGAACACGGAAATATTTATTGCCTTGAGGGGCTTTGTAGAGAGATTAGTGAGGTAAAGAAGATAGAAGAAATAAAGGACAACCTGATGAGAAACGTCACTCATGAGTTAAAGACCCCTTTGGCCAAGATGGAAATGGGGCTTCAACTCTATGAGCGTGTCCTTACCGAAGGAAAAGAGGCAGAAAAAAAACGGCTGATATACAATACGCTTCTCGGTAACCTTTACAGGCTTAAACATGCGGTCCAAAATATCGTTGATTTAGCCAGTTTGGAATCTGGTCATTTAAAACTAAAAAAGGAAAAAGTAGCACTAAAAGAGCTTTTAATAAGTGCAATAAAAGAGGCAGAAAGAGCGGCTAGTAAGAAGGGCCTTAAGCTCGTATTTTCCCTTCCTGAGGAAATACCCCCACTACTGGGGGATTCGGAAAAACTCTACCATGTGGTAATGAATCTCTTAGACAACTCGGTAAAGTACACTGAGAAAGGTATAATCTGCATTACTGCCAGGGTTTTACCCGAACAAGTAGAAGTAACTGTTACAGATACAGGTAGGGGCATGGAAAAGGAACTTTTGAGTAAGCTTTTTGAAAGTTTTGTCCAGGAGAGCCCAGCTTTTGTGGGTCCCGGGATAGGCCTTTCCTTATGTAAAAAGATTCTGGAAGACCATGAAGGCAAAATCTGGGCGGAGTCAGAGGGAAAGAACAGAGGTGCTTCCTTCCACTTTACTCTGCCTCTAATTAGTGAAAAGGAGAAGATACATGGCTAAGGAAATCCTTATAGTAGAAGACGACGCAGACATGCAACTTTTTTACAAAGAAATACTCAGGGACGAAGGCTATAACCTCACCTTTGCCTCCAGCGGCAAAGAAGGCATGAGCCGAATTCAAGATAAAATGTATGACCTTATAATTTTAGACATAATAATGGAGGAACCCACAGGTGACCGCCTCTTTGCCATGATTAGAAAAGACCCTAATCTTAAGAATGTGCCCGTGATTTTCTCCACAGTCTTCAAAAAAGATACTTATGCCTGTACCAAGGTCTTAGGTAACGTCTCTTTTCTTGAAAAACCTTTTCGCAGGGAAGAGCTCCTGAACGAGATAAAAAAGAATCTGCAAAATCAGAAAACAAAGTAGTGAAAGGGAACTTTATGGATCCGCTGGCATCAAAAATTGGTAACAACATCAAAAAACTCAGAACAAAGAACGGACTTTCAGCACAGGAGTTCTGCAAAAAGGTAGGGATTACAAGGGTCCAAAGTCTTTATGAATACGAAAAGGGCTTAAGGATACCTAAGGCAAAGACCCTTTATAATATCTCTGTACAGTTCGGGCTTAGCATGGACAGCCTCTTTGACATAGAGGAATACGTCCAGGTAGTCTCTACCTCAGAAGACATTGCCAGGAATGTCTATGAGTGGGAAGAAGAGATAAGGGGTAGTTCCTCAGGCGTGGTGGGGTTACGAAAGGTAGTGCTCCCATTCTTCAGCCGCATTCACCGCACCGAATTCTCTAACATTGTACTTGAGGAACAGCGAGGGAATCCTGACATCGAGAGGTTCCTGCAGAGCTGGAGAAAGCGTGTAGAGCTTTTTGAGTCCGGTAACTATGTAAGCCATGAGATATGTTACCTTCCAACTATTATGGACTACTGCCAGGGTAAGGGTAAGTGTCACAGTATCCCCCTCGAGGAAAGGGTAAGCCAGCTAGAGCTAGTTATAAAACGCCTCCAGGATTACCCTCAGACCGTGGAAATTAGAGTACTGGAGAGTCCAGCAAAGATATCCTTTGTACTGTACGGAAAGCGACTTATACTTAATGGAGAGAACTCGTTTTTCGTATCCAGGAATCCGTCACTCGTAAAGGCTTTCCACCAGGAGTTTGCCCTACTATGGGAGCGTTGCCTGTTTAAGGATAGGAAAGAATTAATAGACTTTCTTGGGGGGCTGGCCGAGCAACTTAAAACGGGGCGAATACCCATTCATAGTTTACCCTAGAAGTTTTCGGACCCTCTTTCTTTCCCATAGGCCAGTAGAACCCACTACTGCGAGGTTACGCCTCTCCGGAACAAAGATTTCTCTTGTAACCTCTGCCACTTCTTCTAACTTTATATTATGGACTTTTTCCGACTGTACCTCAGGTCTTTCAGGCTCATCCGGGCTGACGAGCAGTTCCTCTATGCCGAACCAGCTAGACATGGCAAGGGGGCTGTCCATGACAAGCTGCATCTGACTGAAGACCCTCTCCTCCGTCCTCTTCAGCTCTTCCTGGGTTATACCGAATTTCACTAGCCTATTAATTTCTTCCATGATTGCCTTTATCGTCTTCTCAAAATTTGCCTTCTTGGTATACGTGTAAATGTCTACAGAACCAACGTCTGAAAAGAGTGTGGGATAGGAGGAAATCTCGTAAACCAGGCCCATCCTTTCTCTTATATTAGAAAGGAGCCTGGAGCTTGTACCTCCCCCGAGGACGTCGGCAATCAGATACGTTATCAGTACCTTAGGGTGTTTATAAGGAAAAGACTTGTGACATAATTTTATATGTGCCGCCCTGGAAGGCGTTTTCTTAAAGACCGCTCTTGCGCCCTTCTGCTCTACCGCATAGGAAGGTTTCTCTACCTCTAACTTTCCACTAAATTGACCAAAGTTATCCGCTACCCACTTTTCAGCCTCTTTTCTATCAAAACTACCGCTTATACATAAAACAATGTTTTCCGGAACAAAGAACCGGCGGTAGTGTTCCTCCAGATTCTCCCTGGAAATCCTTCCCACAGTCTTCTTATCCCCAAAACTGGAAGCATTCAGAGACCCCGTCCTCCACATCAGGTTGTAAGCAAGGTCATCAATACAGATGTAATCCTCCTTTTCATTCATAAACTGGCCAATCTCCTCCTGGATGATTAGCTTTTCGGTCTCCAGGTCCTCTTTCCTGAAGTTTCCGCCAAGGACAACATCTCCTAGAAGTTCTAACCCTCTCCGACAATGTTTGCTGTGAACCTGAAGGAGTACTGCAGAATGTTCCGGAGAGGTATAGGCGTCTATTTCTCCTCCTATATCATCCACAGCCTTGAGGAGTTCAACGGAACCCTGGAAACGCTTTGATCCCCTAAAGAGCATGTGCTCCAGGAGATGAGAAATACCCAACTTATGCTCAGTCTCATATCGCGAACCTACCCCTATATAAGCCGCCATCACCACTGAATGGATATGAGGCAGCTGAATATATAAAACCCTTAACCCGTTGGGTAAAACCTGTTTTTCGTAGGTATACATT
>JAHFOV010000126.1 GCA_023261505.1 Planctomycetota bacterium
CGTTTAAGATGTCTGTTTCAAAATACATAAATAAAGTCTCCAAAAATTTTGAAGCAGCAGAATGTCGCATGGTGAAAAGTGTATTCGAAGATATTTCTATTAGATTTGCCAACTATCTTCTCAATAATTTGAAGGCTAATGAAACTCTTGCTTCTATTGATGTTGAGAAGTTCTTACAAAATAAAAGAATTCCCCTCGACGCTAAAGGCATGCACGGCAAATATGCAAAATTAAAAATAATGGACCATCTAGACAGTAAAGGATATAGAAATGTGGATGGTTTGCTCGACCAAAATAGCATTAAGACTTTGAATTCAACCGCAATTACTTCATTCTTTCCTCCAAATGAGGAAAAACTTTATTGCACAGAAAGATATGTAGAAGGTATCGTTAAACCAAAGGAAGGAAAGCCAAAGAAGTTTGACTTAATTATCTTCAGTAATAAAAAGCCAAAGTATCTATTTGAGATAAACTTCTATTCGACAGAAGGTACAAAGATAAATATAAATCAAAATGAGTACGTAGATATTAACAATTTTATTAAGGAAAATTTTCCACAATGCGGATTTTATTGGGTTACGGACGGGAATTATTGGCTGACACCCCAAGGCAAAAAGCGGTTTGTAAACCTACTCAAGTATTTTGAACAAATCCTTAACATTAATACTTTTCTTGAAAAGCTTGAAAGCTTTTCATGATATTAATAAAAAATTTTGGTTGGTTACCAACCAGAGTGTAAAAATACTAATGCTAGACAGTTAACCTTACAGATTCAAAGTTATCGCTTCACCCCTGATAAATTTCTGAAGTTCCCCCCTCCTCTCCTTAGATAGCCTTGGGCGGGGGGTGTTGTGGGTGAGGTTAATCCTGTAGGCGTTTTGCTCATTCCCTTTGCCGAGTTGCTCCCTGGCCTCTTTCAACCCCAGTTCTATAGCAAAGAGTCTTGCGTCTTCCTCCGTAATGTTTCCCCAGGTGGCTGATAAGAGCCTGCCAAGAAAGACTTCGTAGGAAAAAATTTTTTCGCCGTGTTTTACGGTGAAGAAACAGGCCTGCCTTATGCCTGGCTGTTTGGGCAACTCTCCACCGTACTTAATTTCAAACTGTGCCATAATGTTTCTAGCCCTCTTGAGAACTTGAGAAACAAAGTGTTACGGCTATCAATTTATCAAAAATACCTTAATAGGTAAAATCCAAATTTCAAAATCCAAATGATAAATTTAGACTTCAGACTATAGACTTTTGATAATTTGTGTAAACTTGTTTTTAGTCTACAGTCTAGTGTCTAAGGTCTATAGTCTATTTCTGAATTGATTTGGCATTTGAGCTTTGACATTTTCAGAATTTGCCCTTTGGGTTTTTCATGTTATTATCGGCGCCAATTTTTATTGAGAAAATAAATAATCTCTTATTATAATAAGTATGCTTGGTGGAGGTAAATTTTGGAGGAGTAAAGGCGATGAAATCGGATGAATTAAAGCGACATGAAATGAGAGAACTGCAAAGGATGGCTGACCATGTCTGCATGCTCATTGTGGGTACTGACTACCCCGAGATAGATATTGAGATTGAGAAGTCCAAGGTGCGTCAAAGGTTTGAAGAGGTATACCCAGATAGGATGGACCTTTACGAGATGATATATGAGAGCCGATTCAATAGGCTATGGTATCAATTCAGGGAGGCAAGGGAATAACTACGAATTACAAATTGCAGACTGCAAATTAAAAATTGGAATTTGTAATTTAAGATATGTTCTATGTTTCAATAATCTGAATCAGGGTGGGGTCATCAACACCGAGTCCCAGGCTGGCCGCCGTCTGAATATACTTGGGTTCCCTTCCCGCCTCTTTAAGAGAAGGTAAGCCCACTTCCTTCCTCTTTTCTTCAATAATGCCAGCCCCAACCTTATCCATAGCCACAGGGTCCATACCAAGGAGTATCCCCCTATAAGGCCAGGCCCATTGCGCCTTATAGGCAGGACCACCGTTATACTGGGCCATCAGGGCATCGCAAATCGTTAACCTCACCTTCCCGTTTACATAAGGGTGGCTGTACAGTTCGGCAATATAGGGGTCGCAGTTATTGTCATGATATTTATTAGGATTATGAATCACGCCATAAAAATTCTTCATGGCCACAGACACCCCTGCAAGGTCGTGGTCCTTTAGCACAGGTATATTTATTATCGCAGTACACAGGCTGGATACAATCCTGCTGAAACAGCTCCCTACATGGCCCACTACAATCGGATTAGGTTCGTAGCCCCCTCCGCTTAGCTCATCCGTCCCAAAACATTTTAGCCCGCCACCTTTATATATGGTAAAACCTGCCTCCCGTAGCTCCCTGCTCGTCCTGTCAAAGATAATGATGTTCCCCTCATTTAAGCCCGCCAGCTTAAGGCCGCGAATAACAGCCTCAACTAACTCCACATGTGGAGAAAAGGCCCTCTTTGCAAGGCAGTTTAGTTTGAGGCCCACCACATCCTCTGGTTTAAATAGACTGGCCCATGCTCCCACAGGAGACTTGGCCTCAGTAAGCCTCATTAAACCATCATCCAGTGCCTTCCCCACCAGCTCCCCATTCACCTTTCCATCGCCCAAAAACTTCTCATGCCTTGCGATGATTAATTTTGATTTTTCAGGAGCAACCTGCCCAGATGCCGCTATATCCTTACTAAGGGATGTACCCACCACCCCTCCTATGGTAGGTAAAACTAATCCTGCTCCCAAAGCCTTAAGAAATTCTCGCCTTGTACTCTTGGCCATCTTCAAAACCCTTTGTAATTAATAAAAAGAGGTCTCTGAAAAATCCTGGGCAAAGTTGTTCCGCCTGAGGCGGACGAGGGGCGAAGCCCCGAAG
This sequence comes from Planctomycetota bacterium, assembly GCA_023261505.1. Taxonomy (GTDB): domain Bacteria; phylum Planctomycetota; class Brocadiia; order Brocadiales; family Bathyanammoxibiaceae; genus JAHFOV01. The sequence goes on from JAHFOV010000126.1 coordinate 2,857, forward strand.
TCGTGCCTTAGGTCCGCCAAAAAGATAGGCGGATTCGCTTATTTCGGATTCGCCAATTTTTGTGGCGAACAGATTCGTCCGCCTAAGGCGGAGCGAACAATCTCCTAAGTGTTTTGCGCTAGAAAACATGAGATTGCTTCTCCGCCTAAGGCGGATCGCAATGACACTTGAGGCGTCGCTTCTCATACTTTTTCAGAGGTCTCAAAAAATAATTTTAATTTGTAATTCTTCTACTTCTTCCCCTTAAAGAACAACCAGTTTTTTTCCTTGAAGTGCAAAAGATAGTAAG
>JAHFOV010000127.1 GCA_023261505.1 Planctomycetota bacterium
GCCCCGTGAATCTGTATACCCAGCTTCTTGCAGTTCTTTGTAAATTCCCTGGCCTGTTCTAGCGTAGCCCCTTTCTTTACATTGTCTAGTATCTTCTGACTCCCCGTCTCATAGCCCACCACAACTAGCCTTAGCCCAGAATCCTCCATCGCTCTCAAAGTCTCGGGGTCGGTAGTTACCCGACTGGTTGTGGACCACGTGATGCCCAAAGGCTTCAGCCCCTTACATATCTCATGCACCCTGGCCCTATTGGCAGTAAAGGTGTCATCGTCAAAGAATATCTCCTTGGCCTCTGGAAAATATTTTATAGCAAGTTTAACCTCCTCTACTACACTGCCGGGACTCCTCACCCTGTAAGTATTCCCTGTGAAGGTCTGGGGCCAGAGACAGAATATGCACTGGGCGGGACAGCCCCTTCCCGTGTATATAGAGACATAAGGCCACTTGAGATAGGGTATCTGATAGTTACGGATGTTTAAATCCCTCTTGTAGACTTCTACCACAAAGGGAAGGGCATCGAGGTCTTGTATGGGGGGTCTATCGGGGTTATGGATTATCTGGCCATCGCCGGGAGTGGCCCTGCCACTTTTGTAGCTGATGCCCAGTACATCCTTAAGCTCCTTACCTTCAGCCACCTCTTTTATGGCATAGTCAAACTCCCGCCGGCAGACGAAGTCTATTGCTGGGAGTGGCCCTGCCACCTCTGAGGCTTTGAGACATTCCTCAGGCACTGCGCTGGGGTGGGGGCCTACCATGGCGACAAGGGGGGTGGCCCTGCCACCCTTACTGTTTTCTGCCTTTATACAACCTGCAGTCTGTACATCCTTGTTAAACGAGGCGGCACTCGTGTAGATTACGACGAGGTCGTATCCCTTAAGCCGATTCAGTGTCTCCTCAAGACTGAGGTGTTCTGCCGGGGCATCAATCACCTTGCTGTCCTTAATCATCCCTGCAGGATAACATAGCCATGTGGGATACCAGAAGCTGGTCACCTCGCGAGTGGCCTGATAGCGGGAACCTGCCCCGCCGTCAAAATCTTCGTAAGAAGGGGGATTTAATAGTGCAACCCTCAATTTACCCTCCAATTAGCTTTAAACTTTTTAAGAAAGAATTCAGAATATAGAATTCAGAATACTGAATTCTGACTACTGACTTCTGTATTCTTGATTTCGGCCTATTTTAATAGAAAACCTCCATTTGTCAAACATAAGGTACGCAACGTAACTTAATAGCTTTGACTTTAACCCTATCCCTTACTACACTGCTGCTCATGGTGTATCCTCCCTCCTAATTATTTAGAGAACATCCAAAGGTGGCATCCTCCAATCTTAAACCAGTGGAAGATATGACTTTACCACTTTTAGATAAGACTTGATAGCGGAATTAGTTGTATGATTTAAAAATAAAGGAGTACACATGTTAGCTCATTTTACTGCGATTTATGAGAAGGGGGAGAAATACTACATCGGATACTGTCCTGAAGTCCCTGGAGCAAATGGCCAGGGTGAAACAATAGAGGAGTGTCGTGAGAGTTTGAAAGAAGCTATTAAGCTTATACTTCAGGACAGGTTAGAAGATGCAGAAATACCTCAACCAGGTAAACAATCATAAGAGGGTAACTCAGGGATTTCACCCTGACCTACAGTTTGTTCAAGGCATGGCCTTGACCTACCCGCTTAGTCATTCCAGGGTGGTGGTGGGTTTAAATTAGCTATTAGCTCTTCCTCTACCTTTTTTCTGTTCTGGTTTTTGAAGAACCATAGTTCGATTTGGTTACCATCTTCGGCAGCTTTAAGAATAAGCTGATTGATCTTACAATTGGTGATCTGACCGCCACAGAAACAATTCCGAGGAGATATTTGCCCATAGCCACTATTGAAGCGGGAAGACAAATTTTTACACTCACCAACGTACTGGACGACCCCATTCACAATTAATAAATACGTGCCTTCGGTGTTTAAACTTCGTGAGATTCGAAATCGGCAGAAAGGACCTCTGCCGTGTTTATGAAGTCGCAACTTATGTGTGTTCTTATAACGGCACTGGGGTTCAAATTTGCGAATCTCACCTGTTTCATCCTTATCGGGTAGTATACAAGGAACATATTCAAAGTGATATCCCCTAGAACTTATCAAATTCTTGACAGTTTCATCCATGTGGTGACCTAATTTAACGATTGCTGACGTGTTGAGTATATTGCCTATGTTATATCAATTCAAGACTTATGTTAAATAAACTCCCTCCCCCTTGATGGGGGAGGGTAGGGTGGGGGTGAATCCCCCTCCCACCGGGAGAGGGGGAATTCCTTGTAGAAAGATTTACAAAAAAGTATAAAATAGCGAATGTCATTCTGAGGTGCCGAAGGCACCGAAGTCATTGCGAGGGACTAAGTCCCGAAGCAATCTCTTTTTTTCGGGGGATTGCTTCTCCGCCTCAGGCGGATTCGCAATGACAGATTCTTCGCTCCGCTCAGAATGACAGTAAGTGGTGGTTGTTAAAATAACTGGCAATGTAAATATGATACTCACTTAGGTTGCCAAAAGGAGCAAAAATGACAACGGTGGTAAAAGAAATAAAATCAACTGCATCGGGTATCCAAGGCAAGATACTAAAGAAACAAAAACCTACTATGAGTTTTCCTCTGAGGACTCTGGGTAATGTAAAGTATCGGCCGGGTGTTGGCTTCTTTGAGCTGAAAGGCCACAAAAAAGTCCGCACCCTGACTGTCAACACCATTAAGACCTTTGCCCAGACCTTAAGGATGATGGCCCTTTCTAAGGAGTTGGTAGAAGAGGATGACATTGCTACCAAACGAGAGGCCTATTACGTCTCAAAGAACTGGGAGGAGGCCCGTTTTGACGAGCAGGAAGAGTCGGATACCGTCATGGACGACCTGGAGGCCCTCTTTGAGGTTAACAGGGAGCAACTGGGCTTCATACCAGAGGAAAAGGGTGGAGAGATAGCAGGCAGGCTAATTGTCATTGATAAGGATGAAAGAGGCAAACCCCTCAGGATTGACTGCACCAAGTTTGGTTCAGGGGCCTACTCTGTGCCCATATCAGTGGAGCACCTGAAGTTCGAGACGGACGCTGAGTTTATCCTGGCGATAGAGACG
>JAHFOV010000081.1 GCA_023261505.1 Planctomycetota bacterium
GGTATTAGGCACAAAGAATACCTTCTGGAAGGGGTACAGTTCCACCCGGAATCCTTTCTTACTGAGGAAGGTCCCAAGCTTATTAAAAATTTCTTGGAACTCAAGCGGTAGCACCGCAGACACAGACTTGAAGAACTTTGCCGATCGCCTCATAGAGGTGGTACAGGAGAAAAGAAGCCCCATAGTGGTAGGTCTTGACCCGCAACTTCAATATATTCCACAAGAAATAAAAGACAAGGCCTTCAAAAGTCACAGGCAAGGATTCAAAGGGGCAAGCTCGGCTATACTGGAATTTAACAGAAAGATTTTAGATATTGTATCCCCTTACACAGGTATAGTGAAACTCCAGGTCGCCTTTTATGAACTCCTTGGTCCCTGGGGAATGGATGCCTACAGAAAAACTATACTCTATGCCCAAAGGAAAGGGCTAATAACCATCGGTGATATAAAAAGGGGCGATGTAGAACACACTGCTCTAGCCTACGCCCAGGCCCATCTCGGAGAGGTTAAAATAGGTGACACTACACTGCAAGGCTATGGGGCCGATGCAGTAACGCTTAATCCCTACCTTGGAGGGGACAGCATAGCCCCTTTTCTCAAGATAGCGGAGGAGAAAGGTAAGGGCCTTTTCATACTGGCAAAGACCACCAACCGTTCTTCTAAAGACTTTCAGGACTTACCTGCTTCGGATGGCGAAAGAATTTACGAAAAGGTGATTAGAAAGGTAAGGCAATGGGGGAAAGATCTTGTAGGCAAAAATGGCTATAGCAGCGTGGGGGCGGTAGTGGGAGCTCAATACCCTGAGGCAGCCAGGCGATTGAGGCGGCTCATGCCCAGGGCCTTCTTCATGGTGCCTGGCTATGGTGCACAAGGAGCCACGGCGAAGGAACTGGACGCATATTTTAATGCCGACGGTTATGGTGCAATTATAAGCTCTTCAAGGGCAATCATATTTGCTTATTTATATCCCCCCTGGAAAGGTAAGACTACAGACTGGAAAGGTGCCGTAAGGCAAGCGGTGGTAAATATGTCTTCTGAGGTAGCAGAGGCAGCAGAAAGGGCTAAAAGGAGACAAAAAAGAAGAAGATGAAAATAACAGATAGATTCGCTACGCTCACTACAAACCTTAAAGGAAAAAAGATAACAGTTATGGGCCTGGGAGTTTTTGGAGGAGGTGTTGGCGCCAGCCGTTTTCTTGTAAGCCAAGGGGCAAGGGTGACTGTTACAGACCTTAAAAATGAGTCCCAACTTACCCCTTCCCTGGAGACCCTAAAGGGCCTACCACTGGAGCTGCACCTGGGAGGTCACAGGGAGGAGGACTTCAAAGACGCAGATGTGGTGATGGTTAATCCCGCCGTACCAAAAGATTCCAGATTCCTTCGCTTAGCCAGGGAAAACAAAATTCCTCTGGAAACAGAAATGAACCTATTTTTTAAATTGTGTCCTGCCGCTATAATAGGCATCACAGGTAGTAAGGGAAAATCTACTACGACGGCCCTGCTAGCAGCTATGCTTCAGTCCGCCTCAAACAGATTAGGCAAAAAAGTCTGGCTGGGAGGGAATATTGGAATGGGTTATTCTCTTCTGGAAAGGGTGGAAGAGATGGGAATGGAAGACCTGGTGGTGCTAGAGCTTTCAAGCTTCCAACTGGAAGACCTAAGCCAAATCAGAAAATCCCCCCATTTGGCTGTTGTAACCAATCTGGCCCCAAACCATTTAGACCGCCATAAAGATATGGAAACTTATATTGAGGCAAAGAAAAACATAATCCGCTATCAGACTGCTGAAGACTTTGTAATATTGAACTGGGACGACTGTAGGCTCAGGGAGTGGGCCAGCGAAACAAGGGCCAGGGTCATTTGGTACAGCCTGCAACACAGGCCAAATCCCCGTATATCCCCCTTTAATAAAGGGGGACTGAGGGGGATTCCTCCGCTTCCCCCTTCTCCGCCTGAGGCGGATAAGGGCTTCGGCTCACAACAAGTTTGCGGTGCCTTCCTGGACGGGCAGGAGGCTATTCTGAACATAGATTCTAGGGAAGGAAGAATAGGCCTCTCCAGTATAAAACTCCCCGGCAGGCATAACCTTGAAAACATATTGGCAGCCTCCTGCGCCGCTTTTCTTTTGGGAGCAAATGGCAATGATATTGAAAAAACCACCCAATCCTTTTCAGGCCTTGAACACAGGCTTGAATTCGTAGCCGAGATAAAGGGTGTTAAGTATTACAATGATTCCATCGCCACTACCCCTGAATCAGCCATAGCCGGGTTGCAAACCTTTGAAGCACCAATAGTTCTCATAGCAGGGGGATACGACAAGAAAATCTCCCTGGAGTCCTTTGCACGGGAGTCTGTAAAGAGGTGCAAATGCCTTATCCTCATTGGAGAGACGGCCAGCACCCTAATGAAACTTATAGAAGAAAGTAGGGGCGTATTGCCATACGCCCCTACTGCAGGAGAGCCTTTCCCTGACTTGTTTCGAGTCCCTTCCCTTGAAGAGGCCGTTAAAATTGCCAGCGGGGTGGCACTTTCCGGCGATGTAGTCCTCCTTTCTCCCGCCTGTGCCAGTTATGACATGTTTGAAAATTTTCAAGAAAGGGGAAATCAGTTTAAGGCACTAGTGCATGCCTTAAACCACTCTTGACTCTTATAAAGTTCAGTAATATTCTTACTAAAAACTTGGGAAATCTGAAAAAGCTTGAAAAGCGGTCATTGCGAGGGGCAAAGCCCCGAAGGAATCTTGTTCTTACTAGTGGGATTGCTTCGCTATGCTCGCAATGACACGTCCTATTAGCTTGACCTTTTTAGGTTCTCATAAAACATATATTCATAGCAACGAGCCCGATGTTGAAAATCCTAGCAGGCCCTACCGCCGTTGGCAAGAGTGAGGTGGCTATCCAGATAGCCCGTCAAGTCGGCATAGAGATTATCTCAGCAGACTCTATGCAGATTTATCACGGCATGGACATTGGTACGGCCAAACCATCCCTTAAGATAAGACAGGAAACACCGCACCATCTGATAGATATATTAGACCCCTGGGAGGCCTACAGCGTTGGGTGTTATGTCAAGGATGCTCAAAATATTATCAGAAATCTGGAATCCAGGGGAAAAGAGCACCTGGTGGTAGGCGGAACGGCCCTCTATTTAAAGGCCCTAACGGAAGGGTTGTTCCAGGGACCAGGAGCAGATTGGGAAGTAAGGCATGAGCTTGAGGCGGTGGCTGCGGAAAAGGGGATACACTATCTCCATAGTAAGCTGGAGGAAGTAGACCCTAATGCAGCACAGCGTATAGAAAGGGGAGACTTAAGGAGGGTAGTTCGCGCCCTAGAAGTCTATCAAAAGACAGGTCGCCCTATATCCTATTGGCAGCAAGAATGGGAGAGGGGCACAAGTCCGCCCGAGGCGGATGCCCCTACTTACCGCATGGTTATTCTCTCCATGGATAGGAGAGCGCTGTATCGCAGGATAGAGGAGAGGGTGGAGAGGATGTTTGAGGATGGTTTGGTAGAAGAGGTGAGGCGGCTACTGGCCCATCACATGGGACTAAGTAGACAAGCCAGAGAGGCCCTGGGTTATGCGGAAGTGATAGAATATCTGGAAGGCAAGCGGAGTTTATCTGACACAAAAGAGTTAATAAAGAGAAATACGAGACGTTTTGCTAAGAGGCAGATGACCTGGTTCAGGAGCTTTGTGCGCCGGGGACGGGCTGGGCTTATTGAAATGAGAGAAGGGATAGAAGAGGTAGCAAAAAGGGTTACAGAGGTTTTATATCCTCGTCAAGGCAAATCTGCACAAGCCATGACTTGACCTATCTCGATGATTTTGTTAGATTTCATCAATCAATGCCCTATACATTACCTAAGGATTTAAAGTACACATCCACACACGAGTGGATTAGAATAAAGGGCCGTACCGCTATAATTGGCCTGACAGAATTTGCCCTGGAGGGATTGGGCAGGATAATAGACATCTCCTTACCAGATAAAGGAGACGAACTACTAACGGGCATGTCCCTTGGAGACGTGGAGACAACAAATGCACTCCACGAGATAATAACCCCTGTAGAGGGGGAGGTTATAGAGATAAATAAGGCGCTTTATAAAGACCTGGACCTAATAACCAAGGATCCCTACATAAGGGGATGGCTGATAAAGCTAAGAATAAGTGGCCCCCCAAGTCAGGACAATCTTTTAAGCGCCGCTGAGTACGAGGCCCAACTCCCCAAGCTAAAGAAAGGGGGACAAAGTTAGAAATATGGTGAGGCGGTACATCTCTGAGCTAAGACCGGGAGAACAGGTAGATGCAGTGTTTCGCCTGCACAGCAGAGAAGTCCGTTCTTATGGCAATGGAAAGCTTTCCATACGCGCTCAATTGGCAGATAAATCTGGCTCCCTTCCGGCTGTCCTGTGGGATGCCAACCCGGAACAGATAGAATCCTTTGGGAAGGAAGGGCTACTCAGAATTAAAGGTGTTGTGGGCGAGTATGAAAAAACCATTCAATTAAAGATACTAGACTTTAGCAGGGAAGAACTCTTCTTTAACCTCGAAGAACTTTTCCCCTGGACCAAAGAGGATGTGAAGGCACTTAAGTCAGAACTAGAAGGTATCGTTAACAGCCTTACAGATCCATTTATTTCTCAACTTCTAAAACTATTTTTAAGGGACGAGGATTTGCTGCGCAAACTTAGCATGGGTCCGGCCTCCGTCAGCTATCATCACGCCTACCTGGGAGGACTGCTGGAGCATACCGTGACAGTGGCAAGGCTTGCCATTCAGACCTCTAAACTTTACCCTAACCTGGATAGAGACCTCCTGGTGGCCGGCGCTATACTTCACGACATAGGCAAACTTAGAGAACTTTCCTATCAGAGTAGTTTTTACTACACAGACCATGGAAGGTTAGTAGGTCATTTAGTTTCAGGCGTACTCATGGTTGAGGAAAAGGCCGCTCAGATAAAAGGATTTCCCCAAGAACGTCTGGACCTCCTCCGCCATATAATCTTGAGTCACCACGGTGAGACTGATCCCAATTCTCCCAGGGTACCAATGACTGCAGAGGCTCTTGCCATTCACCATCTTGACAACCTGGACGCCAAGCTCCAGGGCTACCAGAGGGCCCTGGCCGAAGATAGAGACCCAGAGAGCCACTGGACAGATTTTCAAAAGATGTTTGGCACGTGGCTTTATAAAAAGGGTAAATAATCCATATCAGGTGGGCGTTCCGCCGAGACCACAAAATGTCATTGCGAGGCCATCCGCCTAAGGCGGAGAGGCCGTAGCAATCTCGTTTTACTGGCAGATTGCTTCGCTCGCAATGAGGCGTAATTTCTTTCTTCAGGAGGATTGTCTGCCTTAGCAGATATCGGGGAGCATGACCGAATTCCCATTCGTACACCTTACCCTGTCAGGGATTCTTGGCTTTGGTCTCGCAATAGCAGGATACCTTTCCTCCAGTTTACGCAATATCATATTCCCCTTTAACGTAGCCCTTTTCTCTATAATGATAACCCTCACCACTATGTCCAGGCTGTTATTACCCTTGTGTCCCCAGCCCAGACTTTTCATTTCCACCCAACTGGCCCTGGTACTTGGCCTACCTATATTTTTAATCGGCGTTTTCTTTATACTTTTGGCACTATTTCAGGTTGGACTCCCCTCCGCTTCCAGCCCGCCCAAGAAACAAAGAAGGCTTGCTAAAGAAGGTATATATAACCAGCTCCGACATCCCATCTATATAGGAGAGTTCCTCTGGTGTCTTGGCTGGGCAGTAATGTTTAAGGCCCTGTGGGCCTTGCTGGTTACCCCACTCTGGCTTTTCTTGCTTCTGGCCATTGCGCTTACTGAAGAAAAACTCCTTGAAAAGGAACACGGAGATGAATACCTGGTGTATAAGCAAAGGGTACCCTTCGCAATTCCCAGGATATTAAAGTCTTTTTTGTAAAGGACTTATTTGATAAAATTTCATTAAAGAAAAAGTATCTAACTACAAACCACAAGGGGTATGTATGGTTGAAGCAAAAGACCTAGTCAAGTTCCTTCGCAGCAGGCGCTACAGCCCTATGAATGCGGCAGAGTTGGCGGAACACTTTGGCGTGCCAGTGGAGGAATTTGAAGATTTTAAAAGGCTCCTTCATAAACTTGAGTTCCTTGGAGAAATAGTCCAGATAAAACAAAAGCAGTACGCCATACCCGAAAAGGTCCATCTGGCAGTCGGCAGGTTACGTTGCAGCCCAAGAGGTTATGGAACTGTGGAACCTGTAAAGGAGGGCTATCCTGAGGTCTATATAGAAGAAGAGGATATGGGCGAAGCCATGCATGGAGACCTTGTGGTTGCAAGGCTTCCTCTAGGCATGCCTGCCAGGCGCCGCAGACGAAAGAGGGGCTCTTCTGGGCAGGTAGTTAATGTCCTGGAACACGTTAACGAGACTGTTATAGGCACCTATCAGCATACCCGCAGACTGGGATTCGTAGCACCAGACGATTCTTGCCTCTTCAGGGATATTTATGTGGCAGAAGAGGACTCCGCTGGGGCCAAGCCAGGGCAAAAAGTCATAGTCAATATAACTCAGTGGCCCTCCAGGCACCTTGCTCCTGAGGGAACTATAGTGGAGATACTGGGAGAAGAGGGTGACCCCTGGGTTGATACCGTTTCCGTAGTATTTCAGTTTCGTCTTCCCAACAGGTTCAGCCCTGAAGTAGAGGAAGAGGCAAGGGCTATCCCTCAGTTGGTCAAGGAAGAGGAAATTAAGGGAAGATTAGACCTAAGGGACAAATTAATTGTTACCATTGACCCTGAAGACGCTAAGGATTTTGACGACGCAGTTTCCCTTGAGAGACTAAAGAATGGGTATCTGAAACTGGGAGTACATATAGCTGATGTGTCCCACTATGTTAAACCTGATTCGCCTATAGATAGGGAGGGCTCCAAGCGGGGCACCAGTGTCTACTTTCCGGGCGAGGTCATCCCTATGCTCCCCGAACTGCTCTCCGCAGGGATTTGCAGCTTGAAGGAAGGAGTGGATAGGTTAGCCAAGACTGCCTTCCTGCTTTATTCACCCCAGGGAACGCTCGTTTCTTCAGAGATTCAATATTCCGTTATAAAGGTAACAAAGAGGCTTACTTACAAGGAGGCCAGCAAAATTTTAGCAACAGACCCAGAGGCCACTTCTAAAGTTTCAGAGAAGGTGAAAGACTTACTTTTTCAGATGGTGGAGTTAGCACAGAAGCTCTGGGCAAAGAGGATTGAGAATGGGGCACTGGAACTTGACCTTCCGGAGGTGTCTTTAAAGCTAGATGAGACGGGCAGGGTGGCTGGAGTTGAGAAAGTGGAGAGGGACATATCGCATAAGCTTATTGAGGAGTTTATGCTGGCGGCCAACGAGGCAGTCGCCAGGTTTATGCACGAACAGGAACTCCCTTATTTTGCACGTATCCACCCAGAACCAGCGGAAGAAGAGATGAAGGATTTTGCGGAATTCGTGCAAGACCTGGAACAAATAAAAATAGACCCGTTTCAGAGGAAAGGTCTCCAGGCCGTATTGAAGCGTGTAGCCGGTAGGCCTGAGGCAAATCAGGTGAACCTGGCACTCCTGCGTTCCCTGAAGAAGGCGAAGTACTCCGACCAGTGGAACCCGCATTATGCACTAGCCATGGACTACTACACCCATTTCACCTCCCCAATAAGACGATACCCTGACCTTTTTGATCACAGAATTCTGGACCATTATCTATTGGAGAAGCGGAGCCCCAGGGAGATAAGAGAGAGTGTAGGGGCAGGTCTTGCACCTGCCCTCTCTGGTGGACTGGCCAACCTGGCCGAGCACTGTTCCTTTACAGAGCGGAGGGCAGACGAAGCAGAAAGGGAGATTACCAAGCTAAAGCTTCTCCGTTATCTAGAGCATAGAGTAGGAGAGGTAATGCAAGGGGTCATTACGGGGGTGGAAGAGTTTGGCCTTTTTGTCCAGCTAAAGGATATTCTTCTTGACGGTCTCATACATATCCGCAACCTGGTAGATGACTTCTACAAGCTGGACAGAAAACGTATGGCCTTGATTGGCACCCGAAGGGGAAGAATCTTCCGGATAGGCCAGGAGGTGAAGGTCAAGATTGACCATATAGACTTCTTTAAGAGGGAGGTGGATTTTGTGCTGGCGAAATAGAGAGTTTTCGCCAAGAGACACATTGCATTGCAAATCTTAAGTTCTCACTTTAGGAGGAAAGTTAAATATGAATATGTATTCTGCAGCAGGAAAAGAGTTAAAGAAACGTTTTTTTGGTAAGTTCTTAGAAGATATTTTGGACTATTGGAGAATTTACGATTATATTGGCTTGAAGTATAAGGAAATCTGGAAAGACAAAATATCTATTCAGGATGAAAACCATTTTTGGTATTCGATCCTTAGCGACAGATTCGCTTGTGAAGAAAAACCCCAGGATTGCTTCGAACCAAAATCAGGACAGGTAGTTCAATTTAAGGACGTATTTCTCTCTCAATGGGCTCCCAAGATGCCCGGCCAACTATGGACTATTGAGGGCATTAATAAGGCTATTGAAGGACTTAAAAAGGTGGAGAAGCGTGTAGAGTTTCGCGGGAAAGTTATCGACGTACTCGACTTAAATGGAAAAAAAGAAGTGGTCTCTGCTGGTTACGGAAGTGTTAGGATAAATCCACAAATTGGCAATACGGATTTCTTTGCATATATGTCTTTGGTTTCTGCGAGAAATTGGAACTGCGACCAAGGAATACCTGTAGTTGTTTCTCGGCCCGTATACGATAAATTTTTAGAATATTCCCGTTCTGGTTCAACTCCTGAGACCGAGGGGGAGGGTATACTTATTTTAAATCAAGACGTGCCACTTGGAAGCTTTATTCCAACAGCAATTGGAGCAAGGCTAGAAAAAGATCTTGAAGATACTTTACGATATCGTCCCTTTTTGCCCAAATGCTGGATTTACATTAGTTCTCCTTTAAGTATTAAGATGCGATTTCATGATAAAGCTCCGAATAGCGTCGCGTGGACATTATTCCAAAGAGACTCATATGACGAACCATTCAGTTTTACATATGCAACGTTCAACCCAACTCAGAAGGATTCAATAGATGATGCCGTTCATTTCATAAACTGGTATGTAGAGGAGCATCGGGGAAAATCTAT
>JAHFOV010000082.1 GCA_023261505.1 Planctomycetota bacterium
TGAGACTAATGAGACTTTCTTACCTTTAGAAGCCTCCTGCAGGGCTGCCTGGCATCTCTCCTTTTCCTCTCCCATACCAGAACCAAGAGTAGGTTTGCCTTTTATAAGGTCTTTAATTATGCTCAGATAGGTCTTATACCCTGCTACGAGGTCTGAACCAATGATAGTAGACCTGGCCCTGGCGGTTATATCCCCTTCTAAACCAGGGCCAATCCCTACCACACTAAGTTTTCCTGGGCTATGGCTATGGTTATTCCCGAGAACTTCTGCTTCTTCAGTATTAATCTGGTCTTCCTCCCAGCAAGGAGGGCCGCAGGCTCACAGACTCCTCCAATGCCCATCTTTTCTTCTACAAATTTTGAGGTTGTGTATTCCTTGGCGCAGGTAGCTATCTCCTCCCTGGAAAAAACCCTTAAGGGTATCTCCAACTCCTGTGCCGCCTTTATAACCTCTGGTAATTCTGCCCTCTCCTTTATGGTCGCTAAGAGCCTTACCCTGTCCTGGGGCAGCCCACTAATCTCAAGCCCTTTTTTTATCGCCCCTTTAATCTCATCCGCAGAGGCGTTAGCCTTGCAACCAAAACCTATTATTATATCTTTTCTGGCCTCAGTTCCAGTGGTAATTACAGCCTCCGTGTGTAAAATGGAGGCCACCCTTGCGGCCAGTGCATTGGCTCCACCTTCATGGCCAGATAAGGCACTGATAACAAATCTTCCGGCTTCATCCACCACCACCACCGCGGGGTCTGAATGCTTATCCTTTGCGTAAGGTGCAATGGCCCTGATAACAATACCCAGGGCCATAATAAAGACAAGGCCATCGTACTTATGGAATATATCTGCGACAAGCTGGCTAATTTTTGAAAAGGCACGTGGTTCCGTCAGGTTTCGGCCTTCGGGTTTCGGCCTTCGGGTTTCAGTCTCTTGATTGCTGATAGCTGACTGCTGATTGCCGATAGCCGTCTGTGCAACGTAAAGGTCTGCTTCAGGCAATTCTTTCCTCAACCTCTCAGCTACCTGCAGACTTTCATTAGTAAGGGCAACAATGGCCAGAGACATATTAATTATCACAGTGAGTAGCCGCAGGCTTTAGCCTGCGTGTATTTAAATAATCTTACAATTTCAGGCTTAATGAATGCTAACATCTTCCTCATGCATAATGTAAAATAGCCAAAATTATTAGGTAATTGTCTTCCTCCTTTTACACCTATTTTTTCGCAAGCTAAAGCTTGCGGCTACATTTATATTCGCAGGGCAACAATGGCCAGAGACATTTTTAACTGCCAGAGACAGCGACTTTTACCTTCTCAGGAAGCTTCTCTTTCTTCGGCCTCTTTCGCTTCACTATCAATACAAGGTCATCCAGAAGCGTATAAAATACTGGCACTACTACGAGGGTTAGCATAAGAGAGGATAAGATACCACCTGCTACAACTATACCCATACCAGCCCTTGCCTCAGCACCGTAGCCAAACCCTAAGGCTATAGGGAGCGAACCAAAGATAGTGGCTACTGATGTGATAAGAATGGGTCTCAACCTCACTCGGGCTGCTTCTAACGTTGCAGGGTTTCTCTCCATACCTTCCCTCCTCAGCACGTTTGCGTAATCTACAAGGAGCACGGAGTTCTTTTTAACCAATCCCAGAAGCAGGATAAGACCTATTATACTATAGACATTAAGTGTATTGTGTGTAGCCACAAGCATACCGAAGCCACCTATAAAGCTCAGGGGCATGGCAAGCATCACGGTAAATGGGTGCAGTAAGCTGTCAAAAAGGGAGGCAAGAATCATATAGGTAATTATCGTAGAAAGAACAATGGCGAATATGGCACTTCTACTAGATTCCTGGAAGGTTTGTGACCTCCCGGTAAAGGTGAGGCTGTATTGCTCTGGGAGTATTTCTTTTGCAATACGGTGCACATCACTAATTGCATCCCCCAATACCTTATCGCCTTCCAGGTTAGCAGAAATAGTAAAGCTGCGCTGACGATTTCTGCGGTTTATAATATTGAGCCCAGTCCCTTCTTTAACCTCTACAATATCTGCCAACCCAATTAGTTTACCAGACCTATTTTTTACATAGAGGTTTGATATATCCTGTGGAAGGTCTCTAAACGGGTTAGATAGTCTTACTATAATATCGTACCGTTTGCCCTCACTTTTGTACTTTATATCCTGCAGGACTATTCCGCCCATAAGGGCACGGACAGTGTTTCCAATATCCAGCACATCGACTCCAAGGTCTGCCGCCTTCTCACGATTTATATGGACGTAAATCATGGGCCGACCGAGTTCAAGGTCCGAGTCGACATCAATTATACCGGGTACCTTTTTTAGACTGGCCACAAGTTCATTGTTAAGCCTTTCGAGCTCATTGAGGTTTGGTCCCGTGACTGTGAACTCAAGGGGTGCTCCCCTTTTTGCCCCAAAGGCCTGTTCAAATTCCAATGGAAAGGCAAACATACCGGGAATCTGCATGAATTTCGGCCTAAGAGAGGCTATGATCTCCTTTTGAGAACGCTTGCGCTCACTTTTTGGAACCAGGTGAACAAAGAATATCCCTTTATTATCACCTCCAAACCCTCCCGCCGAGAAGAAAGAGCGCACCTCCGGTGTCTCATTTAAAATCTTTTCACATTCCCTCATCATGCTGTCAGTGTAGTCGAGAGATGAGCCAGGAGGGGTTTTTACGGTGACTATAAATTGGGCTTGGTCAGATACTGGAATTAGTTCTTTACCCACCAGCAAGAAAAAGAAGATTCCAGCACCAAAGCTGCCTGCAGTAATTATTCCTATTACGAAGCGCCACCTCAAAGACCAACTCAGTATACGCTTGTAAACCTTTTCCATACCCTGAAATAGCCGCTCAAAGAAAAAAAAGAGGCGCGTGTGCCTTTGTGAAACCCTCAACCAACGAGAACAGAGCATTGGAGTTAGCGTTAGGGAAATAAACAGTGATACGAACACCGCAGCGGCGACGGTCAGGCCAAACTCATAAAAGAATCTACCCGATATTCCGCTCATAAAGGCAATAGGCGTAAACATGGCAGCTATAGCAACGGTGGCAGCAGTAGCGGCAAAGGCCACCAGGCCAGCTCCTTTACCTGCGGCAGCAAAGCGTTCCAACCCCCCTTCCTGATGTCGGAAGATGCTCTCAAGAACTACTATTGCATCATCCACCACTACACCAACAAGAAGGCTTAGGGCCAGTAGTGTCATGTTATTAAAGGTAAAACCCAAAAAATACATCATAGTAAAGGCCCCCAGGAAGGAGGTAGGAATGGCGAGTAAGATTATGAAGGTGCTTATAGCGTTTCTAAGAAAAAATAAGACGGACAAGCCGGTAAGGAGTATGGAAAATAGAATAGCGAACTGAACATCCCTTATGGAGGCCTTGATAAATTCTGAGCGGTCTACAGCTATGTCCATATGCATGCCCTGCCGCAGGTGTGGCTTTATATCCTTATAGACCTTCTTTACCTCGTCTGCGACGGCCACAGTATTAGCCCCTGACTGGCGCCTTATCCCCAGGCCAACGGCAGGTTCTATATCCCCCGATTCCATACGATAGCGCGCTATCATAATTCTATCCTGCATGCCGAACTCGGCAAAACCGATGTCTTTCAAGGTCAGGGGCTCACCCTGCCTATAGTCTATTATCAGGTCATTAAATTCCTCTGGCGATTGGAACTCCCCCAGGGTCCTCATAGAATATGCTAGGGCCGGTCGTTCTAATTTACCCCCTGGAACTTCTATGTGCCTTCTATTCAAGGCTTCAATCACATCACTTACTGTTAGCCCGTCGGCCTCTAATTTGCGAGAATCCAGCCAGACCCTCAGAGCCTTCTGGCGCAGTCCACCTTCCACGACCGCACCTACACCGGGAAGTATCTCAAATTTTGGCTTTAAATCATAATGGGCATAATCACTTATCTCCTTAAGGGGTTTGTTGGCCTGCACTGTTAACCACATAATGGGGTTTTGTGCAGGGTCCAATTTATCCACCACAGGATTATCTACATCCCTTGGTAGTCTTTTCAGTGCAATGGCTACCTTATCTCTTACATCCTGGGCAGCAACATCAATATCTCTATCTAGCACAAACTCTACCGTTATCTGAGATAGCCCTTCGGAACTGGTGGAGGTGAGTGTCCTTATACCCTGGATGGCATTTATCTCTTCTTCTATGGGGTCAGTAATATCTATCTCCGTAACGTCAGGGCTGGCGCCCCTGAGGGTGGTGGCCACGGTAACATAAGGGTAATCTATCTTTGGATATTCATCTATGCCCATCCTTAGATATGAAATAACCCCAAAGATGACGATTGCCGCTGTCATCATTGTGGCAAATATTGGTTTTCGGATGGAAATATCCGGGAGGAACATCTTACTTCACTTCTTCCTTGGCAACCTTGAAACGTTCGGCCTCTACCATGTCTCCATCAAGTAGGACGTGCTGCCCTCTTACTACGACAAGGCTTCCTTCCTTTACGCCCTCCAGTACCTCTTGCATGCCGTCCTTTAATTTGATTCCTGTCTTAAGTGCGACCTTTTTTGCCCTTCGCCCCTCTACCAAAAAACAGTAATTTACGCCCTCCTCAGAGACCACAGCCTCTTCAGGTATTACTACGCTGTAACTTGTCCCCACTTCTACCTTCGCTGTGACAAACAGGCCCGGTTTTAACTCCTTTTCTGGATTAGCTAGCCGCGCATAGCATTGGAATCGCCTCGTCTCAGACAGTATCTTGGGATTGATATAGTATATTTCCCCCTTAAAGACCTTCTTAGGATAGGCCTCTACACTTACCGTAACGACTTCCCCTTCTTCTACCATCGATAGATATTTTTCAGGTATAGATAATTCTACCTTTATGGGGTCTATTTTTACAATATTCAATAACTTGGTGTCTCCTTTCTTTACGTACGTTCCAATATCTACGTACTTTTTGCTGATTATGCCATTAAATGGTGCAAGGATTTTGGTGTCTCTAAGATTTTTTTTGGCCAGGTCCAGGGTAGCCTGAGCTGCTTCTAAGTTGGCTTCCGCCTGCTTCAATTTTAGCTTGTGGTCGTCGTACTCCTGTACAGAAATGACGCCGTCATTGTAGAGCTTTTCCATCCTTTCAAAGAGTTTTTCGGCAAAAAACCTGTCTGCCGTGGTCTGCGTTAGCCTTGCCTCCGCCTCTTGCACTTTAAATCTGTACTCTTCATCCTTCAGAGTAATGAGTAAATCTCCAGCCCTTACTTCTTGCCCCTCTTCAAAGTGTATTTCTTTAACAACACCATCTACCTCACAACTTACATCGGTATCTGCCTCAGGAAGAAGCGTGCCGGTTGACACTATAGGGTATACCACCTCTTGTCTTACTGCAGGGACTACCTGAACAGTTTTGACCCTTTTCTCCTTATCGGCTCGTCCCTCCCCCATCACCTCAAGGGAAAGGCAGCAGCAAAGTAAACTTAAGATTAAAAAAGGCCAAATTTTCATAATTTTTTAAGACCTCATGGATAAAATCATCTTGTTTATGATATCCATAAAGGTCTTCTTCTCCCTTAACGTTAAAGGCCCTAAAAGGGTCTCTACCCTCTTTTTCCTTCTTTTCCATTCCTCCAGTAAAACCCTCGTACCATCACGTGAAAGTGATATTATCCACTGCCTTTTATCCTGAAAATTTACTTCCCTATGCACCAGGGAGGCGGGACGGCGGTTTTCTATGTAATTCTCTACAGAGGACAACAGGCGAGACATTTGAAAAGTATCGATGTGGAGGAAGGTCTTAATTTCTTTTAGGGATAATTTTCCTCTTTGATGAAGTAGGGTCAGCAGGGCCTCCTGGTCTGGTGTGAGAAGGGGGGTAGACTCTGGGTGCCTACCCAGCTCAAAGGTCAAGAGGCTTATACCCTCCACAAAATCACCCAGGCTAATATTTTTACTGTTTTCTCTCATTCTTTATATAAAACCCCTATTAAATAATATGAGATATTTGCAATGTTGTCAAATATTTATTAAATTGCAAACTTATTTGGGAAGTTTACTTAGGTTGGTATACCGTAGACCTTTCGAAGTCGCCCCTTAAAACCCAGCCCACTATCACCAGGGCGGTCTTTTTTATGCCCTCTTTTTCTGCCTCTTTGGCCAGCGCTGAAAGTGGGGCTCTTATTACCTTTTCTTCTCCCCACGTAGCTTTATAGATAACTGCGGCGGGGCAATCAGCCCCGTAAAAGGGGAGGAGTTCTTCCACAGCCTTTTTTAATTGATGGGCACTTAGGAAGAGACACAAGGTGGAGCGGGATTGGGCGAGGGTTTTAAGGGACTCCTTTTCGGGGACAGGGGTCTTTTCTCCTATTCTGGTGAGTATTACAGTCTGGGACACTCCAGGAAGGGTGAGTTCCTGTTTAAGGCTGGCCGCTGCCGCCAGAAAGGAACTAACCCCAGGCACAACCTCATAGTCAATACCCAGGGACTCAAGGGCCTTCATCTGCTCCTGGACGGCACCATAGAGGGAGGGATCTCCCGTGTGTAGCCTGGCCACATCCTCCCCCCTGTCCCTTGCCTCTTTAAAAATTTTAACCTGCTCCTCTAGACTCATATTGTGGGTGTTATACTTTTTGGCATCTGGCCTGGCATACTTCAATATCTCCTCATTCACCAGAGACCCAGCGTAAAGGCAGTAACCCGCCTGCTCCAGTAATCTCTTGCCCTTTAATGTCAGGAGTTCGGGGTCTCCTGGACCAGCTCCGATAAAATAGACCTTCATCTCTCCCTCGAGTAGTCGCAACCTTTAGGTTGCGCAATTAGGACTCAGCATTTTACGCAGGCTAAAGCCTGCGGCTACTTACCATATAAAGTTTATTTGCAAGCTCTTGAAGAACGGCGGAATCTTCTACACCCCTTAGCCAGTCCTCTGGAATTCCCTTTATCCCATTATAGCTGCCGCTGATTGCCCCTGCCACTGCCGCTGTGGTATCGGAGTCCTCTCCTCCTTCTACAGCATTCACCACGGTACTGTAAAAATCCTCAGGACTATGTAGAAAGCAAAATACTGCACTGGCTACGGTCTCTACTACATAACCTGATGTCCCTAGAATCTCCAGGGCTTTCTCGGGTGTAGCGCCCGACTTAAGGAATTTTTCTGTTTTCTGGAGATTCTCCCTCACCTTGCACGGGCCTAGGAAGTCAGAAACATCCTGAATTGCAGTATCAGGGTTTAGCTCACCTCTTACGGATTTAGCCACTAAATAGGCCACTGCCTGTGCACCGGCCACCGCCTCTGGATTGTTGTGGGTGATGATTACGGCCTTCCTTACGGCCTCTTTCAGTAGGGGCAAACCTGCGTGTTTGCCCGATCGTAGGGGCAATTCATGAATTGCCCCTACGCTGTTATGATAGAAAAGTCCTACAGGGGCAATACGCATGGCCCCACCGTTGCCTGCGGCAACTCCCCCGTGGCCCCGCTCTCCTGCCAGTTGTAACCCTTTTTGAGCCTCCTTATGGCATAAGCAGTAGTACCTCCTATGCCCCTCAAGTTTCCAGAGTCGTACCACTCTATAAACCTTTTGCCTATGTCTTCAGGGGCGACCCCACCCTTCTCAATGAGACTGCGCACATGACAGAGGGCCATCAGCGTATCATCCGTGTATTGCCCGGCACGCAGTCCCCTTGAGGGCGAAGGCAAGAAGCCTTTCAAGCCTTTCTGCGAAAACGCTGCATTCCAGTGCCTTTTTATACTTACAGGCGACCATCCCTCAAAGGGCATCCCTAGAGCGTCCCCAATAGCGAGGCCCAGGAGGCAACCAATGAATCTGTCTCTAACATTCATTAGATCTTTAGTAGGGGCGGACCTATGTGTCCGCCCATTTTGGCTATGTGCCCACCCAGCCCTACGTGTTCGCCCACTGTTGGCAACCCTGGTAGGGGCGGACCTATGTGTCCGCCCAAGAACAATGGGCAGACACGCAGGTCTGCCCCTACAATAATTATTATTCCATGAGAATGATTAGTAATGATCTTGCTTATAGGGCATCAGTTAAATGTCCTTATTATCATTCATTTTTACCATATATCATCCCTTCAAGGCAATCCCATTGATTATCGTAAGCCTTGTCTTTAATACGGTCGGGATTTTCCCTATCAAATTGCCATTGTAAGGGATTATTTATGATGTATTCGCGGATGCGGTTCAATTTATCTTCGTTTCGTATAACATGTTCATAATAATTCCGTTGCCACAATCGTCTATTAACGGGCGCATATATGTTTTGTTTAACACCACGTATATATTCGTTGGTGGTCATCGTCTTGAACCATCGTACGATTTCTGGTAGGGGCGGACCTATGTGTCCGCCCAGCCCTACGTGTTCGCCCATTGGGCTGACACATAGGTCAACCCCTACGGTGATGATGATTATTATTCCATGAAAATGATTCGGCATAATCACATATTCGTACAATTCAATATTTTTGAATTTGTTTTTTAATTCACACCACCATTTCCCCGCCATTCTACCTGCATCGTTTAATTGCATTTCCCCATCTACAATTTTTCCAAACAAACATTCCCGCTTGTGCGTGCATACTGTTACAAAATACGCCCCCGCCTGGGAATAATCGTACCCCTTCAATCTGATAGAACGGCGGTGGTGTTTTTCTGGGTCGTATGTCATTTTTCGGTAGGGGCGGACCTGTGTGTCCGCCCATAGGTTTACACGTAGGGGCGGACCTACGTGTCCGCCCATTCGGTTCACCCATTGTGTCGACACATCATAGGGGCGAACCTGCGTGTTCGCCCATCTTTGGCGAACCCACGCGTTTGCCCATCGGGGGCAAACGTAGGGGCAAACCTGTGTGTTTGCCCATATATGGGGTTGACACACAGGTCAACCCCTACAATCCGATTATCACCCCGCCCCTTCTATTATCTTTCTCTCCTCTTCTGTTATCCCATACAATTCATACACCAGGTCATCAATATGCTCATCCGTCACCGCAATCTCCCTCTCCACCGCCTCCCTCTCTGAAGTGGCGGGCAGGGCATGCTTCTTTTTGTTCAGTTCTAGCATGTGGTCAACCAGGCTAACCAATCTATCATGCATGGCCTTTTCTTT
>JAHFOV010000128.1 GCA_023261505.1 Planctomycetota bacterium
GTCTCATATCGCGAACCTACCCCTATATAAGCCGCCATCACCACTGAATGGATATGAGGCAGCTGAATATATAAAACCCTTAACCCGTTGGGTAAAACCTGTTTTTCGTAGGTATACATTTCTTGAAAGCGTGACCTCTCCAAAATATGCAAAGTAAACTTACCTCCCCTTTATCCCCTCCTTGCGAAGGAGGGGAAAGGGGTGGTATACATGACATGCGAAGACTTTTGCAGGAGGTCTCAATTTGTAATTTAAGAAATTATCCGAACCCTATTTCCCTCTATCTTCAGTCTTCCCTCCTGGAATAACTTTATAGCCTCCGGGTAGGCAATACATTCCTCCTTGAAAACCCTTTCGGCCAGACTCTCAGGAGTATCATCATCAAGCACTGGCACCGTACGCTGTAGGATTATAGGCCCATGATCATACCTATTATCAGCAAAATGTACAGTACATCCAGTAACTTTCACGCCAGCCGCCAGTACGGCCTTATGTACCTTCTCACCGTAATAACCTTTCCCGCAAAAGCCAGGTATCAAAGCGGGGTGTATATTCACAACCTTCCCCTCGTATTTCTTTGGTATCCGATAGAAGCAATTAAACCCCGCCAAAACTACCAAATCAAGCTCATACTTTTCCAGTTCCTCAGTAATGGCCTGGCTAAAGGACTCATCATTTTTAAAATTCTTCCTGTTAACAGTCAAATGGGGAACATTATACCGCCTTGACCTTTCAAGACCAAATGCCTCTGGGTTACTGCTTATAACTATCCGAATCTGGGCCTTAAGGGAACCGTCATTAATCCTATCTATAAGATTTTGCAGAGTCCTGCCCCCTCCTGAGATTAGCACTCCCAGATTTAATGGTCTTGATGTCACTTCTTTTTTATCCACAGGCATTATTTAAAAGCTGTCACCCTTATCCGCCTCAGGCGGGCTCAGAATGACTAATGATAAACCAGGCATATTTTAACAACTCTCCGAAAAAAAACAATTGACCATAGGACTCATTGCATACACTCTGGTAACCAATGACAATCCATAGTTTTTTCGGGCTTTTAGATTCGAGATTTTCGCCGAAGGCGAATCCGCCTTCGGCGTGACTTCGCTCCGCTCAGAATGACAAATTGCATCAAGAGGATTGACCAAAGGCTCCACCCTTTTTTAGCGGGTGGCCCCTGAGGTACTCCTCGGCGGTCATGGCCTTACCGCCTTCGGGCCGGAGGTGTGTTATCCATAGGGCGTCCGCCTGAGGCGGACTGGTGGATACAAGTACGCCTTCTTTTGAGGCATCCAGTATCGCCCCTGGCTTCGATAAATTTGTAGGGGCAGGTTTTACACCTGCCCCTGATCCTTCGGTAACCAGCTTGCTCCGCAGTATAATGAGCCTCTTTCCGTTAGGTAGAAAGGTATAGGCCCCGGGCCTGGGGGTCATGCCGCGAATAAAGTTGTGGACATTTTGGGCGGGCTGTACCCAATTTATGAGGCCGTCTTCTTTTTTTAGCTTTCGGGCCATTGTGGCCAGTTCGTGTCTTTGTGGTATGAAAAGGATGCTGCCGAGTTCAAAGCCTTCCAGTACCTTTAGCAGCAAAATGGCCCCAAGACGGGCAAGTCTCTCCTCCAATTCACCGGCGGTCTCTTCGGGGTCTATCTCTAAAAAATCCTGGGCCAGGATGTCTCCGCTGTCCATCTTTTCTGCCACTTTCAGGACGGTAGCCCCTGTTATAGTTTCACCGTTTATAATAGCCCAGTTTATAGGGGCGGCACCCCTGTACTTTGGCAGCAGCGAGGCATGGACGTTTATACAGCAGATTTTGGGTAGCTCAATAAAGGCCCTTGAGAGCTTCTGTCCAAAGGCCACTACAACAATGATGTCTGGGACCAGGGTCCTAAGTTCTGCCAGGAAGGATTCTTCGTTGGCACTGGCGGGCTGCATTACCCTTAGTCCAAGTTCTAGTGCCAGTTCCTTTACGGGAGGTGGTTGAGGGTGACCGCTGCGTCCCCTGGGTCTATCGGGCTGGGTAACTACGGCAGAAATCTTGTGACGGGACTTGGCAAGACTCTTCAGGCTGGGGAGGGCAAAAGAGGGCGTTCCGAGGAATACAAGGTTCATTTTTAAAAATCCAAATCCCGAAATCCAAAGTTCAAATTCCAAAGCTCAAAGGAGAAATTTGGATTTTGTCATTTGAAATTATTTTGTAATTTGGCCTTTGACATTTGGATTTCTTTTGGAATTTGAGCTTTGACATTTGAAATTAAAGCTTTTATTTAAAGCGTCCTTACCTTTGAACTTCCTTCTCTAAACAGCTCTTCAAGTTCTTTTAGCCTCCTGGAGGCTGCCAATCGGCTGGCTGGTGACATCCTGTCGATAATTAGAGTACCATTGAGGTGGTCTATCTCGTGCTGCCAGACCCTGGCCAGGAGGTCTTCTGCCTCCATCTCCAATCGCTCTCCCTTAAGATTGTAGGCTACTACTACCACTTTTTTTGCCCGAGGTACCTTTCCATATATCCCAGGGAGGCTGAGACATCCTTCCTCTTCCAGAATCTCGCCATCGGCACTGATTATTTCTGGGTTGATAAAAACCCTTTCCCCTTTATGTTCCCCGGTTTCATCCTTTACTACCAAGCGTTCGAGAAGACCTACCTGATTAGCGGCAAGACCGATTCCAGCGGCTTCGTACATAAGCCGAAGCATGATTTCGCCCTTCTCTAGTAACTCCTCCGCCCGACTGTTTATATCTTTTATGGGTAGAGCCTTTTTATGCAAGACAGGTTCAGGATAATATAGTATGTTCATACTTGTAAAACTAATATAACGACAAAAAAAAGAAAATGCAAACATAGTCAGGAAATGTGTGTTGACAATGAGATTATTGCATGTAAAATCTGAAGTCTTAGTGAAATATATAATTATGTTAAAGAGGAGAAAGTATGCCACATCTTAAGTCAGCCTTCAAAAGCCTGAGACAGGACGCCAAGAGACGGCCGAGGAATCGTGCTGCTAAGTCTTTCCTGAAGACCCAATTAAAGAAGTTCGCAA
>JAHFOV010000129.1 GCA_023261505.1 Planctomycetota bacterium
GAATACCTATGTGGGTTCCAAGACATGTTCAACTTGTCACCCGGAAAATTATGAAGGCTGGAAGACCACCCGCCATAGCCGGATGATACAGGATACTAGCCAGTCTGGGGCGCTAGTGGCAGATTTTAGTAAAAAGGACTCTTCCTTCAAATTTTGCCCGGAGACAGATGTGAGCCTACTTTTGGGGAGTCGCTTCAAACAGCGCTTTATGAAAAAGATAGACAATGACTACTACATACTTCCCATTCAGTGGAACGTGGCAACAAAAGAGTGGGTAAAATATTTTCCAAAGGACGAATGGTGGGTGGCCTTGTACCCTGAAGATTGGCAGAAGAGGCCTACCTCAAAGCTCTGCGATGGCTGTCACAGCACTGGCCTTATAGGCACAGGAACCACCATTAGTGAGTGGAACATAGCATGTGAGGCCTGTCACGGGCCAGGAGCACAGCATGTAGAACAGGTGATGTCTGGGGAACAAGACCCAGCAAAGTTGAAAGCTAAGATAGTAAATCCAGCTAAACTTCCCTTTGAGACTGCCAACGACGTCTGTTTACAGTGCCACCTGGGTGGCAGGCCGCCTGAGGGTAGCAATTTTGCCGACAGAGATTACCCGGTTGGTTACCTGCCTGGGGATGACCTATCCAAATATAGAAGTCCTGCCCCTTACCCAGGAAGAGAGGGTCATGAGTCGCATGAGTTTTTTAAAGACGGGGTTTCAAGGAAAAACCGGAACCAGGGAAACGACTTCATAATGAGTAGGATGTACAGTAGAGGGGTAAGGTGTTTCTCCTGCCACAACCCTCACAGTGGCAAATATACTTCCATGGTGTATAAACCTGGCAACAGCCTCTGCCTGAACTGCCATGGTGAGGGTGCCCTGGCCGGGCCTTTTGAAAAGGGCCTCACTGAGCATACTCATCACAAGCCGGATAGCACTGGCAGTTTGTGCATAGAGTGCCACATGCCAAAGATAGGCAAGAATGCCGTGCAGTTAGAATCTCGCTGTCACTGCTTTGACTTTGAATTTGTGAGCCCTGAGCGAACCGTCCTTTACGACCATCCCAATGCCTGCAATCGCTGCCACCAGGATAAGACCACTGAGTGGGCATTAAAGTCCCTTGCGGATTGGGGCGGGAGGATGAAGTGGAGGTGGCAAAGGGGACTCCGGGAACTCAGTGAATATACTTTGAAGGAGAAAGGAGATTAAGATTCTCCTTATGCTCAGATTAATTTTATTCCTATTCATAGTTTTTGGAATTTCCGTAGTGAAAGTGCCTCAAGCCCTTGCCCTTCGCCCCTTCGTTACCACGGATGCCGATGTGGCAGGACCTTATGCGATAGAATTGGAATGGGGCATCTTTGGCTTTACTATAAAAAGACAGCCCGGTCCAGATGATGTAAGGATTCAATCTCCCTCCCTCCGTTTTAACCTGGGCTTTCCTAATCTAGGTTTTGGTGATTGGGAGATAGTGCTTGAGACGGTCCATGAATTTATAGATAAAAAGGACAAAGACCTCTTTGAGTCAGACACAGACCAGTTCACACTTACAGCTGGTTTTATAAAAAATGTCTGGTATCGGGGTGAGGACTGGAAACCCAATGTGGCTACTGAGACAGGGCTGCTCTATCCTACTGAGAGAGGGGCAGATAGAGCAAGGGGTGCCGATTTTGAGGGCATACTTATCATGTCGTGGTTCTTTCCCAGTTTCACTTGGCATCTGACTATGGGAGGGGCTACCCATCACTCAACTAAGGAAGAGGTAAGTAAGATAAAGGCAGAGTATATATATGGTACTATAATAGATGTACCTGTGCCTGGAAGGGAGCGCTTCCATCTCGTGAGCGAGTACACGGGAGAGAAGATAGAGGGAGAGGAACTGCAGCACCAGCTCCTGGGAGGTATTGTCGTACACGGCCCCTGGGGTATGGACTTTGATGCGGCAGGTTTTGGCGCACTAAATGCGACAGGTTTTCCCGGAGCAACTGGGGCAAGCGTTGATTGGGGTTTTACGTCCGGAGTTACTATCTCTACGAAGATTGTGAGGAGAAGAGATTGGGAGATAAAAAAGGGTAGGAGATTCCCATGGTTAAAATAATACTGATGATGGTCTTTTTTGTACTGAGTTTGTCTACAGTTCTTTTTGGTGGGGAAAAGGCATCCGTGTCCATAAGTTTTGAGGAATGTAAAGAAGATAAAGTTCCAGAAGGTTTCAAGAGTTCAAAGAGCGGAAAAGGGCCGGAGGGCGAGTGGGTGATTGTGGAGGATGAAACAGCGCCAAGCCCCAGGAAGGTGTTAGCCCAAACCTCGGACGAGGACCTGGAATATCATTTTCCCATACTCATCTACGAGGGCATTAACCTTTCCGATGGGCTGGTAAAGGTATCTTTTAAGGCTATTTCAGGTAGAAGGGATAGGGCTGCCGGGATTTTATTCAGGTTCCAGGACCCAGACAACTATTATGTGTTGCGTGCCAACGCCCTTGAGGATAATCTTGACCTTTTTAGATTTGAAAAGGGCAAGAGGAAAAAGATAAATGGGGCGGATATTAAGGTCTCCTCAAGGGAATGGCACACTATAAAGGTGGAATTTAGGGGCAACAGTATCCAGGGCTATTACGATGATAAGCTGCTCATTGATGTAAAGGATGACACTTACAAAACGGGGAAGGTGGGTCTCTGGACCAAGGCCGATTCCGTTACCTATTTTGATGACCTTATTGTGGAGTCTTTAGAGTGATATAAAATTACATCCTCTCATAGGAAGATAGGTTCTGTAGACTACCACTCGATTTGATGCATAAGAGATAAAACAGTGTCCCTTTTATCGTTCCCATTGGGTATTTCTGTGATGAAGTGCGAGACATTAGCCTGAAGCTTGTTATGATGGTGTTCGCTGAAGTACCAGTTTGGGCCAAATGTGAATTCTCTCTGTAAATCATGGCTAACGCTTACATTGGGGTCTACCTGGGCATACCTTCCAGCGAATTCTAAGCGTTTTGGTATC
>JAHFOV010000130.1 GCA_023261505.1 Planctomycetota bacterium
AAGAGTAGTTCTTAAGTGGTCTTAAGCAATAATAATTTGGCTAGAAGAACTTTTTTTCTGCTTCTTCCCTTTTCAGTGCTTCGAGTAGCGTACAGAGTACCTCAATTTCCTCTTTTGCTACATTGTCCTTTTCCAATTCCTCTCTTAGAAGGCTTGATCCACCCATTCCGCCTGTGCGTATTCTAAATTTGTCTAAACTATCCACTAAAGAGATTATTGTTTTCTCTGCCCAGGGTTTATTTTTTTTCAACCACCACCACCATTTTGTTTCAATCTCTTCTCGCGGAAAAGAAATAGAGCTTACACTCGACCGCGGTATCTCTATAGAACATTCATATATTACAGGACAGTCAATTACTTTAGGAGATTTGGAGATTTTTTCGAAGCTTTCATTGTAGAGCCGAAGACGAATCACGAGATTTTCTCCGCTATAACAAATTAAGCGCTTTTCAAGTGTTTTTAGGGTGAGGACTTTTCTTAATGGTTCGTTTATCCCATTCTTTTCAGTGAAAACTAGGTCTATTTTACGAAGGTATCCACCCCCATATTCTTGCCGTACATTGGGATAGACGAACAATGTAAAAAAACCAAGGCTGATGAGAGTACCAAAAGGTATGGCCCATCTGATGGCATTCCGCGCAACTTTACTAAAAATGTTAAACAAAGGAGGCATAGAAAGCATATGAATAGGCATACTAATGAAGTAAGCTAATAACACTTTCTGCCAAACAGTTCCTAGTTGAAGTATGTAGAAAAATAAAAGGGAAATGAGAAATGTAGAAAGCCAACTTAGCGAAGCAACGCTAATGGAATAAAGGGAAAGTGAAGCAGAAGACCTGAAAGAAATTGCCCTTATGGCTGTTTTATAATCGTTGTCTTCTGATAATTGTAAAAGTTTTTTCCTTTCTATTTCGGACATAACCCCTTTAAAAATAAGCAGTTGCTTGCCGGAATCGTAACGGAGTTTATCTCCGAGAGAATTAGGAAATTGTATCCCTTCCGGTAAATTCTTTAGTGTTACAGAGTACTCTTTTAAAGACAGAAAATCATATTTTTTTGAGATAAAAAAATAAGTGATAAAAATAACAAACATAGGTGCGTAAAAAACAAAGAATAGAATTGAGGCAGCAATATATCTTCGGAGAGGTACTTCAGTGTAAAAATCTAGGAAGCCGAGATTTATGTTTACAATTATGGCGCCAACTATGCTACAGATGCCAACTACGGCCACCCAGTATTTCAGTACTTCTAGAACTATGTCATGCCACTGTTTTTGCTGAACATGCTCTTTTTCAATCATTTTTATGCAGCTTAGGAGCTCCAGTTTCTTTTAACTGGCCGTACATTTTGTTTTATGCAGCCAAGTTTTATGTCCACTGCAGTCTGATTATGTAGCCACTCTTCACCCTTGCGTTAAGGGATGAGAAATAAATGGACTCAAGCCTTTGACAAAGTCTCTGCCTTTATTTTGTTATTTCTGTGTTTTTTGTAACACCTTCCTCCACTCTATTATTTTCTCCACCTTCACAGGCATTCCCCCCGGGCTTATCGTGAGTTGGCGGCCCTGGCGGACCTCTTTCTTCTCTTCCCCTGCCACTACAACGGCATTACCCTTTATCGCCGTAACGGTAACGGTCTCTTCAAATACCTTTATATCTATTTCTCCGCTCTCCAGGTTGACTGCGCAAGAGGGAGTGTCTACCTTGAAAGGCCCTGCACCCTCTTCAAGTGTTAGAAGGAGTTCACCCTCCAGGAGTTCTGAACCCTGTTGTCCTCTTAGAAGTAGCCTTGAAGATTCGTTGATAAAAAGTTTAGCACCACGACCTCTACGAATTAAACCTCCACCTTTTAAGGAGAGTTGGGCCATGGAGTCCTTTCCTGTCCGAAGGACAGAACCCCTGTAAATCTTCAGGGCAGGTGCTAGACCTGCCCCTACAGCCTTTGTCGGGGGTGGCCCTACCACCTTAGGGAAGACCTCCACCGTGCCCAAAGTATTTTGGACCTCTCCTATAGCGGGCAGGGTGAAGTAGGCATAGGTGCAAAAGGCCAGGAGGAGTATTGCACCGAGTAGACCCCCAGCATAAAGGAATGCCTTCTTAGTGGGTCTTGTCATGAGTATACCTACCTCATAAAGGGCCATAATAGGTAGGGCGGTGCCGGTCTGGGTGAAAGGGTCGGCAGTGGGGGTAATCATAGCGGAAAGGATGAAGGCCCCTAAAATAGCGAATTTTCTCCACTGTATATAGGCCTCCGCCTTAAAGATTCCCACCTTGTCCAATAGAAGCATAACCAGGGGCAATTGAAAGACCAGCCCAAGGGCAAGGGTAAGGAGAAATACAAGGGAGATGTACTGGTTCATGGTGATAATGGGTTCTATCCCCGGCCCAAGTATGTTTATAAGGAACTTTAGGGCAAGAGGGATGAGGATAAAGTATCCGAAGAGCCCGCCGAGGATAAAGGCCCCTACGGAAAAGGGGAGGAATGTCTTCACGTAGCGCCGCTCATGGCTGTATAGTCCAACCGCAACAAATTTCCATGCCTGATACAAGACCATCGGGTACGAAAGGAAGAAGGCGCTGATAAAGCAGAGTTTTAGATAGGCAAAGAAACCTTCCTGATAACTCAACACCTTGAGTGTGGCAGATAACCCCATTGATTCCATAGTCAGGTTGTGGGGCCTTTGGGCTATCCATAGTATCTGGGATTTGAAGAGCCAGGAAAGGATGAAGCAAGCAATAAGGCTAACCACGCAAACGATTATTCTGAGGCGTAGTTCCTCAAGGTGCTCTCCCAGGGACAGCTTCTTTTCTTCTTCGCCCACGGTGCTACCGCCTTGTTGTAATTGCTGTACAGCCATGTCTACCCTTTGTTTTTATCCTGGTATAATAGTGTACCGTCACGATAATTACAAGCCCTTGAAATTTCTTGAAACAGGGCAGCCTTTCTGGTATTTTAGCTCTGTGACGAAGACTCTGAAAGAGT
>JAHFOV010000020.1 GCA_023261505.1 Planctomycetota bacterium
CTGTACCCAATGCTTTTGCCTTTGGTAGGTGGGGAGGGGATGGAAGGATTTGTGTGTCGGAGTCTCTTATGAAACTCCTTTCTCCTAAAGAATTAAGAGCGGTTCTGGGACATGAAATCTCTCACCTTAGACACAGGGATGTGGCCGTAATAACTATGCTCTCTTTAGTGCCTATGATCCTCTATTATGTGGCCTGGAACTTCATGTGGATGCCCAGAGACAGGGAAAGGGGTAACCAGGCTGCCATAATTGGTCTTTTAGCCTTTCTACTCTACTTTATTACAAACCTTCTAGTGCTTTATGGTTCAAGGATAAGGGAATACTATGCAGATTTAGGCAGTGTAAAATTAGGAAATGCGCCTAGCGATATGGCTACTGCCTTATACAAGCTGGTATATGGTAGTGCAAGGGTACCTAAAGAGGTGCTGCATCAGTGTGAGGGCTATAAGGCCTTCTTTGCTAACGACCCTTCCAGGGCCAGGAACGAGATAAAGGAACTGAGAGAGCTAGACATTGATATGAGCGGTACTATTGACCCGCAGGAATTAGAGTCCATAAGGACAGCTCATGTCAAAATAGGTTTTGCCGATAGGCTATTAGAGGTGTTTAGTACCCATCCTAATATGGTCAAAAGGATGGCTCACCTGGCCAAACTTACCTCCTTGTATAGAGAGAGTAAGGTGAGATAAAAGGAAGCACCTAATGCCCGTCAAGGCTTACATCCTGGTAGATATAAGCACAGATGTAAAGACCCAGGAAATCCTGGATAAGTTAAACTCTATTTCCGGGGTGAAGACTGCTGAAGCAGTCTCTGGCCCTCACGATATTATGGTTGTGGTGGAAGCAGCAGACCTCAAAAGTCTTGGTGATATTGTAATCTCCAAAGTTAGGACTATTGAAGGGGTCACGAAGACGATAACATGCTGTTGCGTTTAGTTATCTTAAGTCATGCCTTTGGCAGATTCGCCGAAGCGAACCTCCAAAAGTGAAAAATTATTCTAGCCTTTTGGTCAAATAGAATCTGGAGGATTAGCCAAGGTACATGAATAAGAAACTTCTTTATGGGGGGTTATTTTTTGTATATCTTTTGCTTCTTCCCTCTGGGTGCAAGAAGGGGGATGCGGACAAGGTAAAGGAAGAACTTAAGTTAGAAAGGAAGAAACGGGAAGAAACCTCCGAGAAATATAAGGAAGTTTTAAAATCCCTTGCAGAAGAGCAAAAACGAGCAGAGAGTCTAGAAAGAATCTTAATGGAACTGGGCGAAAGGCTGAAAAAGCAAGGAAAACTCCTGCCTGAGGAAGCTAGCAAACTTAATAAACTTAAGACTAAGAGGGAAAAAGAAGAATCCCAAGAACAAGAAAAAGCCGTGGAGAAGCTTCTCGACCTGGGCAATCAATTCTACTCCAAAGGGGATTATGCTGCCGCAAAAGAGGTTTATTCTAGTGGCCTGGAACTTGGTGCAAAGGGGCCTGCAGTATATATGGGGCTGGGCAAATGCTGTATAGAGGCAAAGGAATATGATAGGGCTATTAGCCTCTTGGAAAATGCAGCGACTCAGTTAGAGGAAAAAGGAGAAAATGATAGGCTTTGTCCGCTCTATAATAACCTGGGATGGCTCTACACCATGAAAGGGGAATTTAAAGAGGCTGAGAAGGTTTATCTAAAGGCTATAAAGCTGAACCCTAACTATGCCAATGCTTATTATAATTTAGGATTGCTCTATGACTTACACCTAAAAGATGAAATGGGAGCCATTGAATGCTTTGAGAAGTATATAGAGCTGAAAGGAGAGAGGTCCGACTCTGTACAGAAAAGACTGGCGGAAATAAAACAGAGATGAGGGAGAGAAATCTCTTGACTTTCTCGGTTAATTGTGTAAATAAGTAGCCTGAAATGAGTGGGGCATGCGGAGGAGGAAAGGAGGAAAAAAGACTAGTATGGAGTTTGGTGACTTAATCTTTTGGGTGTTAGCTGCGGCAGAAGGGAAAAAGATGCCACCGCTGATACCACACATCTATGTAATCCCCATCGTCTTTCTTATTGGGGTGGGGGTAGGCTATTGGTACCGTGGAAGAAAGGCCGGATAATAATCATCCAATTCCTTGAAATCTTCAGGGAAAGAAAGGAGGATGCACAATGGATTTTTTAAGTCCAGATAGCCTTATGTGGTTTCTTGCTCAGGCCGAAAAAGCGCCAGGGTTTTTGAGTAAGAAAGTTATTGTCATAGTACTGGTGTTAATAATTATTGTAGGTGGAATCTACTGGTACCGTGGTCGTGGTGCAAAGTAGTTAGCTGGTTTTTCTTTGATTCACTCTGGAGAGGTTAGGGCAAAAATTTTTTTTTAAGCCTTTAGTCGGTGCATTTCACCACCTCAGGAACCGCTTGGGACTGTGGAGTTTTCTTTAGTTCTGCCCTTGCCTTCTCCAGAGTGCTCAAGAAGTTCTCCTTTGCAAAGTCCTGTTTCCACTTCTCCAGGATAATTCTTCCCCCCAATCTGAGCCTAAGATTCCTAAACTTCATCCATGCCTGACGCTTGGCCTGGGAAAAACTCTTTGCAAGAAGACTGCCAAGGGAATCTCTCTTGCCAGCCCGTAGCTCCTTAAAGAACGCGCCAAGGAAACGTATACCTACCTCGAGAGGATAAAGAGGCACTTGATAAAGAAGCTTAGGGAATATCCACAAGTTGTAAAATTTCTTTACAAGCTTTTCCGTTTGATACAGAAAATCATGTGGGTCTATATCTGCATCTGGCTCGAAACACAACCAATTTCCATCATACTTACTATAATCAACAAGGTTTACAGGATAAAGCCTGTTTTCATCCTTCAATTTCTTCTCCAAACCCGTCCCTGGCAGTGGAACGGGCTTAACTATCTGGACGGTGTCAAGGTCGTTTCTTTTTATGAACTGCCAGAATCTTTCTACCCTTTCTGCCATGGAGATATTTAGTTTGCACCTGGAATCCTTAAAGGTAGGATACCCTAGTATGAACATGCCGTGAATATAGAAACCATATTTCTTGAGGGTTTGGGTATATTCATCGAGTTTCTGTAAATTAAGACCCTTCTTCATGTTTTTCAGGTCTTCTTCAATTGGAGATTCGTAACCAATACAAAGGATCTCTACATCCGCTTCCCTCATAAGTTCCAGAATTTCCTTATCCTTTGCCACATCTGCCCTGACTTGAACACAAAAAGACAGGTTCTTTCCTGTCTTGCGCTTATATTCTGCAATCATCTTGCAAAGTTCCGCCGTAGTGTCCCTATCCTGGGCAAAGTTGTCGTCTGTGAAGAAGAAATTCCTGTAACCTTTCTCCACTAATCTCACTATCTCTTCCATGACATAACCCGGAGAGCTGCTCCTGGTGTGACCTAGGTGTTGATTCACGGCACAAAACTCACAAACAAAATTACACCCCCTTGTCCTTCCGAGGGGAATGAGCATTATACGGCTCTGCAAGTCCCTTATAAGGCTGAAGTCCGGGTAAGGAAGGCTATCCAAATCCTGAATGGGGGGCCTCCTTTTTGTATAAACAGTTTGGTTACCCTTCTTAAAGCATATTCCGGAAACCGCTGAAAGATCCTTTCCGTAAAATATGGCTTTTACCGCCTCAGGAAGGGTATATTCCCCTTCTCCCATAATTACCACATCTACGCCAGAAGATAGGGCCTCCTCTACGCAGGCATTAATATGGTTACCCCCTGCCACTGTGGGAACTCCCAGACCTTGATAAAAGGAGGCCACCTCATAAAGCCTGGGTATAGTAGAAGTAAGACCCCCATAAAGGCCCACTGCATCTGCCGGGCGCTCCTTCTGAATGAGGTTATGGTCTAGTGGGCCACTAAAGTTATTCTCATCTATTATTTCTACCTTGAATTCCCCTAGTGAATTTACTGTAGTAGCGACACTCACAGCACCCCTGGGAGGCATCTTTATCCGACTGTAGACGTTGAAATATGGAAACTTCGGTATTACTAATCTGAAGAGCTTCATGCCAACCCTTTCCCTCCATTATATGCTATTGACTTGTATGTGTTATTCTGCTAAATGTTAGAACTCCTTTATCGAACTTTCTGGCTCAATAGTTAACCAAACGAAGCTAGCAATTTCAACACAATTTTTCGTACTTTGAGAAGTTTTTTAAATGATGCATAATATTTTGCAAAAAGATTCAGGGTGATGGTTACGAAAGGATACGAAAGGAAAGGATCTGAGAGGATGCAAAAGTTCAAATTTTTCTCCTTGATAATATTGGCCCTGGTGGGGCTTAGTCTTCTAGAAAGTGCCGTTGCAGGAGTTACACATGGAGGCGAGACCTACGTTGAGGAATTACCAAGACTATGGTTTCTTGCCCCTTTTGGCGCCCTTATGGGATTAATATTTGCCTTCAAATATTACCGAGATGTCATGGCCTGCCCTCCTGGTGATAAACTCATGGTGGAGATAGCAGGTCACGTAAGGGAAGGGGCCTATGCCTACCTGGGACAGCAGTACAAAGTAGTGGCTATCGTCTTTTTAGTAGTGGCCATTGTGTTATCATTACTGGCCTTTGTGCTGGATATACAATCTAGGCTAGCCCCCTTTGGTTTCCTTACCGCTGGAACTCTATCGGGACTTGCAGGTTTCCTTGGTATGAGGATTGCCACTCAGGCCAACTCCCGCACTGCAGAGGCGGCAAAACACTCCCTTAACCGCGGCCTTCAGGTTGCCCTCCATAGTGGGGCGGTTATGGGACTTGTGGTGGTGGGTTTGGCCCTTACAGACCTCTCACTTTGGTTCTTCGTCTTGCGCCATTATACAAGCCTCTCCCTGGGCCACATCGTCATGAGCATGCTATGCTTTGGAATGGGGGCCAGCTTCCAGGCCCTCTTCGCAAGGGTGGGGGGAGGTATATACACCAAAGCCGCTGACGTTGGCGCTGACCTTGTAGGGAAGGTAGAAGCCAACATCCCCGAGGATGACCCTAGAAATCCTGCTGTCATTGCGGATAATGTCGGTGATAATGTTGGGGACGTGGCTGGCATGGGTGCAGACCTTTATGAGTCCTATTACGGTTCTATCCTGGCAGCCAACGCCCTGGGCGTTACCGCAGGTCTTGGGATTAAGGCGGTAGTCTTACCCATGGCACTAGCAGGTCTGGGCATTTTACTATCAATAATGGGCTTTTTTGTGGTGAAGACCCCTGAGCATGTTTCACAAAAAGAACTCTTGAGCGCCTTTGGTAGAGGGGTTAATCTGAGTTCCCTTTTGATACTTGTAGTCTCAGCAGCGCTTATATATGTCCTTATACCGGAGCACCTTGGCCTATGGGGATCCATCGCTTCCGGACTTATTGCGGGGGTAATTGTTGGTAGAATCAGTGAATATTATACCTCTGACGCTTACACCCCCACCAGGGACATAGCCGGCTCCTCCCTCACAGGCCCTGCTACAGTAATCCTTTCTGGTATATCTACTGGAATGCTCTCCACTGCTACGGCATGCGTTACCATCGTTTTGGGGATTTTACTGGCTTTCACCTTTGCCGGTGGATTTAATAATCTTACTCTAGGGCTTTATGGTGTTGCTATTGCCGCCGTTGGAATGCTCTCTACCCTGGGTATAACCCTGGCTACCGATGCCTATGGCCCCGTGGCTGATAATGCTGGCGGTAACGCCCAGATGGCTGGTCTGCCACCAGAGGTAAGGGAAAGAACCGAGATGCTAGATGCTCTGGGTAATACCACTGCTGCCACAGGAAAAGGTTTTGCCATTGGCTCAGCGGCCCTTACAGCCATGGCATTGTTAGCAGCCTATGTGGGAGAGATTCAGGTGGTGTTTGAAAGGAGCGGCATAGAAGAATTAACCCTTGATGGCCGCACCATCGACGTCCATACTGCCAGTTTTTTGGATTTTATGGAATATTACAATGTGACCTTGATGAATCCCAAGGTACTGGTAGGTATCATGCTAGGGGCGATGACCTCTTTTGTCTTTTGTGCCCTGGCAATCCGCGCAGTAGGTAGGGCCGCCCAGAGGATGGTCGAGGAGGTTAGGAGGCAGTTCAGGGAGATAAAGGGCATTATGGAAGGTAAGGCTAAACCAGACTACGCTGCCTGCGTAGCCATAAGCACAAGCGGTGCTCAGAGGGAAATGATGTTTCCAGCCATGCTTGCCATACTTACGCCTGTAACAGTGGGTCTTCTCCTGGGGGTACCGGCTGTTATGGGCCTCCTGATTGGCTCCCTGGCCACAGGTTTTCTACTGGCTATATTTATGGCCAATGCCGGGGGCGCATGGGACAATGCAAAGAAGTATATAGAAAGGGGAGAATATGGTGGGAAGGGTTCCCCTGCACATAAGGCGGCAGTGGTGGGAGATACTGTGGGTGACCCGTTCAAAGATACTGCCGGTCCTTCTCTTAACATCCTTATAAAGCTAATGGCTATAGTTTCTGTGGTTTTTGCTGGGGCTGTGGTAACATATTCCCCCACAATATCTGCTATCCTGCATCTACAATAGGAGAATTCAGAATTCAGTAGTCAGAATGAAGGGAATTTTGTATCCTGAATTTTGTATTCCGAGGTTCAGTATTAAGCCATCGGTAGTCAGCATAAAAAGAATTCTGAATCCTCTATTTTGAGGTTAGAGGTACGTTAGAGCCCAAGGAAATCGCCAAGCTATTTGCCCAGATAGCCGATAATAAAAAGGCAGAGGATATTCTTGTCCTTGACCTCCGCAAGATTACCTTCATTACAGAATTTTTTGTCATCTGCAGCGGCATAAACTCGCGCCAGTTACAGGCAATCGCCGATGAAATTGTAAAACAAACTGAAGAGAAAGGTATCCGCAGGCTTGCCATAGAAGGTTACCGGGAGGCCAGATGGATACTGCTGGACTATGGTGATGTCATCATACACATCTTTGACAAAGAGGCCCGCCATTTTTATGACCTGGAGCTCCTTTGGGGTGACGCCCCCAGGGTCAAATGGCATCCTTCTAAAGTTGCAAAAAGGAAATAATCCGTGATATAAGTAAACATATAAGCCCTTTCGTTATTTTAAATTAAACGTCATGAAAGCGTTTATATATGTATTTGCTTCTTGCCTGATTATAAAAAGCTATTGAAAGAAAAACCTATTTCTGAGATATTATTCCTGCTTACACTATAAGCATACCTAACTCTTTGGCAGAAAAGTAGATTGTATATTATATATTCTAAAACCGTATCATAGGAGGTAAGACCTTGAGAGTCTTATCCTTAGTAATCTTTTTACTTTGCATCCTTGAAGTATCTCTAGCTGGGGCACCAGAAAAAGCTCCACCCTATGGTGCCCCTTCTGCAGAAAAGGGAGGTATGGAAGCCCCAGCAGAAGAAACCTCAACAGGGGAACAGAGGAAAGAGCAACAGAGGATAGAGCACCAAGAGAGAGAGCAAGAGAAAGAGCAACAGGCGAAAGAAGAAAAAAAGCCGGAGGTTCCCGTTACCGAGACTCAGCCAGAGGAAAAAAGGGAAAAAAAGAAGGAAAAGTGGACAAAGGCTGAGGGGGGTGACTTCGCCTACAGAGATGTCGTCCTCCGTCAGGGAGGTTATACCTTTGTTACACAGTTTGAGGGAGACATGGTGAATAACTCTGGCATGGATTATAGTATAGTAAAGTTTATGTGTAGTATTTACGATAGCAGGGGGCGATTGCTTACCGAGGAGGCCTTCCATATCATAGATTTCGATAATGGACAAACCAAGCATTTCAGGGGTACTTTGGTGGATGGTTTCAGGGAGATATCAAGTTTTAAAATAAGATTCAAATCCGGGGTGGCAGCGGCCAGATAAGTCCGCCAGGGGCGGATCCGCCTAAGGCGTGAAGGGAGGAATTATGACCACCCATAGCGATCCACAGGAAGAAGCTCTAGCGTTACCTCAGGGTGATACACAGGTAGAAGGCTCTCAAAAAAGTCCCCATGAGATAAAGCCTGTGGTAGAGGCCCTCCTATTTGCCACCGACCAGCCTTTGCCTATAAAAAAACTTGTAGAGATTTTGGGGGCTGAGAAGGAGTGCATCTTACAGGCCATTGACTTGTTACGTCAGGAGTACGAATCCTCCCGACGAGCCTTTCAACTGGAAGAAATTGCAGGAGGCTACCAGCTACTCTCTAAGAAAGAATATCACTCTTGGATAAGTTGCCTGGAAAAGAAAAACACCGAAAGCAGCCTTTCCCCAGCTGCTGTGGAAACTCTGGCTATCGTAGCCTATAAACAACCAATCCTCCGTGCCACCATTGAAGCCATTCGGGGTGTAGAGTCCAGCCAGATTCTCAGAAGTCTTATAGAAAAGGGGCTTGTAAAGATTGTGGGTAAAGATGAGAGCCTGGGGCGACCCCTCCTTTACGGTACCACCAAAAGGTTCCTTGACTACTTTGGTCTCAATTCCCTCAACGACCTCCCAAGGTCCCAGGAACTCCCTAGTTGAAGATGAACCTCCTTGAGTACACCTTACGAAATATACAGTCAGTCCGTAAAGAGCGTGAGACAGAGGCTAGAGAAAGGTTTAAAGAATTCGCTATACCCAAGGGGAGCCTTGGGAGGCTGGAAGACCTGGCCACCTTTTACACCTCAATAAGGGGTACACCAAAAGAGGAAATAAAACACAAAGTGGTATTTGTAATGGTCGGAGACCATGGTGTGGCGGAAGAAGGGGTAAGCAGCTTTCCTCAGGAAGTAACCTGCCAGATGGTAAAAAATTTCTTAAACGGCGGCGCTGCTATCAACGTCCTGGCCAGCCACGTCGGGGCAAGGGTGGTAGTAGTGGATTGTGGTGTAGCAAGGCCGCTGGATCCATCCACTGAACTAAAGTCAAAAAAGATAGGTTACGGTACAAGAAATATCGCTAATGGTCCTGCCATGACCACGCAAGAGGCCGAAAGGGCATTAGAGGTGGGTATAGAAGTCCTGGAGGAGGAACTGGAAAGAGGTGTGGAAGTAGTGGCCACAGGTGATATGGGTATCGCAAACACAACAGCAAGTGCCGCTATATTTGTATCCCTAACAGGAGTGAGGGTAGAAGAAGCTGTAGGCAGGGGTACTGGCGTATGCGGTGATGGACTATCCAGGAAAGCGCAGGTAGTTAAGAGGGCCATAGAGGTAAATCGCCCTGACCCAAATGACCCCCTGGATGTCTTAGCAAAAATAGGAGGATACGAAATTGGGGCCACTGCAGGTCTTTGCCTTGGAGCGGCTCGTCACCACCTTCCTATCTTGCTGGATGGTTTTATCTCTACAACGGGCGCCCTCCTGGCCTGCGCCTTAGAACCTAAGGTTAAAGGTTACCTTTTGGCTTCCCACCTCTCGGCCGAGAGAGGACATGCCTTGATGCTGCAGAAATTGGGCTTAAAACCTGTTTTAGACCTGGATATGAGACTGGGAGAGGGTACCGGTGCCGTCCTGGTCATGCCCCTGGTAGAGGCCAGTGTAAAGCTACTCCTTCAGATGGCCACCTTCAGTCAGGCTGGGGTCAGCCGGGCAAAGGACATGTAGAGTTTCCTATGAAACTAGCCCTCATCGGTCTGCCCAAGTGTGGAAAAACTACGGTATTTGATGCAGTGGTCGGTCCTCATAAAGAAAGGCAAACCCCCTCTCACGCCGCCGTACAGAATATCGCCGTGCTCAAGGTTCCTGATGAGCGGCTCGACTTCCTCCACCGCTTCTTTCCTGAGAAACGCTGTACCCCTGCTGCGGTTGAACTTCTTGAACTTGTAGGTATTTTCCCCTCCCCTTGGGAGGTCTACGCAGAGTCCGCTACTGCCCTTACCCTACTAAGGGAAATGGACCTCGTTGTGGAAGTAATCCGAGCATTTTCGGATGAGACAACTCCCCATCCAAAGGGTTCGATTGACCCCTACAGAGACCTCAAAGATATGGAGCAAGAACTCCTGTTGAACGACTTGCTTTCTGCAGAAAAAAGGATAGATAAACTAAAAAAGGCTGTTACCAAGCCCACCCCTACCCAGCAAAAAGATAAGGAGGAACTAGAGATACTCCTTATGTGTAAAGAAGCCCTGGACAAGGGACAAGACATCTCTACGTTACCACTAAGTATTACTCAGCAAAAGCTCATAAGGGGTTTTTGCTTTTTTACTGAAAAACCCAAGCTGGTAGTGGTCAATGTGGGAGAAGACCAGCTAGACAGAGAATTTAAGGACCTTTCTACTAAGGCCCAGGTACTGGCCTTCTGCGGTAAATTGGAATCAGAACTCCTCGGACTGGAGGACAAGGAGCGTGATGAGTTCCAGAGGGCCTGGGACATTTCTGAGCCTGCAGGAACAAGGCTCCTGAAAGCCTGTTACAAGACCCTTAATCTGGTCTCTTTCTACACTATTGAGGGGGAAGAAATAAGGGTTTGGTCCATACCCCGCGG
Organism: Planctomycetota bacterium; assembly: GCA_023261505.1. GTDB lineage: Bacteria > Planctomycetota > Brocadiia > Brocadiales > Bathyanammoxibiaceae > JAHFOV01. The sequence goes on from JAHFOV010000020.1 coordinate 10,396, forward strand.
GGAGACGGCCCTTACTGCCGCAGGGAAGATTCACTCCGATATGGCCCGTGGTTTCATTAAGGCCGAGGTGATGAGCCTGGAAGACCTCAAAAGCCTTGGCTCAATCAAAGAGGTTAAGACTCATGGAAAACTCCACGTGGTAGCAAAAGAATATATCGTCCAGGACGGCGATATAATTACCTTTCGCTTTCACGTGTAATAAAGACAAATTTCAAATTTCAGATTACAAATTTCAAATTTGGAATTTAATGTGTAATTTGAAATCTGCAATTTGTAATTAGATTTAAATTGAAGACCGCAGAAATTATCGCCACAGGGAATGAGCTTATCCAGGGGGAGGTGACCAACACCAACGCCACCTATATCTCTCAGGAACTGGTTAGAAAAGGGTTAAGCATACTGTACCACACCACCGTTGGAGATGAGGTTGTATCTCTTGGTGGGGCCATTGAAAGGGCATTGGAAAGGGCAGATTTGGTTATAATCACAGGGGGTCTCGGCCCTACCAGAGATGATGTCACCAGGGAGGCTGTGTCTCTTGCATGCCATAGAAAATTAGTCATGGATAAGGAAGCACTGGCCCACATCCAGAATCTCTTCCGCTGCCGCCATCAGGAGATGCCCGAGTCTAACCTCCGGCAGGCAATGCTTCCTAAGGGGGCTATATTAATCCCTAATAAGATAGGCACCGCCCCAGGATTTTGCCTCTCCCTCCCCGTTGACGGGGAGGGTAGGGAGGGGTTAACGGGTAAGGAAATTATTTGTCTCCCAGGCGTGCCAGAGGAAATGAAAGGGATGTTTCATGAATGGGTAATTCCGCACCTAGAAAGGCTTATACCCAAAAAGAGACATACCCTATTAAAGAAGATACATATATTTGGACTCCCCGAGGCCCTTGTGGGGGAGAAGATTAGCTATTTGATGTCGCCTGAGGCTAACCCCAAGGTCGGTACAATGGTTCATGAAGGCATAATCACCCTCCGCCTGCAGGCTGAGGCAGAGGAGGAAGCCAAGGCCAGGAACATGCTCGAAGGGGCGGAACAGGAGATACGACAGCTGCTGGGAGAGGCCGTATTCGGCGTAGAAGAAGAAAATCTGGGGGATGCCGTAGCCTCCCTCCTCATGAAGCACGGTCTTACTGTAGCCGTGGCCGAGTCCTGTACGGGGGGGCTGGTGTGTGACCTTCTAACAAATGTGCCAGGTATTTCTAAGCACCTTCTAGGAGGAATGGTTGTCTATACAGTAAAGACTAAGGCCCTCCTTACTGGCCTCCCTGAAGAAAGTATAGAACAAATAGGCACAGTGAACCCGGAGATAACCAAACTCCTGGCCTCCGCTATTAGAGAAAGAACCGGTGCAGACATTGGCCTTGCTGTGACAGGCGTAGCCGGCCCCACAAGCCCTCATCCAGATATACCTGTTGGGCTCGTCTACATTGCCCTGGCCACAAAAGGAAAATGTAGGGACAGGTCCTCAGACCTGTCCGAAGAGAACCAATGTACCGTAAAAGAATTCCGCTTCAGCGGCACCCGAAAATGGATAAAACTCCTTGCCGCAAAGCATGCGCTGAATATGGTGAGGTTAAACCTGTTAGAGTTGGAAAGAGCGTGTGTTTAAAAGGCATGGCTATTCTTCGCTCTCCTCATTCAGGTCGAGACTTTGGCTCAGAATGAAAAATATGCTAAAGGAGGTTGAAAAGGGGGTAATACTGATAAACAAGCCTGTAGGCATTACTTCGTTTGGGGTGGTAGCCAGGGTAAGGGGGAAATATTTCCCGGGACAAAAGGTGGGGCATACTGGTACGCTGGATCACATGGCCTCTGGATTGCTGATACTCCTTGTGGGAGAGGCTACTAAAGGGCAGGGAGATTTTATGAAACTTCCCAAGGAATACGAGGGTGAGTTCGCCTTGGGGTTGGAGAGCGATACCTATAGTGCAGATGGGCGTCTCAGGTTCTATTACCTTTGCCACACAAGCCCGCCACCGGCCAATACTAATAAGGATGTAGCGTGCGACCTTGTGTCACACGTGGGGAGACTTACCAACGTGCCAGACAAGTCGTGCCTGAGGCAGATTCGCTTCGGCGAACTGGCACGCTACACTTCCATAAAAAGTGAAGAGATAGAGACAGTCTTTAAAAGGTTTCTAGGGGAACTAGAGCAGGCCGTGCCACCCTTTTCTGCTGTGCAGGTAAAAGGCGAGAGACTGCATAAGCTGGCCAGAAAGGGGCGGCCTCTGCCAGAATTACCCAGAAGGAGGATTTATGTCGAAAGCCTGAAATTGTTAGATTTTAAACCCTTTATCCTTGTAGGGGCATCCGCCTCAGGCGGACACGTACCCCTACCTAGCCCGGAAGATTTCTTAAAAAAAATAGCCCCGAGGGTAATGTTCAGGACATGTGTCTCTTCCGGAACATATATAAGGTCTTTGGTGGTAGACATCGGTAAGGAACTAGGCACAGGGGCAATCCTTACTCAATTGACACGTACAAGGATAGGCCCTTATAAGCTCTCCGATGCTATTGAACTACCCATTGATATTGGATAAAAAAGAAGTCCAATGAAAGGCTACTAAACCGTGAAAATAGTAGAATGTGTACCCAACTTCAGCGAAGGGAGAGATTTGGATAAAATCAGGGCGATTGTTAAGGAGGTAAAATCTACCCCGGAGGTGAAGCTCCTGGGGGTGGAAGAAAATCCTGATTATAATCGGACTGTTGTGACATTTGCCGGTAGTCCCGATGGGGTGAAGGAGGCTGCAAGGAAGGCCATCGCCAGGGTAGGTGAACTTATAGATATGTCGTGCCATAAAGGTAGCCACCCCAGGATAGGTGCGGCGGATGTGGTACCTTTTGTGCCCATTCGTGGGGTCACTATGGAGGAGTGCGTTGATCTGGCAGTGGAACTGGCAAGGGAGGTGGGGGAGGGGTTGGGTATACCGGTTTATTTGTATCGTGAGGCAGCAAGGAAACCTGAGCGTAGAGAGCTTTCGTACATCAGGAGAGGGGAATACGAGGCGCTGCCAGAAAAGTTAGTCAGTGAGAGACCCGACTTTGGCCCCTGTGAGTTTAATGAAAGGGTCAGACGTACAGGAGCCACGGTCATAGGAGCAAGGAAGCTCCTTATTGCTTATAACGTAGACCTTGCTACCCCAGACCTGGCAATTGCCAATAAGATTTCTGGCAGGGTGAGAGAGACAGGGGTTATTAGGAAAACTAATGGCAAAGAGCGTATACCAGGACTTCTGAAGCAGGTGCAGGCGATGGGGGTTAAACTTAGTACAGGCATAACCCAGGTCTCCATGAACCTACTGGATTACGAGGTTACGCCTCCCCATGTGGCCCTGGAGGCTGTCAGGAAAGAGGCTAAGGCCCTTGGGGTAGAAGTAACCGCAAGCGAGATAGTAGGACTTGTGAGCCTTGAGCCTCTCCTAATGGCAGGGAGGTTTTATCTCAGCAGTTTAATCCCCCCTCACCCCCCTTTATTAAAGGGGGGAAGGAGGGATTCTGAAGAGGAATTGGTGCGGGCAGCAATAAAGGGGCTGGCCCTCAGGGACTTTGAACCACGAAAGAAGATAATTGAACATGCCCTGGACCTTGGAACTAAGGATTAGGGACTAGGGGCTGGGGATAGGAGAAAAAGATTGTTAACCCCCGCCCCCTAACCTCCTACTGAAGCCGGGCGCGGGAGAAGGCCTGCCTTTTCAACGAGTTGGGCCACTACCTCTTCCCATTCAACTGCCATGATATGTATGCCGGAGAGGCCTTCTATCTGTCTTAGCTTCTCAACTATCCCAAGGCATATTTCTATACCTTCTGCCTTGGAATTTTTCTTTTCAAGGCGGGAGATAATTGCGTCAGGGACTTCCATGCCAGGGACATTTTTTTTCATGTATTTTGCCATGCCTGCGGATTTCAGCGGTGCTACGCCCGCAAGTATGAAGGCCTTTTTGTGGAGTCCCTTCTGGCGGACTTCTTCCATCCATTGAACAAATTTATCCACATTGTAGACAATCTGGGTCTGTATGAACTCTGCCCCGGCGGTTATCTTCTTGGCTAGGCGTCTTGCCCTAAAAGGGAAGGGGTCTGCGAAGGGGTTCTCTGCTGCCCCCAGGAAGAAACTTGGCGCTCCCTCAAGGGGTGTCCCCGAGAGCATCTTTTTTTCCTCTCGCATAGTCTTAAGCATTTGGAGGAGTTGTATTGAATCTAAGTCAAAGACGGGTTTGGCGCCGGGGTGGTCTCCAAATTTGGGATGGTCACCCGTAAGACACAGTACGTTCTTCATTCCTAGAGCCCACGCACCAAGGAGGTCTGCCTGGAGGGCAATCCGATTACGATCCCGGCAGGTCATCTGCACTATTGGCTCAATTCCCATCTCCAGCAGTATCTGGGCGGAGGCAATACTGGACATCCTTACCACAGAAGTCTGACAGTCAGTGATGTTAACGGCATCCACATACCCCTTAAGGAGATGGGCCTTTTTTTCAACTACTGCCCTTTCTGCGCCTTTGGGAGGGCCCAATTCGGCTGTGACCACAAACTTTCCCTGCTTGAGTAATCTCTCAAAGTGGCTTCCCGCAGTAAGGTTAACAGGTGCTTCTAATGTAGGTGTCTCTAAAGAATGTGGATTTTTTCTGGGCATCTGTTTATTTAAGAAAGTTAAAATGTTGGAGGTCGACAGTTAGTACCCTATTTTGTCTTTTGCTGTCTACTATTTACTGCCTACTATCTACCTTCCTCAGGTGCTCCATTATCATTCTTTGGGGTCTGACTGACCAGTCCTTGGGTGGCCTGATAACGTCCAGTTCTTCCCCCATGCCTAATTGCTCCATGCGCTCGTAAATAAGTTGCCAGACGCAAGGAGTGTCAGGAGAGACCTCACAGCGGCCTCCCTGGGAACCGCCGCAAGGACCGTTCATAAGACTTTTGGCGCATCTTGCCACAGGGCAGAAACCTCCTGTCTCTCCCACGATACATTCTCCGCATCCGACACACCTCTCCCAATATAGCCCTGGTTCTATGGTGGCCCCCATGAATATGGTATCCACCCCCGGCAAGACCTTTATCCTGGGAAACCTCTCCGCCAGGCATTGTACCCCCACTCCACAGGCCAGGGATATAACTACTTCCCAATCATTGGCCCTATCATTTATAGACTCTACGAACTCTGGTTCGCATTGCCGGGTGAGGGTAGCTTCCGTCACTACCACATCTTTACCTTGCCTCTTAGCCCAGAGTCTGAGCAAGGAGGCCAGTTCTTCGGCCTGTTTCTGTCCGCCGATGGAACGCACTGTTACGCACCCACCGCAGCCCAGAACGGCCACCTTTTTATAGTTTTGAATGAGCCTTATTATCTCTTCAAAAGATTTTGGCCTGGCAACAATCATTTTTTTACACCTTTGGTTTTTATGTAGCGTGCGACCTAGTGTCGCACGCCTTTTATCCGTTGTTTGGAACGTGCGAGGCAAGCTCGCACGCTACACCTAATCAAACAATTTGAAATACTGGGCCGAGTTTTTTAATCTCCTCCACAAAATTGCTGAGCGACTTGAAAAATTCTTCCTCAGGAGTTGGAGAGAGCCACTGGAGTCTCTGCCTCTCAAGTCCTAGCGTCTCCAGGAACAAAGCAGTATAGTCAAATCTTCTCTTAGCCCAGGTGTGGCCCGCATCAAAGTGGCAGTCCCCGGACTGGGAGCCTATAATTACAACTGCATCTGCAAGCATCTCAAATGCCTTGAGGAGGGTGCGAGGTTCTAACTTGCTTATGCAGGAAACCTCTACAACCTTTATGCCGTTTTCTCTTAGTTTTTGAGATACGGTCTGAGAGTGAGAGTCATACTGGCATAAGAATGCTACTATAGTAGGGGCGTATTGCAATATGCCCCTACCAGGAATTTGGCCCATAACTGATTCTAGTGTCTTCTCCCCCATATCCTCGTATCTGTCTTTTAGGGAGATGGCATTTGCAGGGCATTCCACCACGCAGACCCCACACGACTGGCAGTCTGGGCCTATCTCGGCAGTCCTCCCTCCAAGGGGTATCTGCGGGATGTCATAGGGGCAGACTCTTACACAGGTAAGGCAGGCGGCGCAAAGCTCTGGGTCAACCACTGCCCCGGCAGCGCAGTTGAGGCATCGTCTTGCCTCTTTAACGGCCTGTTCTTCTGGAAAGCCTAGTTCCACTTCATTGAAATCCTTTATCCTGGACTCAACAGGGAGCATGGGCATCCTTTGTCTCGCCTCTCTCTTTATAAGCTGGACCCTGGGAGGTGATAATTCTTTTATTGGTTCAGTTCTGACAGGTATCTGAAATCTTTCTCCTCTAAGGTAATTGTGAATAGAAAGAGCGGTCTGGTTACCGTGGGCTATGGCCTGTACTAAAGTACCTCCTAATGTAACAGCGTCTCCTCCCGCAAAGACCCAGGGTATGGTGGTTGACATAGTATGATTATCTATTTTTATAGTCCCTTTTTCGCTTATTTCCACGCCGTTTTTGGAAAGGAGGTCTACCTCGGGGGATTGGCCTATTGCAACAATGACGGTGTCCACCTGGAGGGTGAATCCCGAGCCTGGAAGGGGAATGGGCCTTCTCCTACCACTATTATCAGGCTCTCCCAGGGTCATTTTTATGCACCTTAGACCAGTTACCCTGTTCTTTCCGAAAATCTTAGCGGGGGTGGTCAGCAGGACAAATTTTATACCTTCCTCTTCCGCCTCCTTCCTCCCCACTGTTTCGCAAGGCATCTCTTCCATGCTCCTGCGGTATATAAGGCTAACGTCTCTCGCGCCCATACGTAGTGCCGCTCGGGCAGCGTCTAATGCAGTATCTCCCCCACCAATGACTGCCACTCTATTATCTACTTTTACGCCTCCACCGAGGGTTATCTGGCGTAAAAATTCAATGCCAGAAATCACCCCAGGTAGCTCTTCCCCTGGGATGTCCAGCTTCAAGGGTTTATGAGAACCTACAGCGAGGAACACCGCCTTGAAGCCTTCTCTCTGCAAGTCAGAAAGAGTGATGTCTCTACCCACTTTTATTCCAGTCCTGAGCTGCGCACCAAGAGAGAGGATGTTGTTAATGTCCTTATCCAGGGATTCCCTGGGTAAACGATAGCGGGGGACACCAACACGTAGCATGCCCCCTGGTTCTTGAAGTTCTTCAAATATTACACACTTATAGCCGAGGAGAATAAGGCTATTGGCTGCTGAGAGCCCTGCTGGCCCGGCTCCCACAATGGCCACCGTTTCAGGATATTCTTTCGGAGGCTTGGGCAAGTTAGGAGTGAAATCCTTATCAGCCAGGAAGCGCTTTAGCCAGCAAATGGCAACAGGCTCATCCACTGACGTCCTTCTACATGCCTCCTCGCAACGTCGTGTACAGATGCGTCCACAGGAGGCAGGGAAGGGGTTTTTTGACCTTACTATCTGAAAGGCCTGTTCAAAATTCCTTCGGGCTAGAAGTTGCACATAATCTCTAGCGTCTTGATTAATAGGGCAGGCTACTATACAAGGCGCCTCCCCTTTTATTTTTATGTTCAATCTCACTCCTTTAAGAGGTGGGAAAACCTATCAAAATAATAATAGATTTATTGAGATTTTTCCAGAGGAAATTTTGATAGTGATGGCGTAGTAGGCAACAAAAAATGAAAAAAAGGCAGTTTTCCCACAGAGGAGGGGGACTAAGAAATACCAGTTAGGCTAATGTAATAAGCAAATGCGCAAAGTACAAATATACCACCAACTGCAAAGAGTAGCAGTGACCAGCGAAGATAAGGTATGAGAAATCTAAGAGCGCCAGTTATCTGGGCATTACTGAGTTCCACACCAGGTGGTATCTGCAGCTTTAAGACGGGATAGGCACCCACAAAACCAGCTATTAATACTAAGAGACCTCCTAAAAGACCTAAGAGTTGTACCACGATTACCATTTCTCTCCTCCTTCCGGAGAAAAAGGTTTAAGAAAATAATTGTTAAACGTTATAAGAAAAGGAGAAGTCTGTCCAAGACTTCTCTCCCTCGGTAGAGGTCGGGTGTACGCGGTATTGCTTATCTCCTCCCAAAAAGTTAAGAAACTATATTAAAGATATAAGATTTTGTCAATAAAAAAGCGGTTCTTAATGAAAAATTTCAAGCTCAAAATTGTATCGACTGCGATTTTTCGCCTATAAATGTGGTTTGTGGACACACGCTTTGAGATTCTTCGCATTCTCCGCTTTAGGCATGCCTGTATAGAAAACAAAATTTATAAATTCTTTCCCATGCAATATATACTCCACGCTACCCTTCAACTAAGTTTTCGGCAAAGTAAGTAAGGGATAGCTCACAAAACTGACTTTCTTGCGTTAAAGAAGGGCTTAAAGAGCATACCCAGGTTTAGTGAAAGTACAATATTTGCTTGACATAAGGACTTAATTTTCTTAGCATTAAGTATTGTATATTTATGTACACATGCCCGTCTGCTATGCCTGGCAGGCGGCCGTTTGGTTCCAACAAACGAAAGATTTAGGAAGCGGGCCAGATTAAGCATTTTCCTCCAAAGAGGAGTTGTTAATGAATCAATCTAAAGACCTTTTCCAGGAAGAACTTATTGAGCGCCTTTACTGGTTTATCCGATTAAGGTGGTTTGCAGTGGCCGGGGTGCTGGGGGTGGTATGGGTAGCTTATAGCTGGAAGCTGGTGTACTCTACCGCACCATTTATTATCATCTCTTTGATTCTCCTAGCCTTGAATTTCCTTTTTTCTATACATGCCAACCGTGCCAAGGAACATCCCAGGTGGACGGCTATCAATGCTCGGGTGCAAATAACTTCTGATTTATTATGTTTGCTCTTACTCCTTCACTATGCCGGAGGGGCAGAGAACCCTTTCCTCTTCTATTTTATTTTCCACACCATACTGGCAGGCATATTGTTGGAACGTAGGGAAAGTTATTTTTTTGCCTTTACAACCATTTTTCTTTTTGGGACGCTGGTATTTATGGAGTATACCAGCCTTTTACCACATTATCCCCTTCTGGCATATAAGAATCCATTTGTGAGTTTATTAGGGCCTGAGTGGTGGAAACAACCTGTTTACCTAACGGGAATACTATTTGTTTTCGCTACGACAGTGCTTTTCTCCACCTATTTTACAGTCTCTATCGCTACGAGGCTTAGGGAACGTAGCCGCAGACTAAAGACCTTGCAGGAAGAACTCCTTAGGATGGAAAAAGATAAATGGAAGGCAGTAATTGAGTGCATGAATGAAGGGGTTGTTTTTGTGGACAATGAGGGAAAGATAGCCTTTTATAATGCCTCTGCTGCGGCCCTAAAAGAGGCTGCCTTTAATGAGTGTTATCCTGCTTCTATGAACGAACATAAGACCCCTTTAGAGCAAATGGAGATTTTAAAGAATGATAATCCCGACAACTCTCACAGGATACTTAATGTAGGGGGGAGACTGTACGAAAATGCATGTTCAACCATAAAAGATTCTGAAGGCAAGCCTTTTGGTGTGGTGTTAGTAAGCCGTGACATAACGGAACGAAAAGAGATGGAAAAAAAGCTCATGCACCAAGAAAAGATGACTGTTATTGGTAAGCTGGCCGCAGGGGTGGCGCATGAATTGAATAACCCACTTGGGGTTATTTCTATGTTTACTCAGATGGCCCTCAAGAAGATTTCTAACGATAACCCCTTGCAAGAATACCTGGATATTATAAAGAGAAATACTGACACTTGTAAAAAGGTTATACAAAGCCTCCTTTCTTATGCCAGGATGGTACCTGTTCACCCAAGGAATATAAATCTTAACGAGTGCTTAATGGATGTCCTATTCATGTGTCGACCTTTACTAGAAAAGCACGGGATAAAATTGGAAACTGAGCTTTCTAAGGAGCCTATTGATTTCAAAGGAGATCCCGACCTTCTTAGACAAGTATTTATGAATATAGTAGTTAACGCAATACAGGCACAAGAGAAGGGGGGCAAGTTAAGGGTAGTTTCCGATAACCTCCAGGACGATGGTATACTTGAGGCTGTAAGGATTGTCTTTGAGGATAATGGTCCTGGTATAGCTCCTGAGCATATGGCCAAGCTCTTTGAGCCTTTCTTTACCACGAAGCCAGAGGGCGTGGGAACTGGGTTAGGACTTTCTACTTGCAAGAACATTGTGGAAGGTCATGGCGGTTTCATTCAGGTAGAAAGCGAAGTGGGTAAAGGCAGCCGTTTTGCGGTGGTTTTGCCAATAAGAGGAGAATTGGGTTGGAAAGGAGCTTCTTCGGTAAAAGCTAAAAATTTAGATATGGAGTTAGAAATAAAAGATGAACAAGGCTAATATTTTGATAGTAGACGACGAGCCAGACATGGTTAAAGGTCTTGCTCTGGTACTGAAGGAGTTAGGGGAGATAAGAACTTCCTCTACGGCGGAGGAGGCTATAGAGTACGTACACAGATACCCGGTTGATGTCCTGGTCACGGATATACGCATGCCAGGGATTGGTGGAATCTCCCTCCTTGAAAAAGTTAGGGATCTTCGGCCAAGGATAGAAGTAATAATCCTTACAGCGTACGGTTCTATTGAATCTGCCATAGAGGCCATGAAGAAGGGGGCTTATCATTACGTTACAAAGCCTTTTAATAATGATGAACTTCTTTTAATGGTTCAGAGGGCCCTTCAGGATAAGCGTTTTCATGAGGAACTAGAGTATCTCAGAAAGAAGGTAAATAGAACCGGTGTTTTTGAAAACATAATCGGGCGAGACTGGAAGATGCAAGATATCTTTGAGACTATAAAGAAGGTGGCTCCCTCTAAAGTACCAATCCTTATACAGGGTGAGAGTGGTACTGGTAAGGAGCTTATCGCCAGAGCAATACATCAGCTCAGCCCCAGGGCCAAGAACCGTTTCCTCGGAATTAATGCTGCCGCCCTGCCAGAAAATCTCCTTGAAGCAGAACTGTTTGGATACAAGAAAGGGGCCTTTACTGGGGCAGATTACGATAAAAAAGGTCTTTTGATTCAGGCTAATCAGGGAACCCTCTTTCTGGATGAGATAGGCAGCATGTCTCTGGCCTTTCAGAGCAAGCTATTAAGGGTCATCCAGGAGATGGAGGTCATTCCTGTGGGTGCGACAGAGCCAGTAAAGATAGACGTCCGTTTTATCTCTGCTACCAATAGTGACATGGAGAAGGCCGTCAAAGAAGGCACTTTTAGGGAAGACCTCTATTACAGGCTCAATGTGGTGAGGATTAATGTCCCTCCACTAAGAGAGAGGAAAGAAGATATACCAACGCTTGCTACCCATTTCCTGGATAAATGGAAAGAAGGGGAGGATAGAAGGAACTTAACCCCAGGTACCCTACGGAGACTAATGGAGTACGACTGGCCTGGTAATGTAAGAGAGCTAGAGAACGTTATTCAGCGGGCTATGCTTGTCGCAGAAAATAAAGATATACAGCCTTCCGACATCCTACTAAGGCAAGAGCAATTACCATGGCTGGTAGATGCAGAGGGTTGTAGCAGTGTAAGTTATGATAAGGCCAAAGAAGAGGTCTTCCGCCGATTTCAACGAGAATACTTTACAAACCTTCTCAAGAAGTGTCATGGTAATATCTCCCTGGCTGCAGAAAAGAGTGGTATAACTAGGACCGCCTTACACCGCATAATAAAGAAACTGGCCCTATCAGAAGAAATCCTAAACATGAAGGACTCCACACCTCAGGTTGCTGCTAAATAGGGTTGCACACTATAGTATTCATAGATGTGTACAAAAGTGTACTCTTTTATGTTCCTTGCCTATCAATAGTTACGTTTGATAATTCCAGCCTTGTTAATAAAGTGTAACAATTCTGCTTTATTCCCCAGTTTTTTTAGGTTTAAAAGGTTTCTTAACTTTTGTATTCTTAACATTATAGGATAAGGTCTGAAGTTGAGTTAATAATGGTATGCAAATTGCTGATACTAGAGCAAGGAGTGGGGAAAGCAATGCCTTTGGAGTACAAGTTTATGGGGGAAAAGATATTAGTGTTAGATAGTGATAGGAATCGTCACAAAATGGCAGAATCCCTTCTTGATGAAGCAGGTTATGAGGCAGTAGCTGTGGAGGATGAAGTTTCTTTGCTTCAGGCCCTCAAAGAAGAAGGGGGGTTTGCTGCCGTACTTGTGAGAGAAAGTGCATATGGTGGTTTGAGGGGTATGGATGTACTACAGGACATAAAAACCATCTTTCCAGAAATGCCTGTAGTGATAAGTGCCAGATCCTTGACGCCTCAGGCTATTCAACATTTTACTGGAATAGGGGCCTTCTTCTGCATGGAAAAAGAGGCAGAAGGTGACCTCCTTGTAAAGGTATTAAGCAAGGCTATTAACGAAAATAAGTCATCTTCAGAGAAAAAGAGTGCTTAGTAAGGGGAGGGAGTTATGGAATATGCAAGAGGGTTAGTTGTCTTTTTAGTTAGTTTAGGGTTGATAGCTGTTAGCTATAACCCTATCTTCGCCAGGGGAAATGCAGAAGCAGGAAAAGACGTCTATCAAAAGAGATGCCAGGGGTGTCACGGAGAAAAGGGAGATGGCAAAAGTCTAGCCGCTGTCTTCTTATATCCCAAGCCTGCTGATTATACAGCTGGAAAATTCAAACTTCGCTCCACCCCCTCAGGAGAGATGCCCACCGATGAGGATACCTTTAAAACGCTTACTAACGGCATTTCAGGAAGTGCAATGCCCTCCTTTGCTTACATTTCTGAGGATGAGCGTTGGGATGTTATACAATACATAAAGACCCTTACTGTCTATTTTGATGAGGAAGAGGGAAAGGTTTATAATCTCTTTGAACTCAGGGGTACGCCACATCCTATAACTGTTGCGCCAGAACCCTCGATGGCTGCTGAAACTCTTACAAAGGCTAAGGCCATTTATGAGCGAGAAAAGCTGGGGTGTGTAAAGTGTCATGGCAGGCTCGGAAAGGGGGATGGCCCATCAGCTGCTGAACAGACAGATGACTGGGGCAGACCCATAAAAGTGAGAGATTTTACTACAGGCGTATTCAAAGGTGGCAATACAAACAGAGACATCTATTTGAGGTTCGCCACCGGGATGAGCGGCACCCCAATGCCTGCCTTCTCAGGCGAGCAGATTTCTGACGAGGATCGCTGGTTATTAGTCCAATACGTTCAGTCCCTAAAGAATCCAGATGTAAAGATTGTTGCCCCGCTCGCCGATCCAACTATTGTGGCCACCCATACCAACGACGACATTCCTGAGGATAATCCCGATGCTGCAATCTGGCAGTCTGCGACAGAATACGCAATACCTCTTAACAGATTGTGGCAGCCGGAAATCATCCCCATGCATGTGCGGGTTCGTACCCTCTACAACGACAAGGAAGTCGCCATACGTCTGGAATGGGATGATGCTACCCAGGATATGAACTATTCCAAGGAACAGAACTTCCGTGACGGAGCGGCTGTTCAGTTTTCGCCGAGCGGCGAGTTCCCATTTATAGGAATGGGTAACGGTAAGTCAATGACCGGGTTAGAAATACCAGTGAACATCTGGCACTGGAAGGGAGACTGGCAGGCTGATTCTGGTTTTTATCAAGATATACAACAGACTTATCCCAACATGCATGTAGATACATACTACTTCCCCAAGGAAGTGCAGGATTCGACTTACCTGTCCGGTCGTGCTTCTGGTAACCTTTTCTCTCGTGAGCATCGTCCATCAGTTATAGAGAACCTTAACGCTATCGGTTTTGGGAGTCTTGAGTCCCAAGCACTTTCTTCACAGAGCGTAAAGGGAGCAGGTTGCTGGGCGGACAAAAGGTGGGCTGTTGTTTTTAAGCGTTCTCTGGGGTCTTCAGATGACAGGAACGTAAAGTTCTCAAAAGGGACCGCTATTCCTATCTCCTTTGCGGTATGGGACGGTGCACGGGAGGATAGGGATGGTATAAAGTTTGTCTCCACCTGGCTTAGATTGAAAATGTAGTGCTGCTTTTGTCACTATATTCATCTGGTTTAGATTGTTCAGTTTCACCATGGGACATTTGAGTAGTAAACTTCAGGCAAAAGATTTTAGACCTGACCAAGATAAAGGGAGGTAATTATTATGGAGATTTCCAGACGCGAATTCCTAAAGTATACAGGGATGGCCACAGGAGGAGCTATGGCCACGGGGTTGAAGCTCCGCTTCCTGGAGGCCCAGGAGGAGATTCCTAACCCCCTGGAACATTACCCTGATAGAAACTGGGAGAAGGTTTACAGAGACCAGTATGCCTATGATAGAACCTTCACCTTTTGTTGTGTCCCCAACGATACCCATAACTGTAGATTGAGGGCATTTGTAAGGAATGGCATTGTAACAAGGATAGAGCAAAACTATGATAATGCATTAGTTGAGGATATTTATGGTAATAAAGCTACCCCTATGTGGAATCCACGGGGTTGCCTGAAGGGATATACCCTGGTTAGAAGGGTGTATGGCCCCTACAGAATAAAGTATCCCATGGTGCGTAAGGGCTGGATGGAATGGGTAGAAGGTGGCTTCCCTGACTCAACGCTCCCTGAAAACCAAGAAAAATATTTCCAGAGAGATAGAGATACATGGGTAAGGGTCTCCTGGGATTATGCCTTCACCCTGGTCGCGAAGGGATTGCTTCATGTAATGGAGACGTATGGCGGAGAGAAGGGGGCTGAACTCCTCAGGAAGCAGGGCTATCCGGAAGAGATGATTGAGGCCGCTCATGGTACAGGGGCCCGCTGCATAAAAATCCGTCCCGGTATGGGATTCCTAGGTATGACTCGTATTTACGGTTCAGTCGTGCGCTTCTGCAATATGCTGGCCCTTTACGATGGTAAAGGTGGCGCACGTAACTGGTCAAACTATACATGGCACGGTGACCTCGGACCAGGACATCCTATGGTCTCTGGTATCCAGACTTTTGATTCGGACCTCAACGACTTCCGCCATGCCAAACTCATGGTATTCAGTGGCAAAAACATGGTGGAAAACAAGATGCCTGATGCCCATTGGTGGATAGAGATAATGGAGAGGGGCGGGAAGATTGTAAATATCTCCCCAGAATATAGCCCAGCCTCCCAAAAGGCCGATTATTGGGTACCAGTAAGGCCAGGCTCTGACGTGGCACTAATGCTTGGAGTGGCCCATCTCCTGATAAAGAACAATTGGTATGAAGTAGACTTTGTAAAACAGTACACCGATCTACCCCTTTTGGTCAGGTTAGATAACCTTAAGATTCTCAGGGCCGCAGATATTATCCCAGGCTACAAGAACAAGGAACTCACCGGTTACAGCAAGAAGGTGCAAATTATCGATCCTCAAATGAGAGAAGAGTGGGGTGACTTTGTGGTTTGGGATACCAAGAGCAACAGTGCCAAGGTCATTACGCGCGAGGATGTAGGTAAACACTTTGCCGCTATGGGTATTGACCCCGCCCTTGAAGGAAGCTTCAAGGTCAAGACTGTGGATGGCAAGGAGATAGAGGCAAAGCCCAGCTTCCAGCTCTATAAAGAGCTTTGCGCTGAGTACGACCCTGACACAACACAGGAGATAACCAGCACCCCCAAGGAGATGATAGAGCAGCTAGCCAAAGACTTTGCCACCGTTAAGCCAGCCATGATTCATACAGGGGAGGGTACTAACCACTACTTCCACTGTGACATTAAGGATAGGATCAACTTCTTGGTGCTTGCCCTTACGGGCAACTTCGGCAAGCCAGGCGGAGGACCCGGTCACTGGGCAGGTAATTACAAGATTTCCGTCTTCCCAGGGTCATACGTCATGATGGGTGAAGACCCCTTCCACATTAATCTGGATCCCAATGCCAAGGTAGAGGACATCAAGGCAAAGAAGTACTTCAAGCCTGAGGAAGTGTGCTACTGGAACTATCAGGACAACATCTTAAAAGTAAAAGGGAAGTGTTTCACAGGCCAGACCCATATGCCCACCCCCAGCAAGGTTATATGGTTTGCAAATGTGAACCTAATTAATAATGCGAAGTGGGCCTACGAAATGATTTACAACACCAATAAGAGGGTGGAGATGATAGTGGCCCAGGATTGGGAGTGGACGGGTAGCTGTGAGGTCTCCGATGTGGTCTTCCCTGTGCACAGTTGGATGGAACTAACTCAGCCAGACTTTACTGCCTCCTGCTCTAACCCCTTCTTACAGCTCTGGAAGGGTGGAATAAAGCCACTTTACGACAGCAAGCAGGATTCTGAGATATTTGCTGGTGTGGCTGTCAAGCTAGCCGAACTAACAGGAGACACTCGCTACAAGGACTACTGGAAGTTTATCCTGGAAGGGAAGACAGAGGTATACATACAGCGTATGTTTGACGCCTGTATTACTACCCAGGGTTATAAGGTAGATGAACTTCTCAAGGCAGACAGGGGCGCCTTAATGCTCTTCCGTACTTATCCCAGGATAACAGGCTGGGAGCAGATTCAAGAATCCAAGCCTTTCTACAATAAGACGGGGAGACTTGAGTTCTACAGGGATGAGGATGAGTTTATTGAATACGGAGAGAATCTGATTGTCTTCCGTGAACCAGTGGAGGCCACGCCTTATCTGCCTAACGTTATTGTGTCCGCGCATCCAGCCATAAGGCCAAATGACTACGGCATACCACTTGATGCCACCAGTGCGGATGAGCGCTCTGTTAGAAACGTCAAGATGCCTTGGAAGGAGGTAAAGAAGACCAAAAACTTCCTCTGGGAGAAAGGTTATCGTTTCTACTGCCTCACCCCCAAGACCCGTCACAGGGTGCATTCCTCCTGGAGTACAGCAGACTGGAACCTCATCTGGGATAGCAACTACGGTGACCCATACCGTATGGACAAGAGGACCCCAGGAGTGGGCGAGCACCAGATTCATTTAAATCCTGAGGATGCTAAGGAAATGGGCATCAATGACGGTGACTATGTATATGTAGATGCTAATCCTGCTGACAGACCCTACGTTGGTTGGAAGCCTGACGACCCCAATTACAAGGTGTCCCGCCTGATGCTCCGGGCAAAGTACAACCCAGCTTATCCAAGAGGAGTAACCATGATGAAGCACGCGCCTTTCATGGCCCTTTGGAAGACGGTAAAGGCCCACGAGAGCAGACCGGATGGTAGGGCCGTTTCTCAGGATACGGGCTATCAGGCCAACTTCCGTTACGGCTCTCAACAGTCCTTGACTAGGGGTTGGCTACAGCCCACCATGATGACCGACAGTCTAGTAAGGAAAAATATCATGGGTCAGGGTATCGGCAAGGGGTACGAGATAGACGTCCATGCCCCCAACACCTGTCCCAAGGAGACCTTGATAAGGATATGCAAGGCTGAGGATGGAGGTATAGAGGGCAGAGGTCCGTGGGAGCCTGCCAGGACTGGTCTCACCCCGGCCCAAGAAAACGAGACCATGAAGAATTACCTAGCTGGTAAGTTCATCGTCTAAAGGACACCTCTGTGAAAAGGGCAAAAGTTTTTTAGGATTAGGAGGAAACTCATGACAAAGGTTTACAATTGGCAGCTGGGTCGGGAGATGGAGTACCCTTATGAGGCCGCCCGCCCAAAGAGGCAATTTGCTGCAGTTTTTAATATAAATCGTTGCATAGGTTGTCAAACCTGTACCATGGCTTGTAAAAGCACCTGGACCTTCTCTAAGGGACAGGAGTATATGTGGTGGAATAACGTGGAGACCAAGCCTTTTGGTGGTTATCCACAGTCCTGGGATGCCAAGACCTTGGCAATTCTCGGCCCACAACCAGGCTATGATACTAGCAGCAAGGACAAGGATGCTCCATATGGCAAATACAAAGGGGACACCCTGTTTGAGGCTGCTGGAAAGAGGATAGACGCCAGCGGACAGAAGGCCCTAGGGTATGTCCCAGAGGATAAAGAGTGGCGGGCTCCAAACTTTTTTGAAGATACCGCTAACCGTTCTCCCAAAACCGTCAACGGGGTACAGGAGGGCGCCTCACTCCCAGAACATCAAATATTCTTTTTCTACATGCAGAGGATTTGTAATCACTGCACCTACCCCGCATGTCTAGCGGCCTGCCCCAGAAAGGCTATCTACAAGAGGCCTGAGGATGGAATAGTCCTGATAGACCAGAGCCGATGCCGGGGCTACAGGAAATGCGTAGAACAGTGCCCTTATAAGAAACCCATGTTCAACGGGCAGACCAGGGTCTCTGAGAAATGCATAGCTTGCTACCCCAGGGTAGAGGGTAAAGATCCCCTGACTCAGGGGGAGCCTATGATTACCCGTTGCATATCTGCCTGTGTGGGTAAGATAAGATTGCAAGGGTGGGTAGATGACCCCGATAGCCCTGTCAATTACCTGGTCAGGAAGGAAAAGGTTGCTCTGCCCTTGTATCCTCAATTTGGAACTGAGCCTAATGTGTACTATATACCGCCCAGGTGGGCACCAAGGAACTACCTATACCAGATGTTTGGCCCTGGGGTGGATGAAGCCATAGCAAAGTACACAAACCCGTCACATGAACTCCTTGCTGTACTACAGCTCTTCGGCGTAACACAGAAACTCGTCTACTGCTACGAGGTCACCGCAGATACCACAATCGCTTATGGTAGGGAGCATAAGGAAATCATTAGGGTACCTATTAACGAGCAAGTGCTAGTCAGAGATGAGAAGCACCTGAACGTAACTTAAACTTGTCCTGAGCCTTCGGCCCGAGCTCAGGCCGAGGGCTTGCCGAAGGAAAAGGAGCTGTGATGCAAGAAGTTGTAAAAGGAGTTGAGACCGGAGAGGCCTCTAACGAAGAAAGGGCTAAAAAGGCCCTGGCCAGGAGTATCCTTTATGGCTTTCTATCCAGGGGATTTGCCTATCCCACGGAAGAGGGCTTAAAGGAGATAAAGACTGGTGCCACTGCCAGGGAGCTGAAGGATTCCGCCTCTTGCTTGGGGGAAGAACTTCTGGACTCTGTGGAGTCACTTTGTGAGGCACTGGAGAGGGAGATAGCCCCTCTTGGGCTGAGGGATATGGAGGGGGGATACAACAGGCTATTTTCCATGGGCCTATTGTGTCCCCACCACGAAACGTTTTACGCCTCTGCCCATGTCTTTATGAAGAGCCAGGATATGGCAGACATCCGAGGTTTCTATGAGGCCTTTGGCTTTCGTCTCTCAGAGAAGGAGAAGGAACTGGCTGATTTTATAGGGACGGAGCTGGAGTTTATGTATGTGCTCTGCTTCAAGGAGTACCACGCAATAGAAAAGGGTGCGGTGGATAAAGCTAATATCTGCCGTGAGACACAGGCCAAATTTTTGGAGGGCCATCTTGGCACATGGGCAGAGGCATTTTCTAAGACCCTTTCATCTGTTGCTCACATGGACTACTTTATAACTTTGGCAAAATTGCTGAAGGAATGTATAGACTTTGACTGTAGATACTTAGGAGTTAGTCCTAAACGAGTGGTACTGCCTGAAGAAGGGTGGAAACAGGCCGCGGAGCCCTTTACTTGTGGAGAGAATCCACAAGACCTGAAGTAAAAACCCCTCTCTTTTCATCATAAGTGTTAAGTGAAGTGTTTTTGTGCTTGGGCATAATTTTTTGACAAGCGGCAAGGGAGAATTCTTGCGTGGAAACAAAGGCAACTAATATGGAAGAAAAAACTGGAGCTGTCGAAGCGGTTCCCGTTAAGGAAGATACCGGATTGGCGGAGGGGAGCCGCAGGTCTTTTCTTTTAAAACTGGGCTGGGCTGGTTTTGCTCTTTTTCAAGTTACATGGATAGTATCCTTCATGAGGTTCTTCTTTCCACGCTGTCTCTTTGAGCCTCCAATGACCTTTAAGGCGGGCTTTCCGTGGGAGTACACTATTGGTTCAGTAAGCACGAGATGGCAGAAGGAGTACAGGGTTTGGGTAGTCAGAGAGAGTGAGGGTTTTTATGCCCTATTTGGCCAGTGCACTCACCTTGGTTGTACACCTGTGTGGTGGGAGGGGGAGAATAAATTTAAGTGTCCCTGTCATGGTAGCGGTTTTACCAAGGAAGGGATAAACTACGAAGGCCCAGCGCCCAGACCTCTGGAGAGGGTAAAGATAGCCCTGGCGGCCGATGGACAGCTCCTAGTGGACAAGTCCGTTCGCTTTAGGCAGGAAAGAGGCGAATGGGAAAAGCCAGGGGCCTTCCTTAAGGTGTAGAGTCTACCAGAGGATACCCACATGAGAAATATCTTGAAGGGAAAAATTTATGCTGACTGAACAGAAAGAAAAGATAAAGGACATTGTAACTAAATCACAGGTATACAAATCCATCTTCCGTAGAGGCTTTGGGGATACCCCAAGGAATCGCGCCCTGGCCATCTTGGGTAATGTATTCCTCCATCTACATCCACCTTATGTAATGCGTCATGCACTGAAGTTTACACATAGCTGGTGTATGGGTGGCATTACCTTTCTTCTCTTCATAGTCCTTTGTTTTACCGGAGTATTCCTGTGTTTCTATTATCACCCTGACAAAATTAATGCATACAGGGACATGAAGTATTTTGAGTATGATGTCCCTTTCGGGGTAGTTCTAAGGAACATGCATCGTTGGGCGGCCCACCTGATGGTTATTACCGTATGGCTTCATATGACCAGGGTTTTTATGACCGGGGCTTACAAACCTCCCAGGGAGTTTAACTGGGCAGTAGGAGTAATCCTGCTGGTTTTGACTTTACTTCTCAGCTTTACAGGTTATTTGCTGCCCGATGACCAGCTGGGTTTCTGGGCTGTGACGGTAGGCACTAACATGGCCAGGGCTACACCGCTACTTGGCCATGAGGGTCCTTTTGGTGAACAATTAGGGGCCACAGCCTACAATGATATTCGCTTTGCCCTCCTTGGAGGTTCAGTGGTAGGTGGAAATGCCCTTCTAAGGGCATACGTGTGGCACTGTGTAGCCATGCCTGTAACAGCCATTATCTTCTTGGCCGTACACTTCTGGAGGACTAGAAAAGATGGTGGTACGGCAGGACCACTATAGATTAAAGAGTAGATTACAGAGGATTAAACATTCATGTGGCACAATATCTGGATAATAGCTAGTAAACCCGACAACATCCCTATCGTAGGGATGCTCGTTCTTGTACTCTTTTTTGGGTTCCTCTCTTTCTGGTTGGCCTTTAAGAATGACCGAATAAGAAGGGCTGCCGCCGTAAGGCCAAAACCTGAAAGTGGAAAGGCCAAAAGGGACGCGGTAGATGTAATAGATATTATGTATCCAGAATCAGAGCAGGGGCTGCCTAAGAAGGTCAGTTGCTGGCCCCATCTGGTTAAACTGGAGTTTATATGCGCAATAGCAGTAATGGCCTTGCTCATGTTCTGGTCCATACCCATAGACGCACCGCTGGAAGAACCTTCGGACCCCACACTCACCCCCAATCCCTCTAAAGCGCCGTGGTACTTCCTGGGGTTACAAGATATGCTGGTTTACTTTGACCCGTGGATTGCCGGGGTGTTGCTCCCTACCTTTATAATAGTAGGACTAATGGTTATACCTTACATAGATGTTAATCCTAAGGGTAATGGTTACTACACCTTTGCTGAGAGACCCTTTGCAATACTGACGTACTGGTTTGGCTTCTTTGTGCTTTGGGTATTGGAGATAGTTATTGGTACCTTCTGCCGTGGGCCAGGGTGGATGTTCTTCTGGCCTGGTCAGGAATGGGACCCACATAGGGTGGTTGCAGAGGTGAACATAAACTGGAATGAGTTCCTTGCAAACATTACTGGCGTAACCACACTGAAGACTGAGACTGCGGGGCTCCTTCTAGGTATCATTACGATCCTTACATATTTTGGGCTCGGGATGCTAATACCCTATCTTTGGCTCAAGAAGCGTAGTGCCCCAATAATAGACCAATTAGGGCTCATCCGCTACAGCGTAGTCGGCTTTTTCTTCTGGACGATGATGGCTCTGTCCATCAAGATTGTCCTTCGTCTTGCGTTTTCTATCAAGTACATCCTGGTTACACCCTGGTTTAATATCTGAGCAAAGACAAATGCCTGAGAGAAGAGATCCCATAGAAGAAAAGTCTTATTCGTGGTTGTTTGCCCTGGTAGTTACTTTGCTTGTTATAAGCACCATTTGGGCTGTTTACGACGAGGTGCTAGGGAGAAGACCCTGGAAACACTACCAGCGGAAATTTCTGATCCTGGCTGATGCAAAGGCCCAGAAAGATTTGAAGATGGCTTCTGAGGCCCTGGCCACAGAAGAGTACAAAGAGCTCAGACAGGAGTACAATAGGACTTCTAAGGCCCTAGAGAACGATCAGGAAAGAAAGAAGAAGATAGCGGAGCTGGAAAAGATAGATAAAGAGCTAGCCGAGGATATCCACAAATTGCAACTTCACAGGGGTGA